>JAKZRT010000016.1:0-12942 GCA_047518005.1 Brevirhabdus sp.
GTCGGGTCCTGGGCTCCGACCGCCTGTGCCGTCAGCCCGGCAGTGCCGAACCGCAAGAAAAACGCAAGTGCGAACATGGTGTTGAACGCGACAGCCCCCAATGAGATACCGCCCAGAAGGCCTGGATCGCCCAGTTGGCCAATGACGGCAGTATCGACCATGCCGGTCAGCGGCTCGGTGACAAATGCCAGACAGGCGGGCAGAGCGATGTGCCAGACATCGCCATGCCGGACCACAAACGGGTATTGCGGACGTGCCAAGGAGTCTAACGTTTCCGTTTGTCAGGAATGTCGCCAGCAGTGGAGAGCCGCTGGATTAAGAGCACTCCCGGAGCCATTATGCCGCTCGCCACGGCGTCTTGCTGTCATCAAGATGATAACGCGCCACGTAGTCGTGGTAGGCACGGATTTCGGCCTCTTTGCGATCTTCTGACCAGCCAAGCGGTCCGGCCACCGCGTCGGCGGCGCGCGCCACCGATTCCGGCGGCACCGAGACAAACCAGCCCAGCGCCAGCCGTCGGAACAGCAAGTCGACCAGCCCCTGCGCCTGTTCGTTCTTGGCGGAATGGACCAGATCGTCCAGCGTGACCGCGTCATAGCCCTCGACCACCGGAGGTGCCGGCTGGCGTTGCCGCAGGACACCCGCGTGGGACATCGGTCGCGCCGGCCCCGAGGGAGCAAGCTTGCGCCGGACGGCACGGACGATTTCGGCGGAGGCCGAGCGGTGGAACATGATCGCCGCCCAGGTCAGGGTGAAGACGTTCTCCATACCGTCCTTTGACAGATCGTGCAGTTTGGAGAACGCCATCCGGTCGCCGCGGGGCATGTCGGGGTGATAGGTGATCGGCCTGATCCCGGCCCAGGCCTGGCGGACATCGTCACGGCCCAGGGAAATGCCCGGCATCAGATAGGTGATCTCGTCCAGCAGTTCCTGCACGTCGGTCTCTTCTGGCCGCACGTCGTCAAGATCGCCATCATAGACGGTTTCGGTCGGGCCGACGAAATGCATGTCGCCCCATGGCATGCAGGTAAGCCCGTCCTTGTTGCGGTTCAGTCCCATGAAACCCTGGCCACGATATTCCGGCGGCAGTTGCACCAGGATATGGACGCCCTTCACCGCAGTGATCTTGCGCGGCACCTCGGGCCTGTTGGCACTGGCGTTCACCTTGTCGATCCATGCGCCGGCCATATTCAGCACCACGGTGCCGTCGACTTCGGCGGTCTGGTTCGGGGACAGCATGTCCTGTAAGGTGATCCGCCATTTGCCGTCGGGTGTCCGGCCGATCCCTGTGGCCAATGTATAGTTGCGCGTGTTCGCGCCCAGCCGCCGCGCATCCATCACCGCGTCGATGCAGATACGCTCGGGCCAGTTGAATTGATGGTCGTCGATGCCGATGACGCTGGTCACATCGGCGGTGTCGCGGAGCCACTCCATATAGGGCAGTTCCCTGGCTTTCTGCGGCGAGTAGCGCCGGTAATTCAACCGCTGCCGGTTCAGGTTGAGCAGTTGCAGAAACCGTGCACCGAGGTCGACATGGAAACCTGAATAGGGCATCGAGCGATCAATCGTGGTGTAGATCCGCATCGGCCGCTGCCGTTCCGGGGACGTGCGGATGAACTCGGTACTGGCGCGGATCGAGCGCCGCGCTGCCGAAACCGCCATCACCAGTTTGCGCGGTTCGCGCACGAATTCCATCAGCGAATAGGCCGGCCCCAGATAGCGCAATCCGCAATGCAGCAGCCGCCCCGACCGGCTGGTCGCGGCCGAGGCGTAGTCACCCTTCTCGGCCAGCAGAACCGAATAGCCGGCCGCCGCGAGGTACTGCGCGGCGCTGGCGCCGCTGATGCCGCCTCCGATGATGACGATATCGTAGGCGTGGCGATCGAGATCATTCAGGCTGTCTCTGGGCACGGTTCGCGGTCTTCCCTGATCTGAGCATTTCAGTGGCGGTCTTGATTTCGCTATTGTCAAATGCCGCCGCGCGCAAAGTTCCGAACCGGCGGCCTGCAGTTAGTACTAGCTGCAGGCCCGGTGGCTGCCAACAGTAATTGTTTTCGTCATGCCATTCCAAAAAGTAACTATGCCCGCGCCAAGGGTCGTGCTGTGGTTTGGTTGACCGCCTGGCAAGTTTGTTCGAATCACGATAACCGGATATCATGGATGCCCAGATGGTAGTCTAGATCAAAAGGAGAAGCCCAATGAACCTTTCCCGCAATGCGGCCCTGGCGCTGGCGGGCGCGGTTGCCGTTATGGCGCCCGCGCCTGTGTATGCGCAGAATCAGATCAGTTTTCTCGTCATCGACTATGACGCGCCCGGCATGGGCGATTGGTGGCATCTGCTGGTCGACAGCTACAACGAGAAATCCGGCAACGAAGTGGTGCCCCGCAACACGCCGTCCAGTGACTACTACTCGCAATTGCTGATCCAGGTTGCCAGCGGCGCCGGAACCGATGTCATCACCGTCAATCCCAACAACCTGGGCGAACTTCTGGCCGCCGAGGCGCTGTTGCCGCTCAACGACATGATCGAGGCCGCTGGTCTCAAGGATCTGATCGTTGATGGTGGTTTTGACACGTTGTCCAAGGATGGCATGATCTATGCGCTGCCGATCACCGGGCGCACGCTGGAACTGATCTACAACGCCTGCTATTTCGAAGAAGCGGGCATCACGGCTCTGCCGACCACACCCGAAGAATTCCGCGCCGCGGCCGAAAAGCTGGTCGTGCGCGGCGATGGTGATCGGGTGGTGCGCTACGGTGCCAACATGGTCAACGCCAACGAAGACCCGACCTATGAGATGCTGCTGATGTGGAGCCTCGCCCATGGCGGTGGATTCTCGGACGCGGACGGCAATTTCACGGTCAATTCGCAGCCGGTCTTCGACGCACTGAACTTCATGAAGGGCCTTTATGACGCCAATCTGATCCCCAAAGGCTTGAGCGAGCAGGACCAGCGGTCGCTGTTCGCCACCGGTGGTTCGGCGATGACCATCGACGGACAGTGGCAGTTCCCGTTCATTCAGAAGAACAACGCCGAGAATTTCGATTGCTACAAATCGGCGCGTCACCCCTGGGACGGGCCCGCGACCGGCGGTGTGAACATGGCGATGGCGATCGGAGCGGACAGCAAGTATCCCGAAGCCGCCTTCGAATTCCTCGCCATGGCAGCCAGTCCCGAACTGCAATCGCTGTTCTCGGACTACAGCCCGTTCATCCCCTATGGTGTCAGTGCGCTGACCGCGGAACAGGTGGCGGCAAAACCCTATCTCAAGCCCTATGTCGGCAGCTCGGGCACCGCGCATCCGGTGGCGATCCCCGGCCATGCCGACCAGTTCAACGAGATCTGGCCGATCATCGTCGATGCGACGCTGCAAACCCTGCGCAACAACGTTCCGGCCGAAGAAGCGCTGGCAACAGCGCAAGCCGATCTGGAAAAGTGCTGCTCGAAGTGATCCGACGGCAGGCAAGAACATGACAAGTGTTTCGGGGGCGACGTCGCGTCGTCCCCGTTCGCGTCCGGCGGCACAGCGTCAGGGACGTTTTGCCGGCTGGCTGACCGAAGGCAGCGGCTTTGTCATACTGATGCTGTCGCCGGCATTGCTGGTCCTGGCACTGGTAATCGGCCTGCCGATCCTGAAGTCGATCCTGCTCAGCTTTGACACCGTGACGTTGCGGCGCCCCTCGGCTGCCGGAACCTACGGACTGCACAATTATCAACGGCTGGTTTACGACCCCTATACTTGGAAGGCAGTGCTCACATCGACGTTCTACATGATCGGTACGGTTCTGGGCTCGATCACGTTGGCGCTGTCGGCGGCACTTCTGACCCGGCGGATGATCCGGTTTCGGGCGCTGGCGCGGCTGACGTTTCTGATGCCCTGGACCATGCCAGCGGTGGTGACCGCGCTAGTCTGGGGGGTGATGTACGAAGGCAATTTCGGGATCATCAACCGCCTGTTCGACTGGCTGCCCTTCGTCAGCGGCCAGGATTGGCTTCTAGATGACCGAACGGTTCTGCCGGCGCTGATCCTTGCCCAGGTCTGGAACGAATTCGCGTTGGCCTATGTGTTCTTTCTGGCCGGGTTACAGTCGATCTCCGAGGAATTGTATGATGCCGCGCGCATCGACCGTGCCAGCGCTTGGCAGCAGTTCCGCTTCATTACCCTGCCACAACTGCGATACATCATGGCGGTAATCGTGATCCTGCTGCTGATCGTCGGTTTCAAATCCTTCCCGATCATCTTCATACTGACCGGAGGCGGCCCGGCCCGTGCCACCGAAACCCTGACCATCCTGACCTACAACACCGCGTTTCGCGAACTGAACTTCTCGTATTCGGCGACGCTGGGCATTCTTGGTCTGGTGGTGTCGTTGATCTTGGTGTTGATCTACATGCGGACGCTGTCGCGTAGCGGCGGCGGGGCGGCGTCCTGATGTCGCGTGGCCTCGCAAAACGCCGGCGGCTGGAAGGCGCGGCGGTGCAAACCCTGAAAGCGGCGACCATCGTTGTGTTCGGCTGCATCGTGCTGTTTCCGATTTACTGGATGGTGGTCATTTCGCTGACACCCACCGGTTACAGCCGGTCGCTGACCGGTCTCTGGCCCGACCGGTTGAGCTTTGGCAACTATTTCGATCTGTTTACCGAAAGGCCGATGGCACGCTGGATTTTCAATTCGATTTTTGTGGCCGCGACCTCATCGTTCCTGTCGCTGATGTTCGGCACATCCTGCGGCTATGTGCTGAGCCGGTTCAAGTTCCGCGGCTCTGGTCTGCTGATGGTGCTCGTGCTGACAACGCAGATGATCCCGACCACCAGCATTGTCGTGCCGCTCTATATCCTTTTCCGCGATTTAGGCCTGATCGACACTTTGCAGGGCATGGTGATCGGGCATATCTCGCTGGTGGCGCCGCTTGCTATCTGGATGAGCAAGGGGTTTTTCGATACTATTCCGCCCGATCTTGAGGGGGCAGCGCAGATCGACGGCTGTTCGCGGTTGAAAGCCTATTGGTATATCGCCATGCCGCTTGCAGCGCCGGGGATGGCGGCTATTTTCATCTATGGTTTCGTGACGAGTTGGCACGATTTCCTGTTTGCCAAGACCCTGATCAACTCGCCCACATTGTGGACCGCCGCCACCGGCATCTCCTCGCTCCGGAGCGAATACTTTACCCTTCACGAATTGCAGATGGCGGCAGCGCTGGTATTCGCGCTGCCGGTGATGCTGGTGTTCCTGACGATGCAGCGCCGCATCGTGTCCGGCGCGCTCAGCGGCAGCGTGAAATAGCCGACGCAGAAAAACATCAATGGCACAAATCACCTACCGTTCAATCAGCAAGCAATTCGCCGGACACCGGGCGATCCACGATATCGACATTGAAGTGGCAGACGGCGAGTTCATGGTTTTCGTCGGCCCGTCCGGCTGTGGGAAGTCTACGCTGCTGCGCATGCTTGCCGGCCTGGTGCCGGTCAGTGCCGGGCAGATCTTACTTGATGGTGAAGACATCACCGACCTGCCTCCAAAGGACCGCGATCTAGCGATGGTGTTTCAGAACTACGCGCTGTACCCGCATATGACTGCGGCAGAGAATATCGGCTTTCCCTTGCGGGTCCAGCGGATGCCGAAGGCTGAACGGAGCCAACGTGTCGAAGAGATTGCGGCGATGCTGGGGCTGGAGAACTATCTCGACCGCTATCCGCGAGAATTGTCCGGCGGTCAGCGCCAGCGGGTGGCAATGGGGCGTGCCATCGTGCGCCATCCCCGCGTATTCCTGTTCGATGAACCGCTGTCCAATCTCGACGCAGCTCTCAGGGTGCAGATGCGAAAAGAAATCAAGCTGTTGCACAACCGGATTGGGGCCACCACGATCTATGTCACCCATGATCAGGTCGAGGCGATGACGATGGCCGACCGTATCGTGGTCCTGCGCGACGGCCGGATCGAGCAGTGCGCCAGCGCGCGCGAGATCTACGCGCGTCCGGCCAATGAGTTTGTCGCCTGCTTCATCGGTTCGCCACCGATGAATCTGATCGAGTGCAGCTACTCCGGCAGCGACGCCGGGCTGGTTGCCACAGCCGGCTCCTCGATCCGGCTGCCTCTGCCGCCCTTGGGCGAGCCGCCGCCGCAGGGCACTGTGATCCGTGTCGGCATACGGCCCGAGGATATCGTGATGTGCGGGACCACATGCTCCGCGTCGGACGCGGGCGCGGGCACGGCACTGCAGGGGCGCGTCACATATGTCGAGCAAAGCGGGCAGGATGTAGCGATAACGCTTGATCTGGGTTGGACAAGCCTCACTGCCTCGACCCGTGGCAGTGTTGCGCCGTTGGTCGGTGAGACCTTGGCTGTCACGTGGCCGTCGAAGGCCATAATGGCCTTCGACGGCCACGGCAAGCGGATCGAACCGTGCTGATCACCGGCAGTGGTGACGACCAGACCATGTCCAGAGGTGCCAGTTGGTACTGATATTTGGGTGGTGTCATTTGTGGACGGCTCCTTTTTTGCAAGGATTAATTTGAATTGATGTTGATCGTTGCAGGTTGCGGTCATTTGTCCGGCCTTTGTGCGCAGTGCATATGACCGCTGGCCTTGATGAAGTCCGCTTACCGGGTCCCAATCAGACCAACGAGCTTGTGAGCCCTGACACCACCTCGGGGTGTCCCGGTTGCGGTCCCTTTCGATCATCATCATTAACTTTTGCCCTTGCATCTCGTCGCGGCGATGTCAGGCGCCGCTTTTCTCTCCTTCGTTCAGATTGCTGGTACGGCTTTGTAGTTTTCTCCCTTCGCCAGCAACGCCCAGGCTGTACGCGCGGTCTTGTTGGCAATGGCGACGGTGACGAGCCGGGTTGGCTTGCGCTCTAGAAGTGATCGGACCCAGACGCCGGGTCGGGTGTCGGTGGTTGGCGCCCGTCGTGTGACGGAGGTCGCGCCGACGACCAGCAACCGGCGCAGATAGCCATTGCCCATCTTCGATATATGCCCGAGACGGTCCTTGCCGCCTGATGAGTTTTGTCTAGGCACCAGGTCCAGGTAGGCCGCGAACTGTCGGCCGGATTTGAACACGGCTGGATCGGGCACGCTGGCCGCGAGCGCCGTGGCCGTGATAAGGCCCACGCCCGGGATCGTTTCGAGTCGCTGGCTCGCGGCGTTCCGCCTGTGCCATGCCATCAGCTGCCGTTCGATATTCCGGACCTCGGTTGCCAGGCTGTCGAGTTGAACTGCCAATGCCAGGAGCGCGGACCGGGCGACCTGAGAGTGTCCGATCTTCTGTGTATTTGTGAACTGGTCCATGCTTCCTGAGAGGAGCACAACTGCCCTCATCGTAGCAGCGCAGAATGGTCACGGTGCAATCGTCGAAACTCTGCTGGCAGGCGGAGCGAGTATAGAACTGCGGACAAGCTTAGGCTCGACTGCCCTCTTGACCGCGGCTCAGGAGGGGCAGATCGAGGTTTTCCAGATTCTCCTCGCTCGGGGCGCGACTGTGGCTGTGCAACGCCCGGATGGCACCACCCCCCTTATCGCCGCGGCGGAACATGACCACGCTGCGATTGTAGAAATGTTGTTAGCGAACGGCGCGGACGCAGATGTCCGAGATACCGACGATGGAGCGACAGCGTTATTTGCTGCTGCACAGGAAGGTCATGACGCAACCGTCGAAACCTTAATCGGCCATGGCGTGGATATCGGGATACCAATGTATAATGGAGTAACCGCGCTCTCGTCGGCGGCAAGATGGGGACATGAAGCGATAGTTTCGCGGCTTCTGGATGCAGGCGCGGCAATGGACGTGGCCGACAAAGACGGTTCCACCGCCATAATCTGGGCGGCGCACAGTGGCCACAGATCAATCGTCGAAACACTGCTGTCAAAGGGCGCGGATACGGATGTGCAATCTGACGACGGCGCAACTGCTTTGATCTGGGCGGCGCGCAAAGGTCACGGTGAGATCGTCGAGACACTTCTGGCCAAAGGCGCGGCTATGAATTTGCAGACCGGTGCAGGAGCAACCGCCCTGATGATGGCCGCAAGCAAGGGGAACGTGGACATTGTCTCGGCACTGCTGACAAAGGGCACCAATACTAAGCTGCAGGTTAGCGACGGACGAACCGCCCTCGATTTTGCCGAGAACGCGGCGATCAAGAAAATGCTCACGAATGCAGCAACGTGCGATCTGCGCGCGGCTCAGGCTGCTCTGAAGGGATTGGGATATTATACCGATGTGGTCGATGGCGTCTGGGGTCGGAATTCATCGAATGCCGTAACTGAATTTCAAACCGATCACGAACTCGATGTGACCGGCGCGCTTGGCAGCCCGACCTGCAGCCGTTTGATTCAGTGAGGTGGTGGCGAGACGCTACTGTTTCGGTCCTTCCAACCATTGCACAATGTCCTCAGCGGTCAGCCCCCCTGCACCGCCACGTTTTTCAGTTCACCGTTTTTAACAACGGGATCAACCGATACCCGGCCTGCGCCGCCGCAGCTTCTAGTTCACGGTCGATTTCTTCCACGGTCAGCCCATCGTAGGCTTTCTTCTCGATTGTGAGCGTCTGCCTGGGCGAGAAATCCGAGTCCTTCCGGTTCTGCATCAGCCATTGCAGCGTATTGATCATCAACTTGGCGCGCTCGACATGGATGCGGTCGAACTTTGCGATGGCTTTGCCAGTCAGTTTGCACTTCCGCCACCGACGCGGAGCCTTCGGTTTATCGACAACGACATAGAAATCGCTGGTGGCATCGCTCGCGAGTGAAACGAGCCGGTCTGCCCAGGCTTGGTGCTGCTCAACGCGCGCGCGCACAAAGGCTTCCGCGAACGCCCGATTATTCTGCCTCCAATCGTAGACCACTGTCTCGCACGGCATGTGGTTGTCGTTGATGATTTCCCGCAGAGTTTCGCCCAAGGCAATTCGCTTGCGACAATTGGACGGGCACCTAAATGGTCTGCTCAGGCTCATGGAAAAAAGTCCCTTTTTCAGCGCCGGCGGCCAAGGCGGAATTGACGTAAGTCATTGCAACTACTTGTAAATCCAATGTTGAGCGACACCAGGCAGCAGCGAATTTCGTGGCAGAATAAAAAAATCTCCGAAACCGATAGGGGCCGGTCTGGGCACCAATTAGTTCCAGACTTTGCGCCCCCCCCTATAACTTGTCGCGCAGAAATCTGACGACCGCGCGGATCTCCAGGCGATCGCCGGGGAGGCTTTCATTCGACCGTTTCCTTCGAAACTTATATTGCGGTGGTTGTGGCTTGCGAGATTCGGTCATCGCAGTTCGCAAAGCGGTCATCTGACGAAAACACTCAGATGACGGCTCAGAGCTTATTCCGTTGAAAAAGTCGGTTGTTTTCCGGATTTTGGATGGCCTGTTATTTAGCCGAGCTTGCGCTCTTTCATGCTGGGCAGGCGTTTTGGGGTGGTGGGAGGAGTTTTGCGAGCTTTCGGAGGTTTTGGGCGGTGGCTGCGAGGTGGAACTCGTCACGGGCACCACATGGACCTCGTAATCGAAGCCGGCCAAGGCCAAGGATGCGTTTGAGGTGTGCAAACAGCATTTCGACCTTCTTTCGTAGCTTGCACGAGATTGCATATTGCGCGGTTTGGCTGATAGCTCGGGCAATGTCGCGTGAAGGTTCATGGATTGATCGGGTGACCTTGCGCTGCGTTGCTTTTGGACAGCAGCGAGACTTTAAGGCACAAGCGTCACAGTCAGACTTGAGGGCGCGATAACGAAGGACCCCGTCCTTATCTGGTTTGACCGTTCTCGGCGTTGTGAATGCTCGACGAGACTGTTTCAGTTCTTTTCCGCCGGGACAGATGTAGGCGTCGGTTTCGGCATCAAAGGTGAAGTCGGCGCGTTCAAAGGTTCCGTCCTTGCGGCCTGACTTGTCCACGACCGGGATGTGAGGCGCGATCCCGCGTTCCTTGACCAACCATTCCAATAAAGGGCCCGTTCCATAGGCTGTGTCCGCGATCATGCGTTCGGGCTGCAGATCGAAGGTGTCATCGATGCGATCCACCATTGTCTGCATGGCACCAAGCTCTGCCTGTCGAACAGAGCGTGTCGCTTCAATATCAAGGATGACGGCATGATCCGTGTCGATCATGTAGTTGGCAGAATATGCGAAGTATGCAGGCCCCTTGCGTGCAGCGGTCCATTCATGTCGTTGACGAATTTGATCGAAACCCGGAAATGCGCGGCGGCGGATCGATGCGTGTTTCCCTCTGCAACAAAAGAAACAACGCGTTCCCGCAGCGCCAGTGGATGTGGTTTACCCACGCAAGATGCAAAGGCCGCAAGACGCGCGGTGGCTACGCATATCCGGTCTCTTTTTCAGTTTGCGATTCGGACGGTAGGATGATGAGAGCGAGTATATTATATTAACAGGATTTTCTACAAAATCCTGCTCCAAGCTTCGGAGTTGAACACATCTGATTGAGGCAATTACCCTTTAACCCGAGGTCGGCCAGACCCGGTGTTCGTCGTCGATCACGAATTCATGGCGATGCACCCAGATGCCGCCGCGCCTGACCGCGCCCTGCAAATGCGGATGATCCGGCGGCAGGTCGGTATGGCTATGCTCCAGTTCCGGCACCGCGCCGACAGGCCAGACCTTGGCCGCAAGGACCAGACCGGCAACGCCGATCCCGCCCATCACCGCCATGGTGCCACTGACGCCGACCCAGCTGCCCAAATACCCGGCCAGCGGATAGGCGACCAGCCAGCAGGCATGGCTGAGCGCGAATTGCGCCGCGAAAACAGCAGGTCGGTTCTGGGCCTGGGCCGAGCGGCGCAACAGTCGGCCCGAGGGGGTCATCACACCGGCAATTGCTGCTCCGGTAAGGCACCAGATTACCAAAAACACCGGCCAGGTCGGCCAGCCCCAAAGTCTGACGGCTAGCCCGGCCCCCAACATCAGCGCCGTCGCCGCCCAGCCGCCGACCATCATCACCGACCGGTCGCGCCAGCCCTCCAGCAGGCGCGGCAACGCCAGCGCCACCGCCATCGAGCCCGCGCCGTAGGCGCCCAGCGCCACCGCCAGCCCAGCCTCTGATCCGCCATAGATGCTGCGCGCGATCACTACGCTCAACACCAGCACAACCGAGGCTATCGCCGCAACCGTCAAGTTCAGCGCCAACAGCCCGCGCAACCGCGGTGTCGCGAGGTAGATGCGGCTGCCAACGGTCAGCCGCTCGACGAAGGGCCGGTCGCCGCGGCCGCCCGACGGCGGCAGCCGCAGTGACATGACCAGCACTGCCGAGGCCAGAAACCCGAATGTTGTGCCGACAAAAAGCCCCGATGGCGCGATCAATACCAATAGCACGCCGGCCAGCATCGGGCTGAGCAGATTTTCCAAATCATAGGCCAGGCGCGCCAGCGACAGTGCGCGGGTATAATCACCTTCCCGCGGCAGAACATCCGGGATCAGCGCCTGAAATGTCGGCGTGAAGGTCGCAGAGGCTGCCTGTAGAACGAAGATCAGAGCATAAATCTGCCAGGCCGCGTCGATAAACGGCAGGCAAAGTGCTGAACCCGCCCGGATAAGATCCGCGCCGATCAGCACCGCGCGCCGGTTCAAACCTGCAACCAGAGCCGTCATCACCGGCGACAGGCCGACATAGGCGACCATCTTGATGGTCAGCGTCAGCCCCAGCACCTGCCCGGCATCCTCGCCGGCCAAATCAAAGGCCAAGAGCCCCAATGCCACGGTCAACAAACCGGTGCCAAGAAGCGCCACTACCTGCGCCGCAAACAGTCGCCGATAAATTTTATTCGCAAAGATTGATAGCATTTCGGAACTAGAAGAACATCCCCATATGCGCCTTTGCAACCCCCGATGCGGCGGAAATTGATCTGGTAGCAGGGGCGCAGCGACATTAGGCCCTCGCCTATCTCAGATGCAGACCACAAATTCAGCATCGCTCAGGCGGTACCCGCGATGGTGTCCCGGGTTCGCCCGCCCGAGATTGCCAGTTTCACATTGGTGCGCAGTCTGTCAATCCGCAGCCCGGCCCGCATTTGTGTCGAAATCAGCGACCGATGGCAAAGCTGCGGGTGGCAAAGCCTCACACCGACCGAACGGCGGGCAGTGTCGTTGGGGCATTGTCACATTAACTCGACGATCGGCCTGACGACCGGTAATTGTGTTTGAATGAGCAAGATTTCCTACTCTCGCCACCGGTTTCCGCCCGCAGTCATCCACCGGTCGGTTTGGCTCTACTTTCGTTTTCCGTTGAGCTTTCGCGACGTCGAGGAAATGTTGGCCGAACGCGGGATCGATGTCAGCTATGAAACGATCCGGAGATGGATTTTGAAATTCGGACCGGCGATTGCCGCCAACATCAGATCCCGCAGAGTTCGACCTTCCGGAACCTGGCATCTTGACGAGGTCTTTGTTCGAATTGGTGGCAAGCGGACGTATCTGTGGCGCGCTGTTGACAATGAAGGCGAGGTTCTCGAGGTCCTGGCGCAGTCGCGTAGAAACAAGCGTGCGGCCCATAAACTTATGCGGAAACTACTGAAGAAGCAGGGATACATTCCCAATGAGATTGTCACCGATAAACTGGGATCTTATTCTGCGGCACTCCGAGAACTTGGCTTGTTGCATTTTCATGTCACGGGCGGTCGATTGAATAATCGGGCAGAAGTTTCGCACTAGCCAACGCGTCGGCGGGAACGTCGAATGGGACGGTTCAAGTCACCCGGATCAATGCAGCGATTTCTGTCTGTTCACGATACCATCTACAATCACTTCAATTTGCAGCGCCATCTGGTTTCTCGCCGAACTCTTCGTCAAACCCGCGCCATAGGGCGTTGTTGCATGGATCAGACAATAGTCGCAAGCCGCCCTTACCCGTGATACAGGCTATGAGATTTGTTTGAACACGGGTCGGCCGAGTTCGGTCATTTTGTTGAGAATGGCGACGCCGATTTTGGCCTCCGTTTGCTGA
>JAKZRT010000017.1:0-5282 GCA_047518005.1 Brevirhabdus sp.
ATTCTGGGCCTGCAATTTTCGTTTCTTCTGGCTGGCGCGATCATCATCGAGAACGTGTTTTTCCTGCCGGGGCTGGGTCGGCTGATCTTTCTGGGGATCACGCAGCGCGACCTGATCGTGGTCGAAAGCGTGGTCATGCTGCTGGTCTTTTCGGTTATTCTGGTAACGTTTCTGGTCGATCTGGCCTATGCGGTCATCGACCCGCGGCTGAGGCGTCGCGCATGAGGGTGCCAGTTACACTTTCGATCGGAGTGGCACTTTCGGCCGTTTTCCTGCTGGCGGCAGCGTTCTCGTTCATCTGGACCCCCTTTGGCGTCGAGGGCATCAACATCGCCGCCCGAATGCAGACGCCCGGCGGGGGGCACCTATTGGGCACCGACCATTTCGGCCGCGATATCCTGTCGATGCTGATGGTCGGCGCGCGCACTTCGATCGCGGTGGCCTTCATTGCCGTGGGCATTGGCATCACGGCGGGCGTGCCTCTGGGCCTTTTCGCCGCCGCACATCGCGGTGGCTGGATCGACGAAGTTATCATGCGCGGCAACGACTTGATTTTTGCCTTCCCGTCGCTGGTCATCGCAATTCTGATCACTGCTATTCTGGGCCCCTCGGCCTTCAACGCCATTCTTGCCATCGGGATATTTAACATCCCCGTATTCGCGCGGGTGGCGCGGGGTGGGGCGCTCAGCCTCTGGACGCTTGATTTCATCATGGCGGCGCGCGTTGCGGGCAAGGGGCGAGTGCGGATCAGCGTCGAGCACATCCTGCCCAACATCGCCAACCTGCTGATCGTCCAGGGCACCATACAGTTTTCGCTGGGCATTCTGGCCGAGGCGGCGCTCAGCTACGTTGGTTTGGGTGCGCAACCGCCGGTGCCCAGCTGGGGCCGGATGCTGGCCGACAGCCAGACCATGATCTCGCTGGCCCCGCATATGGCGATCTTTCCCGGACTGGCGATTGTGTTCATGGTGCTGGGGCTGAACTTGATGGGCGACGGGCTGCGCGACCTTCTTGACCCGCGCCTGAGGCGCGCGCGATGAGCCTTCTGCGGATCAATAACCTGTCGGTGAACTTCGCGACCGACCGCGCCGTCGCTGGCGTTTCGCTGACCATCGGGGCGGGCGAAATTTTGGGGCTGGTTGGCGAAAGTGGATCTGGCAAGTCAATGACCGCGCTGGCCGCCATGGGCCTGTTGCCCCGCGCGGCACAGATGGGCGGACAGATTGAACTGGCCGGTCAGCGGATCGATGATCTGCCCGAGGCGGCGCTTTGCGGTCTGCGCGGCAATGAAATGGGTATGATCTTTCAGGAACCGATGACCGCACTGAACCCGGTGCAATCGATCGGCGATCAGGTGGCCGAGACGCTGATCATTCACGGTGCCGAGACCCGTGCGAACGCAGCGACGACGGCCCGGGACCGTCTGGCGCGGGTCGGGCTGCCGGCGGATCGGTTTTCACCGGGGCGGTTTCCGCACGAACTTTCCGGTGGCCAGCGCCAGCGCGTGTCGATCGCGATTGCCATTGCGCTGCGGCCCAGGCTTTTGATCGCGGACGAGCCCACGACCGCGTTGGACGTCACCACACAGGCGCAAATTCTGGAGCTTTTGACAGGGCTGGTGGCCGACGAAGGCATGGCGCTGTGGCTGATCACCCATGATCTGGGGGTGGTGGCGGGGCTGGCCGACCGCGTCGCGGTGATGAACAAGGGCCGGATTGTCGAAGAGGGCGCGACCGAGGCGCTGTTTCGCGTGCGCACCGACCCCTATACACGCGACCTGCTGGCGGCGGCCTCGCACGTTCCGGCCCGCGTGGCGGCCGCGGGCGACGAGGTTCTGCTGTCGGTCGAAAATGTGCGGCGTGACTATACTCTCGCGCGCCGTCGCCTGTTCGGTCCGCCGCCGCGCATGACGGCGGTCGATGACGTGTCGCTGACCGTGGGGCGCGGCGAGGCTGTTGGTTTGGTCGGCGAAAGCGGCTGTGGCAAGTCGACTCTGACCCGCGCGATTCTGGGCCTTGAGCCGCTGCAGGGTGGCCGGATCGTGCTTGGGGGTGATGTTTTGCCGCCGCCCGCGCAAATGACGCGCGACCTGAGACGACGGATGCAGGTTGTGTTCCAGGACCCCTACGGGTCATTCAACCCGCGCCACCGGGTCGCGCGCCTGATATCCGAGCCGATGTTTCTGGATGCCGAGCCGGGCGATGTCGACCAGCGGGTTGCCGAGGCTTTGGATGACGTCAGCTTGAAGGCCTCGGACGCCGGGCGCTATATCCACGAGTTCTCTGGCGGCCAGCGCCAGCGGATCGCCATCGCGCGGGCGCTGATCACCCGGCCGGAACTGATCGTTCTGGACGAAGCGGTCTCGGCGCTCGATGTGCAGGTGCGCGCGCAAATCCTCGATCTGCTGGCCGATTTGCAACGCCGCTATGGGCTGAGTTATCTCTTTATCAGCCATGATCTGAGCGTGGTGAAGGGCTTCACCGACCGGGTCTATGTCATGCGCGGCGGGCGCATTGTCGAAACCGGCCCGACCGCAACGGTTTTGGGCGCGCCGCGGGAAAGCTACACAAGGTCGCTGATCGCGGCCGCGCCGCAGATACCGGCGGACTGGATGGGGGAAATTGCGCATGACGCTTGAGGCGCTTTGGTTTGACAGCCGCGAAGCCTTGATCGGCGGCAAGTGGCGGCGAACCGGTGCGGAATTGCCGGTTGAAGACCCGTCCACGGGGGCTGACATTTCCGAGATAGCACGCGGCACCGCCGACGACATTGATCGGGCCGTCACGGCCGCGCGGGCGGCGCTGGCGGGCCCCTGGGGCCGTGCAACGGCGGCCGAACGCGGCCGGGTACTCAGCGCCATGGGTCGTATGGTCGAGGAACGCATCGAGGCCCTTGCCCAGATTGAGGCGCGTGACGTCGGCAAGCCGCTCAGACAGGCTCGGGCCGACGCGCGGGCGCTGGCCCGGTACCTTGAATTCTATGGCGGGGCCGCCGACAAGGTGATGGGCGAAACCATCCCCTATCTGGACGGCTACACGGTCTATACTTTGCGCGAACCGCACGGCGTCACCGGGCATATCGTGCCCTGGAACTATCCGATGCAGATCATCGGGCGGTCGGTCTCGGCGGCGTTGGCCATGGGTAACGCCTGCGTTCTGAAACCCGCCGAAGAGGCCTGTCTGACGGCACTCGCCTTCGGGCGCATCGCCGACGCGGCGGGCCTGCCGCCCGGCGCGTTGAACATCGTGCCGGGGCTGGGTGCCGAAGCGGGCGCGGCGCTGGCCGCGCATCCGGGCGTCAACCACATGTCGTTTACCGGCTCGGTCGGGGTCGGGCGCCTGATCCAGACGGCGGCGGCGGCGAACCTTGTGCCGGTAACGCTGGAACTGGGCGGCAAGTCGCCCCAGTTGGTGTTTGACGATGTCGATCTTGAGGCAGCCGTTCCGTTTCTGGTCGGACCGGGCATTCAGAACGCCGGCCAGACGTGCTCGGCGGCCTCGCGTATTTTGGTCCAGCGCGGCATCTATGACGCGGTGATCGCGGCTATGGGCGACCTATATCGCGCGTTGCGGGTCGGTCCGGCGCTGGATGATCTGGATGTCGGCCCGCTGATTTCGGCGCGCCAGAAAGAGATCGTCGGCAGATATTACGCCCTGTCGGACGACCTCGAACTTGCCGGTGAGGGGCAGATCGTAAAAGACGCGCCCGACGGCGGGCATTACGTCGTACCGCGACTGCTTGCCGGCGTGACGCCGAGCCACAGGCTGGCGCAGGAAGAGATATTTGGCCCTGTGCAAGTCGTGATCCCGTTCGATGACGAAGCCGAGGCTGTTGCGATCGCCAATGGCACCGATTATGGCCTTGTGGCCGCCGTCTGGACCCGCGACGGTGCGCGTCAGATGCGCGTGGCAAAGGCGCTCAGGGGCGGGCAGGTATTCATCAACAACTACGGTGCCGGTGGCGGCGTCGAGTTGCCGTTTGGCGGCGTTGGTGCCTCGGGACATGGGCGCGAAAAGGGGTTCGAGGCGCTTTACGGGTTCTCGCAGTTAAAGACCGTGGCAGCAAAACATGGGTGAGGCGATGCGACTGAAGGGCAAGACCGCGATCGTAACCGGCGGTGGCTCGGGCTTTGGTACCGGGATCGCGCAGGCCTTCGCGCGCGAAGGTGCGATGGTTTTTGTGGCCGATGTCAACGGCGCGGCGGCGGCGCGGGTGGCCGAGGATATTGGCGGCACGCCGCTGGTTGTCGATGTCTCGAACAGGGCTTCGGTTGAAGCCATGGCCAAGGCCTTCACGCCCGGCGGCGGGGCCCCGGATATTCTGGTCAACAACGCTGGCGTCACGCATCTGCCCACGCCCCTGGAAGATGTCTGCGAGGAAGAATTTGACCAGGTTTTCGCGGTCAACGCCAAGTCGGTCTATCTGACCGCGCGGGTTTTTGTGCCGACCATGAAAGCGCGCGGGTCGGGGGTGATCTTGAACGTGGCCTCGACCGCGGGCGTGTCGCCGCGGCCGCGGCTGAGCTGGTACAACGCCTCGAAAGGCTGGATGATCACCGCGACCCGGGCGATGGCGGTCGAGCTGGCCCCGGATGGCATCCGGGTGAACGCGATAAATCCGGTGGCCGGTGGGACGCCGCTTTTGAAAAGCTTCATGGGCGAGGACACGCCCGAGATGCGCGCGAAATTTCTGGCGACGATCCCCCTGGGCCGGTTTTCCACGCCCGAGGATATCGGCCACGCGGCGGTTTATCTGTGCTCGGACGAGGCCAGCATGGTGACCGGGGTCTGCATGGAGATTGACGGAGGGCGGTGTATCTAGTTGTCGGGTTTACTCGAACGCGCGGTTTCAGTACCGAAGTAGAATCCCAACATTAGCGTCACTATGGGCAGGACGGCTGTTACAATCAGGTCCTGAAACATCCCAACTTGCGCTTCCCATCTGGCCAATCCCGAAGCGCATTCTGAATCTCCGCCTACGCTGCAAACCGGCGCCGACCAAAGCAGGTATGCCAATGCAGAGATGACAGCCACAGCATATGTGACAATAATTGAAATCGAAATCCAACTTCTGTCCCGACCCATTCGGGCAATGTTTTCGCTAATTACTTTGCGCTCAGCTTCGGCGACTGTTTGGTTGGAATTATACCAACGGCATCAATTTCTGACTCTGTGGGGATTCCCAAATCGGTTTTGATCTGATTCAAGGTTGGCAAAGGAGGATCGCCATGCCAGCCAGTGTTCCGCTTCGTCGCGACTTTGATGCCCGCCACCTTCGTAAAC
>JAKZRT010000018.1:0-11552 GCA_047518005.1 Brevirhabdus sp.
TCACACGTCGTTACATGACGCTGGAAACCGTCGCCGCCATCTGCGAGGATACCACCATGGACCCGGCGAAAATCGCCGCCCTGTAAACCGGCTCAACACCCAGCCGGAGAACAATTTACACCACGCCCTGGGGCACTACCTCAGACGCCAGTGTCATGCGCAGCTCGTCCCGGCGTGACGCCGGCACATAAATCGCGCTTCCCCGAACCTGGAATTCGACCGCGCGCTGTTCCAGCGCCGCAACCACGTCGCCCGAGGCGCCGTTTTCCAGACCGGAGTAAAGCAACGCCATGTTCGATGTGGCTGCCAGCCGTGTCAGACCAAAGACCGCCGCGAACATGGCCAATGACGCAGCAATGATGATGAAGCGGTGCCGGAAATCAAGGGCGGTCCAAAGGGCGATGAGTTGATCCAAAGACACTCTCCGTCGCGAACATTCTGTCCGGTCCTGGGGCGCATAATTGGACCAGGCCCCTTAATAATCGGTTAGCCAGACGCGGGTATAGAACGGCCAGGGAAAAAGTCTGGTGAAGTCATGGCCGACGCAGAAGAAGTCGAAGAAGAAGAACCGAAAAAGAAATCAAAACTCCCCTTGATTATCGGGCTGGTGTTGGCAATGGCCATGGGCGGCGGCGGGTTTTTCGTGGGGTTTTCGGGGATGTTGTCTTCGGCAACCAGCCATGGCGCGTCCGACGCGCCGGCAACCGTCACTGACCTGCCCGATATCGCCTTTGTCCGGATCGAGCCCATTCTGATCGCCCTCGCGCGCGAAGCGGAAAGCCGCCATCTGCGGTTTCAGGGTCATCTCGAGGTCAACTCCCGCCACGAAGAAGAAGTGATGATGCTGATGCCCCGGATCCAGGACGTGCTGAACAGCTATTTGCGCGCCGTCGAAGTGCGGCAGCTTGAAGACCCTTCGGCGCTGTTGCGCCTGCGCGCACAGATGCTGCGCCGTGTGCAGATCGTCACTGGCGAGGGGCGTGTGCGCGACCTTTTGATCTCGGAATTTGTGTTGAACTAAGATGGACCTGACCCTGATCGCAGACGGATTGATGATTGCGGCCGCGCTTGGTGCGGCGGTGTATTGCATGGTGCTGTCGCGACGGCTGAAGCGGTTCAACAACCACAAAAAAGGCATGGGGCGCGCAATTGCGGTTTTGTCGGCGCAGGTCGATGACCTGACCAAGACCCTGACGCGCGCCGAGGAAACGGCCAAGAATTCAGCACAGGAACTGGCCGCGCTAACTGCGCGCAGCGACGATGGTGCCAAACGGCTGGAAATGCTGCTGGCAACGCTCCACGACCTGCCCGATCCCGACAAGACCGACGAGGAACCACTGGCAAAATTCATCCGGTCCGAAAGCGAAGGACCCATTGCAGAGGCCGCCCAATGAGCAAGACGCCGAAGAAAACCCGCCGTTTGGGCCAAGGCGTGCTGGCGTTGATTGCGGGCCTGTTTCTGGCCTCAAGCGTGGTGCGCGTTTCGCAAAGCGCCGGTGCGGCATCATCCGAATCACAGAATTTCGAGGAAATGTCCGGCCCGGTATCGACGCTGGTCGACAAAAGCGGGCCGCCCTGTACCGATGCCGATCATATCCGCACCCTTCTGGCTGATCTTCAGGCGCGCGAGGCCGCGATTCAGGTCGAGGAAATGGCCCTTGCCGACCGTCGCCAAGCGCTGGTCGTCGCCGAGACGCATATCAACGCCAACCTCGACGCGCTGATCAACGCCGAGGCCGAGCTGGCAGCAACCATGAACCTTGCGCGGTCTGCTTCGGAAAACGACCTGGCGCGCCTGACCACCGTCTATGAAAACATGAAGCCAAAAGAGGCGGTCGCGCTTTTTGAAGAAATGGACCCGGAATTTTCGGCCGGCTTTCTGGCGCGGATGCGCGCCGATGCAGCAGCGTCGATCATGGCCGGGCTGAAACCCGAAACCGCCTATTCGATCTCGGTCATCCTGGCGGGCCGCAATGCGCTGGTCCCGACCGAATAATCGCCCACCGGTCAATGATTTTTAACCTCGATCTGCCAGTCTCGGCACTGTCCAGGGCAGAGGTGGAGCTGACTTCATGATCGGCATAATCGGCATCGTTGTCACTGTCGTCATGGTATTCGGCGGGTATATTATGGCCGGCGGCAAGATGGGGATCATCATGAAAGCCCTGCCGTTCGAGATGATCATCATCGGCGGTGCCGCCGTCGGGGCCTTCGCCATCGCAAACGACGGGCCCGCGATCAAAAACACGCTGATTGACATCGGAAAGGTCTTTAAGGGCGTCAAATGGAAAGCCGACGATTACCGCGACCTTCTGTGTCTGCTTTTTGAACTGATCCGTCTGGTCCGGCAGAACCCTGTCGCGTTGGAAGAACACATTGAAGATCCGGAAAACTCACCGATTTTTTCAAAATATCCCAAAATCCTTCAGGATCACGAGGCGGTCGAGCTGATCTGCGACACCATGCGATCGGCTTCGATGAATTACGACGACCCGCATCAGGTCGAAGAGGTGCTGGAAAAACGGATGGATGCGAGCCTGCACCATGCGATGCATTCCAGTCACGCCTTGCAGTCGATGGCCGATGCGCTGCCGGCTCTTGGCATTGTCGCCGCTGTGCTGGGGGTGATCAAGACCATGGCCTCGATCGATCAGCCGCCCGAAATTCTGGGCAAAATGATCGGCGGCGCCTTGGTGGGAACCTTTCTGGGGGTGTTTCTGGCCTATGGTCTGGCTGGTCCTTTCGCCACCAAGGTCAAATTGGTCGTCGAAGGCGACGCGCATTTCTATCAACTGATCCGCGAAGTTCTGGTTGCCAACTTGCATCAGCATCCCACCAATATCTGCATCGAAGTGGGACGCCAGAACACACCGCACCACGTGCGCCCCAGCTTTTCGGACCTGGAGGTTGCGCTGAAAGACATCAAACAGGACGCCGCATGAGAGCCGCGCTGGCCATCCTGGCACTGGCTTGTGTCTGCCTTGCGGCCTGGCCGGCCCAGGCCCAGGTGGTGTCGGTGCGATCGGGCGAGCACGAAAGTTTCTCGCGCCTGGTTTTCAGTTTTCAGCCCGGTCGCCGGTGGTCGATCATCCGCGTGAAAGACGGCTATCTGATTGATTTCGATCTGGAGCATTTGGGGCTGAACGATCTTGGGGTCTTTGACCTGATCCCGCGGACCCGAATCACGGCGCTGATCGCCCACCGTGAAGCGTCGACCGTCTTGATCCGCACAGCTTGCGATTGTCCGGCCACGGGGTTCCTGGCGGGGCCGGGCAAGTTGGTGGTCGATGTTGCCGACGACCCGGTTTTCGCCCAGATTGAGGCGGCCGAGTTTGTTCAGGCCGACGACAGCGAGCCCGTGTCCAACGGAACACCGTCACCCCGCGATCGTCTGCCCGAACTTTTGCCGACTGCGAGTTTTTTCGACTTCGACCCCGAGGCCGAGACCACGATCAGCCCCGGAAGCACTTTCCCGCTTGCCGATGCGACTGATCCCATGGCCGACGCCCTGGAAGACGATCCAACGACGGTTGACGAAAACCAGAACCAGGCCGCGACCGTAGATGCAGGCGGGATGGATGGGCAGCCCTCGCAAGCCGAGATGCTCCCTGACCAGCAAGACCTTGGGGTGCTGCCTGCGATGACGGAAGGCACCGCAGTTCAGGATGCGCATATGAACGCCCCCATGCCGGGTCGGTCGCTGTTGCCGATCGTTACAGGCCGGTCAACCGATCAGGAAACGGCGCCGGTCGAACCCGAAGTGTCCCATGCGACCGACGAAGAAATGGCCGCCGAGGCTGCGGACGACTTGTCGCAAAAGCGCCTCGAACAGACGCGAAACCTGGTGTTGAAAGAACTGGCGCGCGCCACTGCGCAGGGTCTTTTGGACCCCAACACGGCGCTCCAGGGGACCCGGGATGCGAAAGATGCGATTGCAGCGGACGAAGGCGCACGCGGGTCGGTTGTCGCCCCGTTGCGCGGTCTTGATCTGGACGAGATCGAGAGTTTCCTGGATGCGCTGCCGAACGTAAGGGCCGAAAGTGCTTTTGACCGTGGGATCCGGACGGAATCGCATCCGCGTCCGCTGAACGCCGAGGGAATGCATTGCATTGAAAACGAAGACGTCGATATCGCCAAATGGACTGGGGAAGGCACGATTTATAGTCAGATTTCGCAATACCGCCTGGCCTTGGTCGAAGAGTTTGATCGTGAAAACCGCGACGCCGCTATCGGTCTCACCCGCAGCTATATCTATCTGTCCTTTGGGGCCGAGGCGCTGGCGATTCTGAACATGATACCGCTGACCGGCGGCGATGCGGACATAATGCGCGCGATGGCTGAGATTGTGGACATGGGATATGCCGAAAACCCCGGTCCTTTCGGGGATCAGATCTCGTGCAATACCGCCGCCGCGTTTTGGGCCGCGATGGCAATGCCAGCTTTCCAGCGCGGTATGGACGCGGACCGGAAAGCGATTTTGCTGGCATTCTCGGCCTTGCCGCTGCATTTGCGCCGCCATCTGGGCCCGACGCTGGCGTTGCGGTTTCTCGAAATCGGCGACCGCGACACCTCGTTTGCCCTGCGCGATGCCATCGACCGGGCACCGGGCGACCACGGCGAAGGTTACGAGCTGTTGCAGGCAAATATCGATCGCGATCTGGGGCGGACACGCAGGGCCGAGCGGCGCTTTGATACGATTGCCGCCCTGGACGGCGCGCTGGCGCCGACCGCCCTGATCGAGCGTATCGAACTGGCCATTGCAAGCGGTGGCGATTTGCCAAAGGGCGCGGTTGAATCGGTTGCGGCGCTTGCATTTGAGTATCGTGGCACGCCCGAAGGCGCGCAGCTTGCCCAGGCCTATGTTCTGGCCAATATCGTGGAAAACCAGTTCGACGAGGCGTTATCATCGCTTCTGAGGATCGAAACCGGCGACGAATCCGAGGCTGACATATTTCCCGAGCTATGGTCTCAGCTAGCGCTTGGCATGGCCCACACCAATGACGACGTGGTCTTTCTGAGTGCCTATTACAAACACCGCGCAACCCTGTCGACGCGGCAGGTGTCCCGAGAGGCCCGCGATATTCTGGCTACCCGGCTGGTGGCGCTTGGTTTCGGCCGCGAAGCCGTGACCGAGCTGGGGCGCCACCACAGACCGGCCCGAACGCAAAGTCAGCTTTTGGTCGCTCGGGCCCTGATAATGTCTGGCGAACATACCCGCGCGCGCGCCGTTCTGGACGGGGTCGAAGGCGATGAAGCCAAGCGCCTTTTGGCCGGTATCGCCGAGCAAGGTCAAAGTTACATCGTGGCCAGTGAGATCTATCTCAGCCTTTCGGACCACGAAAATCAGGTTGCATCGGCTTGGCGCGCGGGCGACTGGCACAAAGTGGCGCGCATCGCCGACGGCACCCGCCGTTCGGCCGCAGAATTGATGACGGTCCAAGACCCTCTGGAATTATCGCAGGCCTCGGCGGAAGCGGTACCCTCGAATTCAGAGGATAGCGGGATAATTGCCAGTAACCAGACACGTCTGACGCATTCGGCCTGGGTACGCAGCACATTGAAGAAACTTTTGGAAGACTGACGCCGAGCGGGCGAAAAATTACCGAATCTCAACGCCTTGTCTCTAGGGATGCCGTGAATGCCGTTGCCAGAAAGGCGAACGAATGGCTCTGTTGTCGCGCATTATTTCCGTGGCCGGTCGGATCGCACACTTGCGTGCTGCCGAACCCTGGGCAGTCGCATTTTTCATGATCATACAAGTCATTGCATCGGCTGGCGCCGCGGTTCCATCCGGCGGCACGGACCGCATTGCCGGATTGTGTCATCGCGCAGCGCGGACCGCCGCTGCGGAAACCAACGTACCGCTTTCGGTGCTGACCGCCATTACGCTTGGCGAAACCGGGCGCAGGGGGCCGCACGGCTTTGCGCCCTGGCCCTGGACAGTAAACCTTGAAGGGCGCGGATTCTGGTTCGCCTCGCGTGCCGAGGCTGAAGACTTTGTCGCCCGCCATCACGCGGCCGGCGCACGCAGCTATGACGTCGGCTGTTTTCAGGTGAATTACAAATGGCACGGAGGCGCCTTTGCGTCGCCGCTTGCGATGTTCGAACCGGAAGCAAACGCCGCCTATGCCGCCGGTTTCCTGAAACGGCTTTACGCAGAGTTGGGTGACTGGAGCCTTGCCGCCGGGGCCTATCATTCGCGTACGCCTGCGCTTGCCGAGCCCTATCGCGTGCGGTTTGACCGGCTGCGCACGACCGCGTTGGACCTGGATCAAGTCCCGCCGTTAACCGCGCTGCCAGCGCTTGCACTGTTGAACGTCCGCGCGCCGCGGGAAAACCGATTTCCGTTGCTGATCGTGCAAAACGGCGCGGGATCTGCGGGGTCGGCTTTCCCCGCAGCCGCGCCATTTGGACGCGCATTTCTGGCCCTGAACCGCAAGGTCGGGGCGCTTTGGGATGACTGAGACGCCGCCGAAATCCGCGCTTTTCAGCCCCACGATCCTTCTTGCGCTGGCCCTGATGGCGGTCATCGTGATGATGATCCTGCCGGTGCTGGCTTGGGTGCTCGATGTCGGGCTGGCCGGATCGTTCGCGCTGGCCATTCTGATTTTCACGGTGACATTGTGCATCGAGCGCCCACTTGATTTTTCCGCCTTTCCGACGGTTCTGCTGGCCTCGCTGATGCTGCGGCTCAGCCTTAATGTGTCGTCAACCAAGCTGATCATCGGCGAAGGCCATTCGGGCACCGACGCCGCCGGCAACGTCATCGAGGGCTTTGCCATGTTCGTCATGGGCGGCAGCGTTTTTCTGGGCCTCGTCGTCTTTGGCGTGCTTCTTATCGTAAATTTCATCGTCATCACCAAAGGCGCGGCACGCATGGCCGAGGTTGGCGCGCGCTTTGCGCTCGACGGGATGCCGGGCAAGCAACTGGCCATCGACAGCGACATGTCGGCAGGTGCCATCGACCACACCGAGGCCAAGGCGCGGCGCGAACGTGAACAGCAGGAAACCACCTTTTTCGGTTCGCTCGACGGGGCGTCGAAATTCGTCAAGGGCGATGCCATTGCCGGACTTCTGATCACTCTTTTGAATCTGGTGATGGGGCTGATCATCGGCACCGTGCTGCATGACATGCCGCTGACCCGGGCCTTTGAAACCTATGCCATCCTGACCGTGGGTGACGGGCTGGTCAACCAGATCCCCGCGGTCGTAATCTCGATCGCGTCGGCACTGCTTCTGGCGCGCGGCGGGGCAACCGGTTCGACCGACACTGTGCTTGTGGCGCAGTTGGGGCGCTATCCGTCAGCGCTTGGGACCGTGGCGCTTTTGATGGCGCTCTTTGCATTGGTGCCCGGGCTGCCGTTTCTGCCATTCATCATCGGCGCGACGATCCTGGGAGGGTCGGCGCTGGCGGTCCGGCGCACCGCCGCGCGCAAAGCCACGGCCACGCGCCGCGCCTCTCTGGCCGAGACACCGGCGCGCGGCCCCGAATCGCTTGGCGATATGCTGGACCTTGAGGACATCCACGTTGAATTCGCGCCCGATCTGGTCAGCATGGTTCTGGACCCGGCCACGGGCCTTGATGCGCGGATCACCAATATGCGCGCCCATACGGCGCGTATCTACGGTCTTATCCTGCCCGAAATTCGCCTGACCGACGACCCGAGCCTGCCACCGGGATCTTACGTGATCCGGATACAGGGCGTCGAACAGGCTCGCGACACCCTGCGCCCGGACGAGGTGCTGGCGCTTATCCTGGATACCGGCGATGTGGTACCGGAGGGCACCGATGTGCAAGAGCCGGTCTATGGCGCGCCGGCGCGTTGGATCCCCGCCGCCCAGCAAGAGACCGCAGCCCTTGGCGGCACCACCATTGTGTCGCCAACCGAGGTGCTGGCCACCCATCTGCTGGAGGTCGTGAAAGCCAATTTCGCCCGGCTTTTGACCTTGAAGTCGCTGCGCCGCCTTCTGGCCGAGATGACCAACCTCACCGACGAGGCCCGCGCCGACGCCAACCGCCGACTGATCGACGAGCTCATCCCCGACAAGGTGCCAGTTGATCTGCTTCTGTCGGTCTTGCGGCTGTTGTTGGACGAAA
The DNA here is from genome assembly GCA_047518005.1 of Brevirhabdus sp. Classification (GTDB taxonomy): domain Bacteria; phylum Pseudomonadota; class Alphaproteobacteria; order Rhodobacterales; family Rhodobacteraceae; genus JAKZRT01. Next base: position 8,099 of record JAKZRT010000018.1, read on the forward strand.
CCGTTTCGATCCGCAATCTGCCACTGATCATGGAAGCCATCGCCGAAGTGCGCACCACCCATCCGTCGCCCGAAGCGATCTGCGAACATGTGCGCCAGCGACTGGGTTTTCAGCTGGTGGCGGAACTGAAACGCCAGGACGGGACGCTGCCGCTGGTGCAGTTGGCACCCGAGTGGGAAGAAATATTTCGTACCTACCAGGTCGACAACGAACGCGGCGCGCCCGACATCGCCCTGCCGCCAGAAGACTTCAACCGTCTGGCTGCCGGTGTGACCGAAAAGATCGCCCAGGCCAGCGAAACTGGCACCTATCCGGCGCTGATCACTTCGGCCGCGCGGCGGCGGTTCCTGCGCACCGTATTGCGCGCCAAAGGTGTGGCCAACCCGGTGCTGAGCTTTGACGAGGTCGGGATGGAGGCGCGCCCGGCCATCGTCGGTCTGGTGCCCGTATGATCGACTTGGCTGTCACGCTGGTGCCGTTTGCGCAGGACACGCTGCGTCTGGCCTTTCTGACATTCCTGCGTATCGGCGCTGCGGCAGCGCTGTTGCCTGCCTTCGGCGAACAACTGGTGCCGATGCGGGTGCGGCTGGGGGTTGCAGTCGCGTTCAGCCTGATTGTGCTGCCCGTTGCGGGTCCGGTCCTGGCTCAGGCGCTGGAGACCGCCACGATCTGGCGGGTCGGTCTGATCGAGGTCGCGGCGGGGCTGATCATGGGCATCGGGCTCAGGCTGTTTGTGCACACGCTGCAAATCGCCGGGTCGATCGCGGCCCAGTCGACGTCGCTTTCGCAGATTCTGGGCAATGCGGCGGCGGAACCGATGCCGGCGATGGGACATGTGTTGTTGATCGGCGGCCTGGCGCTGGCGGTGATGCTGGGACTGCATCTGCGGCTGGCCGAATATCTGATCCTGTCGTACGACCTCTTCCCGCCCGCCGTCACACCCGACGCGGCAATGCTGGCCAACTGGGGCATAGCGCGCGCGGCGCGGGCCTTTTCGCTGGCATTTTCGCTGGCGGCACCCTTTGTGATCGCCAGCTTTGTCTATAATCTGGCGCTGGGTGTCATTAACCGCGCCATGCCCCAACTTATGGTGGCTTTCGTCGGCGCACCGGCGATCACCGCTGGCGGCCTGATCCTGTTGTTGCTGACCGCGCCGCTAATCCTTCAGGTCTGGAGCCGGGCGCTTTTCGCTTTCATCGCGGCACCTGGGGCCGGGCTCTGATGGCCGGTCCCGACGACGACGAAGACAAGCAATATGATCCGACGCCAAAGAAGCTGGAAGAGGCGCGGAAAAAGGGTGATCTGGCGCGGTCGACCGACCTCAATGTTGCGGCTGGCTATGCCGGGTTGCTGTTGGCGATACTGGCGGTCGGGGCCTGGTCGGTCTCCGGATTTGGCATCGTGCTGCAGGTTCTGTTCGACCGTGCCGACACGATGTCCATCGCGATGTTGGGGCCGGGCGGCACCGGGCTGGCGGGCGCGATACTTGGCCGCGTCGGCCTTGCGCTGGCCCCGGTTTTTCTGATGCCTGCGGTCATGGTTATCGCCAGCCTTACGGTGCAACAGGCCTTTGTCGTCGCCCCCGACAAGCTGAAACCGAAACTGTCGCGCATTTCGCCGATACAGAACGCCAAGAACAAATTCGGGCGAAACGGGCTTTTCGAATTTCTCAAAAGCACCACGAAACTAACGATTTTCTCGCTTCTGCTGGGCGGTTTTCTGGTGGCGCGCGCGCCCGAGATCGTGGGCGCGCTGTACCTCACGCCGGGCGGCGTTAGCTACCGGCTTGGGCTATTGTCGCGGGACTTTCTGTTTTTCATCTTTTGCGTGGCCCTGACGATCGGCGTGGTCGACTTTATCTGGCAGTTTGCCGAACACCGACGCCGCAACCGCATGTCGCGCAAAGAGATCATGGACGAGACCAAACAGACCGAGGGCGACCCGCATATGAAGGGCGCGTCGGCAGCGCGGCTATGACATCGCCATGAACAAAATGCTGGCCAAGGTGCCGTCGGCCGATGTGGTTGTCGTGAACCCGACCCATTTCGCCGTGGCGCTGCGGTGGAGCCGCCTTCCCGGGGCCGCCCCCGAATGCGTGGCCAAGGGGGTTGATCATGCGGCGGCGCGCATCCGCGAAGCCGCACTTGAGGCGGGCGTGCCAGTTCACCGCGATCCACCAACTGCGCGGGCGATCCACGACTTTGTCGGCGTAGGCCAGGAAATCCGGGCGCAAGACTACCGCGCCGTGGCCGCCGCGATCCGATTTGCCGAGGACATGCGCAGGAAACGCCGATGGACCTGAGCGAGCGGGCAAGGAGCCTGCGCGATCTTGGTGGGTTGGCCGAAATGGCCTTTCAGGCCGAGGCCGAAAAAATGCGCCACCTGACCGCGGCCGATGCGGGCCTGATGGCCGAGGCCCGGGATCTGGACGCCCGGCGCAAGGTCGCGGCACCGCCCGACGGCGATCAAACATTCCTGCGTGTGGGTGCCGACAAGGCATGGTCGGCCTGGATCGATCAGCGTCTGCGCGCCATCAATATCAAACGCGCCCGGCTGCGTGCCGAGATCGAGAGCCAGCGCCCGCGCCTGGCGCGCAGCTTTGGCAAGACCCGAGCGCTGGACGGGTTGATCAAAGGCTGAGGACCCCGCGGCCATGCGCGCGACCCGCGCTGCCGCCGGTTATATTCAGATGTCCTGACGCACCAGATCGACGATCAACACCTTTGTGACGATGTCGCCCAGGTTCTTGCGGGCGATCTCCAAAAGCGAATCACGCAGCACCATCATATTGGTGGACTTGGTAAAGTCGCCTGAAAAACCGCCTGCATTGGCGTGGTCAAAGAGCACGCGCAGAAACGCATCGCGCAGTCTCGGTTCGCGGGAATAGACCAGTTCTTCGTTGCCGTTGCGAACCTCAAGGTTCAGCGACACCACCACCAGACTGGTGACATTGCCGCCGGTGACCAGCGGCACGATGAACTGGTTGTTCAGTTTGATGTAATCGAGGCCCCTGGGGTCGGGTTCTTCCTCTTCCTCGGCCATGGCCTCATGCGCGCGCGCCATATCATCGGCAGCGGCGTGGCCATCGGTCGCCATTTCGTCGGATGGCGGTGGCTTGTACAGAAACACGCCGGCGCCCAATCCGCCCCCAAGACCGATCAGCGCCAGAAGTATCGGAAGGATCATCTTCATCGACCGGGCCCCTAGAACGGCAACAGAATATCGGCGACCTGCTGACCCAGGCGCGGTTGTTGCATATCGCTGATCTGGCCGCGCCCGCCATAGGACACCCGTGCCGAGGCGATTTTGTCGTAGGTAATACCAACGGCCCCCAGATTTGACTCAAGGGGATTCCCACGAGCGGCGTGATCTGATTCAGTGGCATCAAGGCAAGGGAGGCTTTGATGGCAGTAAGGATTACGCGCAAAGACAAGTCCGCAGGCGAGCTTCGCCA
>JAKZRT010000019.1:0-5338 GCA_047518005.1 Brevirhabdus sp.
AGGGAGAAGATCAAGAAACTGACAATCCAGAAACGACGCTTGCAGCACCAGAAAGCTGCAGCCTAAAATGAACCCAAGGATGAACCAGAGCCTCGGTTAGCAAAAACGCTCAGCTCTCCAGGAAACCCTGACGACACACACCGGGCAGCATACATCGCAAGCAGACCGCGACGTTCTGAGCGCGATTATCGGCAACGTCGGATCGGTTATTTGCTTTCGCCTTGGCGCGGTTGATGCGCCGCTCTTCGTGCGCCATCTGGCAACGCCTCGAATTGGAGTTCGCGATCTGGTCAGCCTGCCGAACTACGAGATGTACGTGCGGTTGATGATTGATGGTCAGCAGACCGTGGGGTTTTCGGCAAAGACCGGGAATTGATGCGCTAATTTTATTTGAGAATTTGGTTTACTAGCACCAGCAATTATTTCCCGTCTTACAAATCCCTGCGACGCCTTCGACTTCGGAACAATCCAATTAATCCTAGGCGTCGTGATTTAGCGTCGTGATTTGGGAGGCTGCCGGCTCACAAGCGAAGCCCGAACGCAACACCGGCGTCAGCATCCGAACCTAAAACTAGCGCCCTCAAATTCAATGAATTCCGCGCTTGGGATGAAGCGTTTGGCCTCGGCGCTCCATTGCCCTATGGTCTCGCAAGAGCGTGACGGGAAATGGTGAGCAGTTCGGCTAGAGTCTGCTAGGATAGAGGATAAAAAGAGGATAGTCTGGACAGACCCTACGATAAAATACAACAAAAACAATAAGGCCCCGTAGCTCAGCAGGATAGAGCGACCGCCTCCTAAGCTGCGCGTCGATCTAGCCAATTGGCATATTTCTGCATCATTTCCTTTCTTCCGACGATGTACTCTGCCTTATTGTACGAAGATCTGACTTTGTTTGCAGGCACATGTGCCAATTGTCGCTCGATCCAATCAGAATTCCATCCCATTTCGTTGAGGTTTGTGCTCGCGGTCGTCCGAAACCCATGATGAACGTGCCTGCCACGTCCATAGCCCATTCGCCTTAGAGCCGCAGTAAACGTCATCTCGGAGACCATTCGAGTCGGATCACGGAGGGATGGGAACACAAGTTCTGAGCCAAGGTCGAATGAGCGCAAGTTCTGAAGAATATCGACCGCCTGCGTCGCCAGAGGAACGACGTGGTCCCGCTTCATCTTCATGCGCTGCGCCGGTATATCCCAGATATTGTCTTTCAAATCGATTTCACCCCACCGCATACCACGAAGTTCCGTGTTTCTGGGGAACAGATACGCCGACAGGAGTAGCGCGGCACCTACCAGAAAATGCCGTTCCCGATATTGTTGTATGTCACGCATGAGCTGCCCGACCTCTTTGGGATCGGTTAGTCCAGGGAACTCTCCGCGACGACGTTTGATCATGGCTCCGATGGTAAGCGCGGCGGGGTCGCTATCCACAAGGCCGCGCGCGGCTGCATAGCGGAATATCTGCGAAAACCGCGATCGAATTTCGTGAGCGTTTTCGACGTGGCCCCTTTCTGCGATAGGATTCACCACGCTGAGTACGTCCTCAGCTTTGATCTCTTCGAGCGTACGATCACCAAGGTGTGCAACCGTGACGCCAATTTGTCGATCAAGTTTGGCCATCGTTCGCGGCGCGGCTCCACTGCGCTGGCGCAACATCAGATAGTCTTGCGCGACATCGCGCCAAAGCGGACGACCGCCGCTAACTGATCGGCTGAATTCCTGCGATTTTTCTTTTTCGGATTTCTTCGGATCAATTCCCTCGCGCAGCGACAGTTTGAACTCAGCAACCCGCAATCGTGCATCAGCCAGCCGCACCGTCGGGTATACTCCCATCCAGGCTGTCCGCTGTTTGTCGTTTGCCCGATAGGCAAGTCGAAAAACCTATTTGCCTGAAGGCATCACATCGAGAAATAGGCCGCCGCCATCAGATCTTCGAAACCTTTGTTTTCCAGGCCTAAACGCGCGAATCTCGGCGTCTGTCAGGGGCATGAAACACCTCCTGTCCAACAATTTGGCCCAAATCAGTGAAAATGGGTCCTGTCCAACACAATTTTGAAATTCCAACGCGATTTTTCGGCTTTTGTCCAACATTTGTCCAACATTTGTCCAACAAATCGCGGTGCATATATGGAATCTGATGCGAAACCATGTTCGAGTGCATCAGCGAAAACGATGTAATATCAGCGATATAGTTGCGATATGAAAATCTATGAGAAGACCCATTGGAGCGGGCGATGAGATTCGAACTCACGACCCTAACCTTGGCAAGGTTATGCTCTACCCCTGAGCTACGCCCGCATCCATTGGGTGAGGGGCTGAATAAGGCCAAGGGTGCCAACCCGCAAGGCAAAAAGCGCGCGCGCTGGCGGAAATCTCGGGGCGTTGGCGAGGCGGGCAAGAACACGACCCTTTTCATTGTTTTGGAAATATTTCGGGGGGTGTGGGGGGCTGGCCCCCACTTTTAGCGACGCCGAAGGCGGCGCAAATGGCGCCCTTCAGCACGCGCCCTCAAGCTCGATCAGCAGATCCTTGGCGTCGATCTGGCCGCCGGGTTGGACGTGGACCGCCTTGACCACCCCGTCGCGTTCGGCGTGGATGCCGGTCTCCATCTTCATCGCCTCGATGGTCAACAACAGATCGCCGCCCGCGACTTTGGCTCCAGGCACCACCGCCACCGTGGCCACCACGCCTGGCATCGGGGCGCCGATGTGGTTCGGGTTGCCCGGCTCGGCCTTGGGGGTCTGCACCCGTTCGGCCGCCGCCGCGCGGTTGTCAGTGCGCACGATCCGGGGCTGGCCGTTCAACTCGAAAAAGACCTTGACCTCGCCGGTCTCGTTGGGATCGCTGATCGCCTGACAGCGAATTTCCAGGGTCTTGCCGGGGTCGATGTCGACCGAGATTTCGTCGCCCGGTTCCATGCCGTAGAAAAATACGTCGGTGGGCAGGGTGCGGACCGGGCCATAGACGCGGTGCCGGCCCATATAGTCCAGGTACACCTTGGGATACATCAGGTACCCGTTCAGGTCCTCGTCATCGACTTTGAATCCCTCAAGTTCTTTCGACAGCTCCGAACGGGTCTTTTCCAGATCGACCGGCGGCAGCGCCTTGCCGGGACGTTCGGTGGTCGCGACCTCGCCCTTCAGCACTTTTTTTTGCAGGGCGCGCGGCCAGCCACCGGGGGGCTGGCCCAGATTGCCGCGCATCATGTCAACGACGCTGTCGGGGAACGCTACCTCGGTCTTGGGGTCCTCGACTTCGGCCCGGTTCAGCCCCTGGACCACCATCATCAGGGCCATATCACCGACCACTTTGGACGACGGGGTCACCTTCACGATGTCACCGAACATCGCGTTCACGTCCGAATAGGTCTGCGCCACCTCGTGCCAGCGGTCCTCGAGCCCCATCGACCGGGCCTGGGCCTTGAGATTGGTAAATTGACCACCCGGCATTTCGTGCAGGTAAACTTCGGATGCGGGCGCCTGCATCCCGCTCTCAAAGGCGCGGTAAAGGTCACGCACCGCCTCCCAATAATTCGAAATATCGCGAATCGCCGCAATGTCGAGGCCGGTGTCGCGCGGGCCACGCGCCAGCGTCTCGACCAGCGTGCCCAATGTGGGCTGCGAGGTATTGCCCGAAAACGCGTCCATCGCCGCATCGATCACATCGACGCCGGCCTCGGCCGCAGCAATGCAGGTGGCAATGGCAGCCCCACTGGTGTCGTGGGTGTGAAAGTGGATCGGCAGGCCAACCTCGTCGCGAAGCGCGGTGAAAAGCTGGCGCGCCGCCGTCGGCTTCAACAGCCCGGCCATGTCTTTCAGCCCCAGCATATGCGCGCCGGCAGATCGCAGCGCCTGACCCATCTCGACATAGTATTTCAGGTCATATTTCGACCGCGCCGGATCGTTGAGATCGCCGGTGTAGCAGATCGTGCCTTCGCATAGTTTTTCAGCCTCGATTACCGCGTCCATCGCGACGCGCATGTTTTCGACCCAGTTGAGGCTGTCGAAGACGCGGAAAACATCGACCCCGGTCGCGGCGGCGCGGGCGACAAATGCCTGCACCACATTGTCGGGGTAATTGGTATACCCGACGGCGTTCGAGGCGCGCAGCAGCATCTGGGTCATGATATTGGGCATCGCGGCGCGAATATCGCGCAACCGCTGCCACGGGCATTCCTGCAAAAACCGGTAGGCGACGTCAAAGGTGGCCCCGCCCCAGCATTCGACCGAGAAAAGCCCGGGCATGCTCGCGGCATAGGCGGGGGCCGCCTTGACCATGTCGATCGACCGCATCCGCGTGGCCAGCAAAGACTGGTGCCCGTCGCGCATCGTGGTGTCGGTGATCAACAGCCGGTCCTGTTCCAGCACCCATGCGGCCACCGCCGCAGGCCCCTTATCGGCCAGCATATTGGCGGTTCCGGGTGCCGGGTGCGCCACCGGTTCAACCGGCGGTCGCGGCACGCGCGCAGTGGCGGGCGGTCTGGGGCGACCGGCGGTTTCCGGGTGCCCGTTGACCGAAATATCGGCGATATAGGTCAGAATTTTCGTGGCCCGGTCGCGGCGTTTCTTGAACTTAAACAGCGCCGGCGTCTCGTCGATGAACTTGGTGTGGTATTCGTAATTCAGAAACGTCGGGTGCTTCAGCAGGTTCTCGACAAAGGCGATATTGGTGGAAACACCCCTGATCCGAAATTCGCGCAACGCCCGGTCCATGCGGGCAATCGCGGCCTCGGGCGTCGGGGCCCAGGCGGTGACTTTTTCCAGCAGGCTGTCGTAAAACCGGGTGATCACCGCACCCGAATAGGCGGTGCCGCCATCCAGCCTGATCCCCATGCCCGTGGCCCCGCGATAGGCGGTGATCCGGCCATAGTCGGGGATGAAATTGTTCGACGGGTCCTCGGTGGTGATCCGGCACTGGATCGCGTGGCCGTCAAGGCGCACGTCGTACTGGCTGGCCACGCCCGTGGCCTCGACCAGGCTCTTGCCCTCGGCGATCAGGATCTGGGCGCGCACGATGTCGATGCCGGTCACCTCTTCGGTGACCGTGTGCTCGACCTGGATGCGCGGGTTCACCTCGATGAAGAAAAACGCGCCGCTGTCCATATCCATGAGAAATTCGATGGTCCCGGCGCATTCATACCCCACCGCTTCGGCGATCTTTTTGCCCAGACTGCACAATTCTTCGCGTTGTGCCGGGCTCAGATAGGGCGCGGGCGCGCGTTCGACGACCTTCTGGTTGCGGCGCTGGACCGAACAATCGCGCTCCCACAGGTGATAGATATTGCCCTGGCCGTCGCCCAGGATCTGCACCTCGACATGGCGCGCGCGCAAGATCATCTT
>JAKZRT010000020.1:0-55709 GCA_047518005.1 Brevirhabdus sp.
GAGGGCGGAATCTGTCTGAAAACAGGGAAAACCCGGTGAAACGAGTGCCTAACCAGCCAAAACTGGCGGAAAACCATCAAATCCCAGGGCGAGGCCAACAAGCTCGCAGCTCAAAATGTGTTATTCAGAGCTTCCCTAAGACGGGTGCGGGCTCATTGCAAAGGCGATCCGATGACCACCAGCGTTCTGGCGATTGATCAGGGAACGACCTCGAGCCGCGCGATCCTTTTCGACGGACCCGGCCGGGCCCGATCTATGGGCCAGCGCGAATTTACCCAGCATCTGCCGCAATCGGGCTGGGTCGAGCACGACCCGGAAGATATCTGGTCGACGACGCTGGACTGCGTCACGCAAGCGCTGGAAGGTGCGGGCAAGGTGGCTGCCGTCGGTATCACCAACCAGCGCGAGACCACGCTGGTTTGGGACCGCGAGACGGGTGAGACTATCCACCGCGCGATCGTCTGGCAGGACCGGCGTACGGCGGAGTTTTGCCGTGACCTGAAGGGGCAGGGGGCCGAGGCCGAGATCACCGCCAAGACCGGCCTGCTGCTGGACCCCTATTTCTCGGCCACCAAGCTGCGCTGGATCCTCGATCATGTGGCGGGTGCGCGGGGCCGGGCCGAGGCAGGGGAACTGGCGTTTGGGACGGTCGACAGCTTTCTGATCTGGCGGCTGACCGGCGGCCGGATCCATGCCACCGATGCCACCAACGCGGCGCGCACGATGCTGTACAATATCCACGATGGCGCCTGGGACGACGATATCTGTCGGCTGATGGACATCCCGATGTCGATGCTGCCCGAGGTGCGCGATTGCGCCGGTGAATTCGGGGTGACCGAGGCGTCGCTTTTCGGGCGTTCCCTGCCCATTCTGGGCGTGGCCGGTGACCAGCAGGCGGCGACGCTGGGGCAAGCCTGTTTTGCGCCGGGGATGATGAAATCGACTTATGGGACCGGGTGCTTTGCCTTGCTGAACACCGGCGCGACGCCGGTGGCGTCGCAAAACCGGATGCTGACCACGATCGCCTATCAGCTGGACGGCGTGCCCACCTATGCGCTGGAGGGGTCGATTTTCATTGCCGGGGCGGTGGTGCAGTGGCTGCGCGATGGGCTGGGGATCATTGGGGATGCAAGCGAGACGCAAGCGTTGGCGGAGGCGGCTGATCCGGGGCAGGAGCTTTATCTGGTGCCTGCCTTCACTGGCCTCGGCGCGCCCTATTGGGACGCGGATGCGCGGGGCGCGATCTTTGGGCTGACAAGGGGGTCGGGGCCGGCCGAGTTTGCCCGCGCGGCGCTGGAAAGTGTGGGCTTCCAGACCCGCGATCTTTTGCAGGCGATGCAGGCTGATTGGTCCGGGGCGGGCGACACGGTTCTGAGGGTCGACGGGGGCATGACGGCCAGCGACTGGACGATGCAGTTTCTGGCCGACATTTTGGGGGCCCCGGTGGACCGGCCGGTGATACCCGAGACGACCGCTCTGGGGGCGGCCTGGCTGGCCGGGCAGGCCGCGGGGGTCTGGCCGGGGGCGACGGAATTTGGCCGTACCTGGGCGTTGGATCGGCGGTTCGAGCCGGGGATGGCGCGGACGCAAGCGGACCGGCGGTATGGGGGGTGGAAAGACGCGGTGGGGCGGGTTTTGACCGGGTGATCGCCCAGGGGTTTCAAGGTTGAAACTTTGGGTAAAGTGTTGATTTCAAATGCGTGTTCAAATCATGCGTTGATGGTAAATCATGACCCGCACGCGTTGGTGAGGCTGGCGCGGCCTATCCCCCATCCCCTCTCCTGAAAGGAGAGGGGGGCGCGCGGTTTGCGGGCCTGCGCGTATCGTGTAATTTCAGAGCCAAGCCGGAGACCGGAAATTTTGCTGGAGGCTGCCATGGGCGAGAAGAAAAGTTTTCTGAGCACGACGACGGGGATCATCACCGCGCTGGCCGCACTGATCACGGCGGTGGGGGGGCTGTTGATCGCGCTGAACCAGACCGGTGTGATCGGCGGCGGGTCGCAAACGGCGACCGGGACGCACGGCAGCGCCGGGATCGGGCCGCAGGCGGTTCCGGCGGTGCAGGGCTGGACGATCATCGGGTTTGCGACGTCGGGCGATTTTGACGACATGCTGCTTTTGATCGACGGCGATGCGCCGGCGATTGGCGCGATTTATCCGGCGCTGGCCGATTTCCGGCTGGTCGCCGAGCGGCTGGACCAGCGCGAGGCGGGCGAACAGGTGGTGACGCTGGGCCGCGTCGCCAAGACCGACCGGGTGCGGGTGGTCGAGCTGTTCATCGCAGCACCAAACTCGGCGCGCCAGCCGGTGTGGGCCAAGCTGGAGGCGGTGCTGGGGAGTTTTGATTGAGGGGGGCAAGGGCGCACCCTGCGGGCGCTTGACCACCCGTCCCGGACCTGATCCGGGACCTCTTGTGGTGGCGTTGAGGTCCCGGCGCGGAGGCCGGGACGGGAGATGCCAGAACATTTGTCGCGCTTGCCTTGGGAGGCCCCCGCTTTTGCGGGGATGACAGGGCACACGTCTGTCAAATGTCCTGCCGGGGCGTCAGCCCCGGATCGCGTCCGCCCGCCCCAAGGCGGGTGCGATTCTCGCCCCCGCCCGGTCGGACGCGATCCTATGTTCGGTGCGGTGCGTTCGGAGCGGTGCGCTGAAGCGCACCCTACAGCTTGCTGCAAAGTCTGCCCATCAAAACGGTATTTCGTCATCGTAATCCGCGGTAAAGTTTGGGTCATTTTCATTGGTAATTAGTTTTGGGCGTTCAGGTTTCGGCAGTTGCTCTACTCTTGATGTCCGATCCCAGAATATTTTTTTAATCTTTTCAAGCTTATCGATCGCCGGGCCTAGGTTTTCCGCAGTCTCACCAATCGCCTGTCCCAAGTCTCGCATTTGACCAAAGAGCGCGTCAGCTGTCGTTATATCTCTGTCCACTTCGAGTTTTAGCGAGCCAATCTTCCTAATAATTTTATCTTTCTTCTTCTTATCATTCACTTCTTTGTTAACGATTTTTCTTACTGTTTCGAGATGTTTTCCGATCTCCGCTTTAAAGTCTAGCTCTATCTCCAACACGGTTCCCGAAGTGCCCGATCTGAGGCGACCGATGCGTAACCTGTGGCGAGTTACAATGTACTCGACTTTCGACTTGAACCGCCCAAATTGCATGTAAAAATCGCGATTGTCTTCTACATCAGAAATATCAACCAAATCCGCTCCGATCTGAAATTCATCAAGGAATGCAAGAATTGCAGTGACGTAGGACCTTTCAGGTTCATATGTTCCGTCGTAATTGCCGTTTTGATCCGAATTAACACTGCGATCATTTTTGTACTGCTTCTTGTAATCATCTGTGACGATCCTGACGAAAGCTGGAAATGCCTCTTCAATGCTGGACGGAAGTTCGCCAAAATCCAGTTCCTCTAATCCCATGGATTGCCTCCGCGCGAATTGATTACAACAGCTTCGGGCACAAAGTCGCCGAAGTCAAACCAACCTACTCACCTCAGTCGCCGCCCGCACGAAATCGGCAAACAGCGGGTGCGGCGCAAACGGCTTTGACTTCAGCTCGGGGTGGAACTGGACCCCGATGAACCACGGGTGGCCTTCCCATTCGACGATTTCGGGGAGCCTCCCGTCGGGGGACATGCCGGAGAACTTCAGGCCGTGGGCCTCTAAAACCTCGCGGTAGGCGATGTCGACCTCGTAGCGGTGGCGGTGGCGTTCTTCGATGGCCGTCGCCCCATAGATGCAGGCCACTTTCGACCCCACGGTCAGCGTCGCGTCGTAGGCCCCGAGCCGCATGGTGCCGCCCTTGTCGTCGCGCAGCGAGCGTTCGACCTTGTAATTGCCCTGCACCCATTCCTTGAGGTGGTAAATCACCGGGGTGAAACGCCTTTCGCCGGCCTCAACGTCAAATTCCTCGGACCCCGCATCGGCGACCCCGGCCAGATTGCGGGCGGCCTCGATCACCGCCATCTGCATGCCGAGACAAATGCCAAGGTAGGGCACGTTGCGGGTGCGCGCGAACTCGACCGCCTTGATCTTGCCCTCGGTGCCGCGTTCGCCAAATCCGCCGGGCACCAGGATCGCGTGGAAGCGTTCGAGGTGGGCGGCGGGGTCTTGGGTCTCGAATATCTCGGCGTCGATCCTTTCGGCGCGCACCCGCACCCGGTTGGCCATGCCACCGTGGGTCAGCGCCTCGGCGATCGATTTATAGGCGTCCTCGAGTTGCGTGTATTTGCCGACGATGGCGACGCGCACCTCGCCCTCGGCGTTGTAAATCCGGTCGGCGACGTCTTCCCATTTCGCCAGATCGGGCTCGGGCGCATCCGCGATATCGAAGGCGGCAAGCACCGCCCGGTCGAGCCCTTCGCGGTGGTAGGCGAGCGGCGCTTCGTAGATCGATTTGAGGTCCATCGCGGCGATCACCGCATCGCGGCGCACGTTGCAGAACAGTGCCAGCTTGGCGCGTTCCTTTTCGGGGATGGCGCGTTCGGACCGGCAGACGAGAATATCGGGGGCGATGCCGATCGAGCGGAGTTCCTTGACGCTGTGCTGGGTCGGCTTGGTCTTTAGTTCGCCGCTGGCGGCGAGCCAGGGCAGCAGGGTGAGGTGCATGAAGATGCATCCCCCGCGCGGTTTATCCTGGGAAAACTGGCGGATCGCCTCGAAGAACGGCAGGCCTTCGATGTCGCCGACGGTGCCGCCGATTTCGCACAGCATAAAGTCGACCTCGGCCTCGCCGATTTTGAGGAAGTCTTTGATTTCATTGGTGACATGGGGGATCACCTGGATCGTCTTGCCCAGATAATCGCCGCGGCGCTCTTTCTCGAGCACGCTCGAATAAATGCGGCCTGACGAGACTGAATCGGTCTGGCGCGCGGCCACCCCGGTGAAGCGTTCGTAATGGCCAAGGTCGAGGTCGGTCTCGGCGCCGTCGTCGGTGACGAAGACCTCGCCGTGCTCAAACGGCGACATGGTGCCGGGGTCGACGTTGAGGTAGGGGTCAAGCTTGCGCAGGCGGACGGTATAGCCGCGGGCCTGCAACAACGCGCCCAAGGCCGCCGAGGCCAGCCCCTTGCCGAGCGAGGAAACCACACCGCCGGTAATGAAAATATATCGCGCCATGGGTCGCGCCACCCCCCGTGATCGGTCGTTTTTCGGGGGCTCAGGGGGCCAAAGAATCAGCCCAAATAAGCCACCATCACGGGATTTAACTCATAGGGCGATTCATGGCGCAGGGCAACAGCATCGGCAACATGATGTTGGGCCACGCGGAAATAATCCAAGACTTTGTGGGGTCAGTCGGCGCGCGGTGACGAAGCGTCGCCCTCGGTGGTCGGCGGCGGCAACAGGCTGTCGACGGCGGGCAAGTCCGGCACGGCGCTGCGCGTGGTCCCGCCGATCTGGTCGATCACCGAGGTCCCGGCCGAGTTTTGCGCGGCAAAGATGGTCAGCGTCATCGAGGTGACGATGAAGGCAAGCGCAAAGACCCAGGTCAGCTTGCCCAGTGCGGTCGCCGCCGATCGACCCGACATGGCGCCGCCGCCACCACCGCCGCCCATGCCCAGACCGCCGCCCTCGGAGCGCTGCAAAAGCACGACGCCGATCAGGCACAGCGCCAGGATCAGGTGGATGATAAGGACGACGTTTTCCATGGGTCTCGGCCGACGTTTTCGGTTCGGGCGGTATTTATGCGTTCGACACCCAAAGGGCAAGGACTATGCGCGGTTTGGGTTGATAATCAGCCGTCATCCTCGGTCACGTCGTACTGTCCGCTGAGCGCCCGGCGGATGATCGACCAACTGAGACCAGTGCCCAGCACCAGCGACACCGAAACCAGGCCCATCCAGACGTTCAGGTCGGTGTTTTCCACGCTCAAAACCCCCCAGTCGTAAAGCACCCACAACAGCGAGCCCACAAGGCCGATCACCAGAAGCATGCCCAGGCCGCCGATCGACCGGATCGTGGCCCGGATATAGATCACATAGCCCACCAATAGCGCGAGCCCCAGAAACACCGCCAGGGGGGTTTGGGTTTCAATGTGGGCGGCGGCCCAGTTCGAGTAATTCCAGGGCGTCGGGTTATAGGTGCCGACGACAAGCGCGAAGGCGAAAAACCACCTCAACAAAAACGCCCATGCCAGCATAGGTGTTGCCTCCTGACCCTTATGGGCGCAGCCTGACCCATTGCGGGCGGTCCTGTCCAGCCCTCGCCGGAACTTCGCGCCCCAGGTGCGGCATGGGACCATTTACTTCGCCGGTTCGCTCGCCTATCGGTGCGGCGCCGCGAGCCAACCGAAAGTGCAGAAACTTCGCATGATCCGACACGTTGTTTTCTTCACTGCCGCCGACGAAAAAGACGTCGGGCGGATTGTCGAGGGTCTTTCCTCGTTGCGCACGATCCCGCATTCCAGCCATTTTGAGGTCGGGCTCAACCTGAACCGCGACGCGCTGTCGGACGCGGTTGACGTCGTGGTTTACGCCGAGTTTGAAGACGCGGCCGCGCTTGCCGCCTATAAGGCGCATCCCGTCTATCAGGCCTGCATCACCATCGTTCGGCCGTTGCGCGAAATGCGCGTTGCGGCCGACATGTCCGCCGTGACCTGATCGGCGACGAGTTCGGCAAATCGCGCCTTCAGCAGCGCTTCGGCGTATTCACCGTCGGCGGTGCTGTCGTGGACAATGCCGCCGCCCACGTTCAAGCGGATGCCGCCGCCGTCGAGCATCGTCAGCGTGCGGATCGCCACATTGAACGCCATCGGGCCGTCGGGGCTGATCCAGCCGACCGCGCCGCAATAGGCGCCACGGGGGTTGGGTTCGAGCTCGGCGATAATTTCCATGGCACGAATTTTCGGGGCACCGGTGATCGAGCCGCAGGGGAAAAGCGCAGCGAACAGGTCTTGGACCGTCACCCCGTCCCGCAACTGGGCGGTGACCGAAGACACCATCTGTTGCACGGTCGTGTAGGTCTCGATGGCGAAGAGATCGGGCACCGAGACGCTGCCGATCCGGGCGACCCGCCCAATGTCGTTGCGCAAGAGATCGACGATCATCAGGTTTTCGGCCCGGTCCTTTTCGCTGGTGATCAGTCGCGCCCGGTTGGCGGCATCGCGTTCGGGCGTGTCGCCGCGCGGCATGGTGCCTTTCATCGGTCGGGTCTCGATGCGCCCGTCACCGTCCACACGGAAGAAAAGTTCGGGCGAGCGCGACAGGATCGTCGGCCCGCCCAAGCTGGCCAGCGCCCCGTGGGGCACGGTCTGGCGGGCGCTGAGCGCCGCGTAGAGTGACCGGGCGTCGGACCTGCTGGCCGTGATCAGGGGAAAAGTCAGGTTGGCCTGATAGATATCGCCGGCCGATATATAGGCCTGCACACGGTCAAAAAGCGCGCGGTGCTGGGCCGCGGTCAATTCCGGGCAGAGCGGGTCGAGCAGGTTTTCCGGGGCGGCCCGGATCGCGCGCGCGGAGGCCGCAGACGGCGCATCAAAGACCCCAAATTCCATCAGCGGCGTGTCGCCAGGCGCCGGCATCAGGGTGCTGAGTTTCGGCTGTAAGACGTAGCCCAGCTCGTAGGCTGTATAGCCCGCGAGCCATTTGCCGGCCCGCCGGGCGCTTTCGATCGCGGCGAAAACAGGCGCGACGTCGCCGGGTGTTTCGGCGCGCAACACCTGCACCGGTTCGGCGAAAACCGTGCCGCCTGTCAGCGGACCCTGATCAAAGATCACATACATTTGCGCCTCGCGCCCCGGGCTGTTCTCGGCGCCACCCCGGGGATGTTCTGCCCGGACTATGCGCTGGGGCCCAGCCGCGCAACACTAGCGGTGCCGCGCACCTGCGGCAAATTCATCCGTAATTTTTCGGTTTCGCCCGGCGCGCCCGCCAGCTATATCGGCGCGGGTTTTCATGGGAGACGTCTGATGGCCAACGTCGTAGTGGTCGGTGCCCAGTGGGGCGACGAGGGCAAGGGAAAAATCGTCGACTGGCTTTCCGAGCGCGCCGATGTGATCGCCCGGTTTCAGGGCGGCCACAACGCCGGTCATACGCTGGTGATCGACGGCGAGGTTTTCAAATTGCATGCCCTGCCGTCGGGCGTGGTGCGTCCGGAAAAGCTGAGCGTTATCGGCAACGGCGTGGTGCTGGACCCCTGGCACCTTCTGAGCGAGATCGAGGAAATCCGCGCCCAGGGCGTCGAGATCAGCCCCGAGACGCTGATGATCGCCGAAAACACCGCCCTGATCCTGCCCATCCACGGCGAGCTGGACCGCGCCCGCGAGGCCTCAAACTCGGTCGCCAAGATCGGCACCACCGGGCGCGGCATCGGCCCGGCCTACGAGGACAAGGTCGGGCGGCGGTCGGTGCGCGTGGCCGATCTGGCGGATGCGGCAACGCTGGAGCGGCGCGTCGATCGGGCACTGGTGCATCACGACGCCTTGCGGCGCGGTCTGGGCCTGCCCGAGGTCGACCGGGCGGCGCTTTTAGAGCGGCTGCGGGCGGTGGCGCCGGAAATTCTGAAATATGCGGGTCCGGTCTGGAAGGTCTTGAACGAGAAAAAGAAACTGGGCCGCCGGATTCTGTTCGAAGGCGCGCAGGGGGCGCTGTTGGACATTGACTTTGGGACTTATCCCTATGTCACCTCGTCCAATGTCATCGCCGGGCAGGCGGCCACCGGCACCGGCGTCGGCCCCGGGTCGATCGATTTCGTGCTCGGTATCGTCAAGGCCTATACCACCCGCGTCGGCGAAGGGCCGTTCCCGACCGAGCTCGAGGACGTTGACGGCCAACGCCTGGGCGAGCGGGGACATGAATTTGGCACCACCACCGGACGCAAGCGCCGCTGTGGCTGGTTCGATGCGGTGCTGGTGCGCCAGACCTGCGCCACCAGCGGCATGAACGGCATTGCGCTGACCAAACTGGACGTGCTCGACGGGTTCGACGATCTGAAGATCTGCACCGCCTACGAGCTTGACGGGGCGCGGCTGGATCACCTGCCGACCGCCGCCGATGCCCAGGCGCGATGCGTGCCGATCTACGAGACCCTGCCGGGCTGGTCGGCCTCGACCGAAGGCGCGCGGTCGTGGGCCGATCTGCCCGCCGAGGCGATCAAATACGTGCGCCGTGTCGAGGAACTGATCGATTGTCCCGTGGCGCTATTGTCGACCTCGCCCGAGCGCGAGGACATTATTCTGGTTACCGACCCGTTCGCCGACTGATGGCCCCAGGTAAGATGAAACTGTCCTACAAATCCCGCCGCCGCTGGTCGCTGGTCATTCTGCTGGTCGGTCTGCCGGTCTATATCGTGCTGGCGGTGAGCATTCTGGCGTGGCTGGGCCGCCCGCCGCGAATCGTCGAGTTCGGGGTCTATGTCGGGCTTGGCGTGCTCTGGGCGCTGCCGTTCCGCGCCGTATTCCGGGGCATCGGCAAGGCTGACCCCGACAAAGATCGCTGACCGGACCGACGATTTGCATGCGCGCGCGCCTGCAGATCGCGCGCCTTGGGCAGGTGCGGTGCGCGGCCCGCGCGGGGATATGCTCACCAACGAGACGTGAAGCGCGGCGCAAACCCTGCCACCGCTCGGATTTCCCGGACCAATCGCGTCAGTCACCGGCATCCGGTCCCCGGCCGCACGTTAAATCGATCGACCCAGAGGCGCGCAATCGGCCAGAGGTTCAGGGCGGTCTAAAATATCGTCACATCCGACGATGGAATATCGCCGGTTTTCTTGCGCGTTGGCTCGGCGGCCAGCAATCTTTCGCGCAGCTCCTCCATCATCAGGACAGCGCGGCAGCCGTCGCGCGAGACGCTGCGGTCTTCGATGGTGTCGCTCAGATGCAGAACCAGCGCGCGAAAGTCGGTCAGCATCTGGATCAGGCGGTCGACATTTTGCAGCTCGGTCCGCACATAGTCAGATACCGGCGCGCCCTCGATCAGACTGTCGGCGATGATCTCTTCCACGTTGATGCAGACTGCCGAGGCCACCGAAATTTCGTCGGCGAAATTGCCGAGTAACCGCGACAGGGGCAAGTCGCGGGTGTTGGCGTCTGCAATCTCGTCGGCGGCAGGATCGGGCTGGCGGTCGGAGAACGTCATCACAGCCGCCCAACCACCGTTTCGATGCAGGCCTTCAGCTCGGCGACCTGAAACGGTTTTTTGAGAAAGTTGTTCATTCCCAGTCGCTTGCCGCCCTCTATGATGTCGCGGTCGGCTTTGCCGGTGATCAGGATGAAGCCCACGCCCTTGGTTCGTGCCCCGACCCGCAAAGCGTGCAGCAGTTGCAGGCCGTTCATTTTCGGCATGTTGAAATCGGAAATGACCAGATGCACCGGGTTTTTCTCGATAATCTGCAATGCGCCTGGGCCGCCGTCGGTGGTGGCGACCTGGCGCACCCCCATGGCATCCAGCGCCTGGGTAAGCAGACCGCGGCTGGTCGACATGTCGTCGACCACCAGCACCCTCAGTTGATCTCGTAATGCCATGTGGTGATCCGTGCGCCCAGAGGTAACCAATTCAATTTGAAGCTATCGCGTAAAACTTAATCGGTGGTTCGCCGAAACGCCGTAATTCCATCGGAATGGAAGTATTTTTGAGCTGCCGCCGCGATCCGTTCCGAATGACCGATACAAAGCCACCCGCCAGGGGGGATCGCGTCGGCCAGGCGCAAGCAGAGGCGTTTTTGAAGCTCGGCGTCGAAATAGATCACCACGTTTCGGCAAAACACGACATCGAATTTGCCCTGCATCGGCCAGTCGTCGATCAGGTTAAGTTCTCGAAATGCAACCAGATTTCGCACTTTTGGCACCACGCGCCAGGTTTTGCCATCGGTGCCGCACGTCATATATTTGGTCTTTAGATCAGGCGGCAGCCCATTTGTTATCTCGGCCTCGAACACCCCGGCGCGCGCGGCTTCCAGCACGTGCATATCGATGTCGGTGGCCAGAATGCGCAGATCCAGATCGGCGCGGCCCGCCAATGCCTCGGCGCAGATCATGGCAATCGAATAGGCCTCGTTGCCATAGCTGCATCCAGCCGACCACATCCGGACCCGCCCGCCAGCGACCAGGCGGTCGATAAGCGGCGGCAGAACCTTGTCACGCAGCTGTTCGAAATGGTGCGGCTCGCGGAAGAATCCGGTGACATTTGTGGTCAGCAGCGCGATCAGCTCGCGCCGTTCTGGCGCGGCGTTGCGGCCTTTGATGAGGTCGAAGTAGGAGGTGAAGTCAGACAGGCCGAGGCGGCGAAGCCGTTTGGCAAGACGCGACTGAACCATCGAACGCTTGCCCTGGTCCAGCACAATACCAACATTTTGGTGCGCAAACCGCGCAATATGGTCGAACTGCGCAATGCTCAATTCACCCGAGGTGCGTGGCGTCATGCCGCGTTTTCAGTCGCAGACTGCAAAAGCGCTTTCATATCAAGGGTCCGGACCATGTCACCATCAACGATCGTCAGGGTCTCGATAAAGTTGTCGCCGTGTTCGCCGGGTATATCCGGCGGCGCCTGCATTTCGTCGCGTTTCAGCGTCAGAATGTCGGACACCGCATCGACCAGAAGGCCGGCGACCTGATCGGCGATCTCGATAACGATAATGACATTGCGCGCGCCAGCCTCGGTTTCGGTGCCGTTCAGGCGGGCGCTAAGGTCAAGGATCGGCAGAACCGTACCGCGCAGATTGATCACGCCGCGCATGTATTTGGGCGAATGGGGCAGCGGCGCCGGTTTGGACCAGCCGCAAATTTCGCGTACCAACATGATGTCGACGGCGTAATACTGTCCATCCATGGTGAACGACAACAGCTCGACCGGCGCGGAATCGACCACATCTTCGTTGTGATCGACAAAACCTTGTTGCGCAGAATGGACTGGCATCGTGGCGGCGGCAGGGGTCGCTGTGGCGGCTGCGGCGGGAGGGGGGATTTGTGTCATCTTGCTTGCCTCGGTTGAGTGTTCGCGTCACGCTGCGGCGGCCAAAGGGGCGCGACCGCGGGTCAATTCTATGGGATCGAGGATCAGCGCGATCTGGCCGTCGCCAAGGATGGTTGCCGCCGCGACCCCGGGTGGGTTGGAAAAGATAGATTGCAGGCCCTTTATCACGACCTGCCGCTGGTCCTGGATGCTGTCGACGACGATCGTTGAGCGGGCCCCGTCTTCGGAGCCGATGACCAGAACGATGGCA
This sequence comes from Brevirhabdus sp., assembly GCA_047518005.1. GTDB lineage: Bacteria > Pseudomonadota > Alphaproteobacteria > Rhodobacterales > Rhodobacteraceae > JAKZRT01. The sequence goes on from JAKZRT010000020.1 coordinate 12,163, forward strand.
CCTTGATAGCTGTCGCGTTTTTCCCGGTACCCCAGCGAGACACCCAAATCAATCAGCGGGGCAAACCCGCCCCTGATTTCAACAACGTAATTTCCGGCGTCGAGTTTTCTGAGGTTGTCGTCGGTCAGCGTCAATGTCTCGAGAATGGACCCGAGCGGCATAACAAGAGTTTCGCCGGCGACCTCGACCACCATTCCGTCGAGAACCGCAAGCGTCAGCGGCAACGAGATTGAAGATTTCGTGCCTTTGCCAGCCCTCGATTTGATCGTAACGCGCCCGCCCAGCGACTGGATCGCGGTTTTGACCACGTCCATTCCGACGCCGCGGCCCGACAACGCCGAAATTTCGGTGGCGGTCGAGAAGCCGGGCATGAAAAGCAGGCCGTCAATTTCGGTATCGCACAGCTGGGCGTCCTCGGCGATCAGGCCGTTTTCGACGGCTTTTTGGCGAACTTTTTCGCGATTGATCCCGCCGCCGTCGTCAGACACTTCGATGATCACGCGCCCGGACCGGTGCGCGGCGCTCAGCGTGACGGTGCCTTCGGGTTTTTTGCCGGCCATTGCGCGCTTTTCATTGGATTCCAGCCCATGATCAACGGCGTTTCTGATCATATGCGTCAGCGGGTCGGCCAAACGTTCGATGACGGTCTTGTCAACTTCGGTGGTCTCGCCATCGGTCTTGAGACGCACGTTCTTGCCAAGCTCGGCCGAGGCCTCGCGCACAATACGGCTCATTCTCTGGAAAAGCGATTTCACGGGCTGCGCGCGAATGGTCATGACACTGTCTTGAATGTCGCGTGTCAGCTGCATGAATTCGTCCAGGCCCTGAGCGACATCGGAATTGGCGGGAACACCAGCCTCGGACATGCTTTGGGACAGCATCGCCTGATTGATCACCAATTCGCCGACCAGGTTCATCAGGCGGTCGATTTTGTCCAGCCCGACGCGAATGGTCGATTGGGCCTGCACCGGTGCCGCTTTTTCCGACGCATTGCCGGGGTCAGGCGGCGCAACGGTGGTCTGAGATGCGGTCGGGATGACGTCGATTTGTTCGTGAATGTCCGGTGCGTCCACGTCAGTACCGATCTGCGGTTCGACGGCGTCAATGTCTGCCGGTGATACCGTGCCGGGCCCCTGGGTTATTTCCAGATCGCAAACATCGGTGACGAATTCGAATGCCTCGTCGATGAAATCTTGGTCGAATTCTGTAACCAGCTCGATCTCCCACGACAGATACCCTTTGTCATCGTCCAGATGGCTCAGAACCGGCACCTCGTCGCTGATGAGCCTGATCGTCGCGCGCCCAAGTTTGGACAAAGATCTCAGAATGAACAGCGGTTCGTTGCCCGAGCCGTAAAGATCAGGGTGAGGTTTGAAAGAAATTCTGAATGTCGTGCCCTCGGCGTCATCGCCGGGAACGGTGTCGAGGGCGGCGTCCAGATCGAGCGCCGGCAGGTCCAGCGACAACGCCATCGGTTGAAAATCAACGGTGTCAGCCTCTTCCTCGCCGGTGTCGCCGTTTTCGCCCGCAAGCGCAGCCAGATCGCCAAGAACCGAGTCGCGCCGAGATCCGTCAATCTCGGTGCCGTCGCGAGACGCGCGGACCAAGTCGGATAGAATATCGGCGGCCGAGAAAAACGACCGCAGGGCCGCGGCGTCAGGGACAAGTTTGCCGGCCCGCACCAGATCGAGAACAGTTTCGTACTGGTGTGCAAAGGACACCAGCTGATCCAGCCCGAACGCCCCGGCACCGCCCTTGATCGAATGGGCGGCGCGGAACACCACATTGATGGTTTCCTCGTCGTGTTCGCCGTCCAACATTGCCTGCAGGCCGTCCTGAAGCGATTCAAGCAGCTCTTCGCATTCGACAAAGAACGAGGCCTTGATTTCGGCCATTGGGTCGCTGGAATCGTTCATTTTCTCACCCGCTTACCAGTTCCAGTGCACGGACAAGCTTGGCCGGGTCGAAGGGTTTGACGATCCAGCCTGTGGCCCCCGCGTCGCGCGCGCGCAGTTTCATCTCGGGGGCGCTTTCGGTGGTCAGAACCAAAATTGGAATGCGCGCGTACCGATCGTTGCTGCGCACCGCGTCGATGAACCCGAATCCGTCCAGCCGCGGCATGTTGATGTCGGTGATAATCACATCGGGTTGGGTTGCTGACAGCACTTCCAGGCCGTGTTGCCCGTCTTCGGCCAGATGGGTTTCAAACCCGGCTTCGCGCAGCGTCATGCGGAGCATTTCGCGGATTGTCCGACTGTCGTCCACTGCAAGAACGCTTACCGCCATCTTAGTCTCCTGACAGGTGAAGCTGGTCCGGGTCCAACCCCAGAAGTCCCAGGTGTTCGACGAAGCGATCCGAGGGGCTGAGTGTGGTCAATGTCCCGCTATTGGCCGCGATCGATTTTGACGCCGAGATCAATAGCTCCAGGCACCGCCCGCCCAGAAACTCGACCCCCGAGGCGTCAAGCCAGACGTCGCTGTCCAGGCAATATTCAAGCCCGCTCGCCAAGGTTTGATGGGCGGAATTATCCAGCCGCTCGGACAGTATCACCACGGTTTTCATGGCGCGGACCCGCCTGAAAGGTAGTAATTTATTTGCACAATCGGTTCCCTGAGCAAATGCAACACGTCATTTCTCTAGGGCAGCCACCGTTAAGATAGGCTTACGTCGCCATTGAAAGACCGCTAGACTTTTCCAGGGTTTGCAAGGTATGCCGCACAACCGGTCAGGGCCGCGAAATCATCCTGGATCAGCGAGACGTGGAAGCCGTTCATGAAATCGGCAAAGCGGCCCTTGTCGCAAAACGCCTCGGCAAAGCCGAATTTCATCAGCAAAGGCGCAATTGCGCGCGCCACGCCGCCTGACAGGTAGATGCCCCCAAACGGAAGCTGGATCAGCGCCAGGTCGCCGATCGTCGCGCCGGTGAGACGCACGAAGATCTCCATCGCCGCCACCGCCCGTTGATCGACCGGGTCGCTGAGACCGGCAATAACTTCGGCCGCGGTCGAGGCGCGCGAGGGGCCACGCAGGCCGTCCCACGCATAAAGGGCGGCCAACCCACGGCCCGACAAAATATCTTCGACCGAGGCAAAGCCATTGGTTATTTCGATGTGCCAGAACAACGCCTGATCGATCTCGGTTCGGATCGGCAGGCAGATGTGACCCGATTCCGAGGCGCTGACCACCCGTCCGTGCGCGGTTTCCAGAACCGGGGCCGCGTTGAACCCGGTGCCGATGCCCACGACAAGCTGGGTTTGCCCGGACGTGGGTGGTTTCTTGCGGGCGATAATCGGCGTCATTGCGCCCACGGGAAGATGCCCAAGTGCATAGCCCTGCGCCTGAAGATCATTCAACACAAACACCGTATCGGCCCCAATTTCACCGGCCAGTTTTTCGGCGTTGAAGCGCCAGCTGCGGTTGGTCAGAGCGCCCTCGCCATTGCGCACTGGACCCGCCACCGCAATGCAGGCTGCAGTGATGGCTGACCGAGGTCCGGCCTGGTCGAGAAACGTGCGCAGCACGTCGGAAAGCGCCGGAAACTCGGCATTGAGAAAGCGGCGAACCGATCCATGATCAAGCTCGTTTCCCCGTGTCACCGCGACGCGGGTATTGGTTCCGCCAATATCGGCGACAAGACAATTGTCCTCGGCCAAGGGTCCGATCCATGCGGGAGTGCGACTTTGCCTCGCGTTTACCGGTGCCCTTTCGCTGCGGCAACCCCAGAGCCGGGCAAAGCCGACGCGATTACGCCTTTCTAAACAGGTTACGTGCGAATTTAGGCGTTCCTTAAGGTCGACCCGGCCTTAGTTTCGCATGGACTTTGTCACCGATCATGTCGACGCGGCGGCCTGGGATGCGGCAGTTGACGCCTATCAGGGCGGCATGCAGCAAAGCTGGCGCTACGGCGAAATTACGGCGCGCGCGCCCGGTCGCGCGGTCCTGAGGGTCGCGGCCCGAGACCAAGGCCGGACCATTGCAATTGCGCAGATCTTGATCCGGTGCATTGCCGCGCGCATGCGCGTTGGTCTCATTTCACGGGGGCCGCTTTTCCAGCCAACGCTTGGCCCGGCCGAGCGGCGCAAGGTCGTGCGGGGGCTTCGCCGGGTGCTCGCCGAACATGGACCCGGCGTGCTGATCACCACGCCCGAAACCGGGGCATTGCCCGGGTTTTTGCCGGTCTCGGCCCCGGTGTCGCTGGCGGTGCTGGACCTGCGGCCCGAAGTTGCGATCCTGCGCGCGGGCTTGCGCGGCAAGTGGCGCAACCGTCTGGTGCGCGCCGAAGCCGCCGATCTTTGGGTCGGAACCAGCCGCCAAATCGACTGGTTATTGGCGCGCGAGGCCGAGAACCGGCATCAATTCGGATACCGGGGGTTGCCGCCTGACTTTCTGCTTGGCTGGTCGGACGCGCTCGAGGCGTGGCGCATTTACGTGGCGCGCTTTCAGGGCAAGATCGTCGCGGCCGCGCTTTTTCTTCTGCACGGGACCGGTGCCAGCTATCAGATCGGATGGAGCGGCCCGCAGGGGCGGCGGCTGAACGCCCAGAACCTGGTGATGTGGCGGGCAATCGAAGGCCTGCGCAAAACCGGCACCGACCGGCTGGACCTGGGCCGGACCGACCGCGACCGCGCGCCGGGTCTGGCCCGATTCAAATTCGGTACGGGTGCTGCCCAACAGGTGCTGGGCACCACCGGCGTGGCCCTTCCCAGCTTTGGATTTTTGCACTAGGGCGGTGGATTTGCGGAATTTTCTAAGCCCGGCCAGCCCGCGCGTGGAAAATAAATCCCAAAAGGTTCAAAAGCACCTGTGCGGCCAGGATCGCGGTCGACCCGCTCAGGTCATGATCGGGCGAGACCTCGACCAGATCGACGCCCACGATCTGGTGCCGCTTTGCCACGGACTGCAACATTTCGAGCACGTCGTAGTATAAAAACCCGCCGTGACTGGGGGTGCCGGTGCCCGGCGCGATGGACGGGCAGAACGCGTCGATATCAATGGTGATATAGACCCGCGCGCCCTTGGGAATGCGCTGTGCCACGCCTTGCGCCCCAAGCGCGCGGGCCTGGCGGACCGAGAGGATATCGCTGCCCATGGCGCGGGCGTCGGCGTAACCTTCGCGGGCGGTCGAACTGACGTTGCGGATGCCCACTTGCGTCAGCCCGGTGACGTAAGGTTTTTCCGCCGCGCGCCGCATCGGGTTGCCATGGCCGCGCGTGACGCCGTGGCGGATGTCGACGAAATCGAGATGCGCGTCGATCTGCAAAATGTGAATGTCGCCTTGGCCATCGAAGGCCTCGATGCAGGGGATGTTGACCGAATGATCGCCGCCGATCACCACCGGCAAGGCCCCGCCCGCCAGCGCTGCCCGAACGCCCGCCTCGATGTTTGCGTGGCTTTTGACTGTGTCGGTGTGGATGATGTCGGCGTCGCCCATGTCGATTATCGCCACATCCGCACCCAGATAGACGGCATCGTCTTCGTGGTCATAAGCCCCCGCGTGACCGAGCGAGAACAGCGTCGACGCCTCGCGGACCGCGCGCGGCCCGAACCGTGCGCCGGACCGGTACTGGGTGCCGAAATCATAGGGCGCGCCCAGGACGGCAACATCGGCGTCGATGCTGGACCAGTCTTCGACATAAGGGCGCTTGCCAAAAGTCGCGATGCCGACGAACGGCAGGTTCAGGCGGCCGCAGTCATAACTGTGATCGGTCATGGGCCGAATGTGGTGCGGATCGTCGGGTGAGACAAGGGTCGCGCACCCTGCGGGGTGAAAACCTGGTCTGGCGGTATCCGCCGCCACCGGATGGGCGCGAGATTATCACCCCTTTCCCCCCACCTCCATCCATGCAATAGGGACGCGTCAAACGAACCATCTTCAAGCGGGGAAGCAGATGAAGATTCGTGAGGCGCTCACCTTTGATGATGTCCTTCTGGTTCCGGCGGCCTCGACCGTGTTGCCGTCGACTGCGGACACTTCGACGCAACTGACCCGGTCGATCCGGCTGAACATTCCGCTCATGAGTTCGGCCATGGACACAGTGACCGAGGCGCGCATGGCCATCGCCATGGCGCAGGCCGGGGGGATGGGGGTGATCCACCGCAATCTAGGTCCGCACGAACAGGCCGATCAGGTGCGAAGGGTCAAGCGGTTTGTATCGGGGATCGTCTACAAGCCGATCAACCTCAGCCCGGATCAGACGCTGGCCGACGCGCGCGCGCTGACCGAGCGCTACCGCGTCTCGGGCTTTCCGGTGGTCGATGGCGACGGGCGGGTGCTGGGCATCGTCACCAACCGCGACATGCGATTTGCCAACGACGATGCGACGCCGGTGCACGCGATGATGACGGGCGACAACCTGGCGATGCTGACCGAACCCGCCGATCTGGACGAGGCGCGCAGCCTGATGCAGGCGCGGCGGATCGAAAAGCTGTTGGTGGTGGACAAGGGCGGCAGGCTGACCGGGCTTTTGACGCTGAAAGACAGCGAACAGGCGGTGCTGAACCCGATGGCCACCAAGGATGATCTGGGGCGCCTGCGGGTGGCGGCCGCCACCTCGGTGGGCGACGCGGGATTTGAGCGATCGGAGGCGCTGATCGATGCTGGCGTTGACGTCGTGGTTGTCGACACCGCGCACGGCCATTCGGCCTCGGTCGGGCAAGCGGTGACGCGCATCAAGACGCTGTCAAACCAGGTGCAGGTGGTTGCAGGCAATGTCGCCACTGCCGAAGCCACCCGGGCGCTGATCGATGCGGGCGCGGACGCCATCAAGGTGGGCATCGGACCGGGCTCGATCTGCACCACGCGGATGGTGGCGGGCGTCGGGATGCCGCAGCTGACCGCGATCATGGATTGCGCGGGTGCTGCCGGCGACACGCCGGTGATTGCCGATGGCGGCATCAAGTACTCGGGCGATTTTGCCAAGGCGATTGCGGCCGGGGCGTCCTGCGCCATGGTCGGCACTATGGTTGCCGGGACCGACGAAAGCCCGGGCGAGGTGATCCTGTATCAGGGCCGGTCGTATAAAGCCTATCGCGGCATGGGCAGCCTTGGTGCGATGGCGCGCGGCTCGGCCGACCGGTATTTCCAGAAAGACGCGGCATCCGACAAACTGGTACCCGAAGGGATCGAGGGGCAGGTGCCCTACAAAGGCTCGGCGGGCACCGTCATTCACCAGCTGGTTGGCGGGCTTCGCGCCGCCATGGGCTATACCGGCAGCGCCACGGTCGAGGCGATGCGCACCGGCGCGCGGTTTGTGCGCATCACCGGTTCCGGGCTGAAGGAAAGCCATGTCCACGATGTGCAGATCACCCGCGAAAGCCCGAATTATCGCGCGCTCTAGCTGCGCGCCGCAGCAGGGGTGCGCGCCACAGGCGCTCGTTTTGAGACCCGATGGGACTTGGCGGTTACACCGCCGCGTGACATCAAATATCCCCGGCCCATGACCCCTGCCGCCCGCATCCAGGCCGCGATCGAGGTTCTTGACCTTATTGGCGTCGGCGCGCCCGCCGAGGCGGCGCTGACCAACTGGGCCCGCGGCGCGCGCTATGCGGGTTCGAGCGACCGGGCGGCGGTGCGGAGCCATGTTTTTGACGTGCTGCGCCAGCGCGCTTCGGCGGCGGCCTATGGCGGCGGCACTGGCGGTCGGGCGCTGATGATCGGCTATCTGCGCCGGGCGCATGCACCGCTCGGCGAGCTATTTCAGGGCCGGGTGTACGGGCCGCAGCCGCTGAGCCTGGCAGAACGCGAGCGGCTCGCCGTCCAGCCGGACCTGACGCCATCGGCGAGGCTGGACATGCCGGCGTGGCTGATCCCCGAGCTTGAGCGGTCTCTGGGTCCCGCGATGGCGCATTATTGCGCGCTTTCCCGGCAACGGGCGCCGGTTTTTCTGCGCGCCAACCTGGCCAGGACGTCGCGCGAGCGGGTGATCGCTGATCTTGGGGCATGCGGCATCGAGGCCGTGGCGCACCCGCTGTCGCCCTCGGCGGTGGAACTTTCCGGCAATCCACGTGGGCTGCGCGGGCTTGCCCTATTTGAGAACGGCGAAGTCGAACTGCAGGACGCCGCCTCGCAGGCGGTTGTCGATCTTCTGGGGGTCGGGCCACGCTTGCGGGTTCTCGATTTCTGCGCGGGCGGCGGCGGCAAGGCGCTGGCGATGGCGGCGCGCGGGGCCCGGGTTTTCGCCCATGACGCGGTGCCGGCGCGCATGGCCGATCTGGTGGCGCGCGCGGCGCGCGCGAAGGCCCGGATCGAGGTGCTGGCACCCGGCACAGCGGCCCTGCACGGCCCGTACGATCTGGTCCTTGTCGATGCGCCCTGCTCGGGCTCCGGGGCCTGGCGGCGCAGCCCCGAGGGCAAGTGGTCTTTGACCCAATCGAGGCTTTCGGAGTTTCAGGATAGGCAGCTGGCGATCCTTGGCGAAGCGGCGAAATTCGTGGCACAGGCGGGCGTGCTGGCCTATGCAACCTGTTCGGTGCTGGGTTCGGAAAACGAGGACCAGATCGAGCGGTTTACAGAGCGCCATCAAGGCTGGCGATGCATAGTCCAAAGACGGCTCGGCCTTGATGCGGGTGGCGACGGTTTTTTCACAGCGCACTTGACCCGGACCGACGGCGCGCCATAATCAACTGATGGTTGCGAAAAAATGTTGCTTAATAGGGGATTAACACTTTGCGAGCGACATTGGGGGACACGATTCGATTGCGGGGATGAGCGTGCCTGACAGTATAGCGCAGAGGTCGCCGGCGGCGTTGCTGACCGGTTTGGTTGCGCCGCATGCGTTTCCTGTGGCTATCACCGGTGGTTTTCTGGCTGCCGCGGGATTAGTTGCGAGCGATCTCGGCTGGTCGCTTGGCTTGATGGTCACCGGCGGGTCGTTCGTGGTAATCGCGGCGCTGGCGCTGGTGCACCGCCGCCTGGGCCGGACCCACGTCGATGCCCGCTTGGACGCCCTGGCCGGGCTTTTCGAACATGACGAGACCCCGCATTTGCAGACCGATGTAAACGGCATCGTGACCTATCAGAACGCCGCCGCTTCGTCACGGTTTTCCGACTGTATCGGGCGCACCATGGCGCAATCGCTTGAAGGTTTTTTTGCCAACCCCGGCGCGGTCCTGTTTCGCATTCAAAACCGCGCCACCACAACTGGGTCTGCGCGCGAAGAAATTGTGACCCGGCGCACCCATACGCGGCTTTCGGTTCACCGATTGAACGACGCGGCGTTCCTGTGGCGGTTTGACGATCTGGTCGACCGACCTGCCTATGCCCTGGGAGCCGAGGGGATCGCCCTGCCGATGGCGACCATTTCACGGACCGGCACGGTTCTGTTCATGAACCAAGCGATGCGCCGCATGGCGGGCGGGCGCGAAAAGTCGCTGGAAGGAATATTTGGCAGCAACAAGCCTGAAAACGGCGCGGTCGTGACGGTCAAAACGGTCGACGGGCCGCAGAAATCCATGGTTTCCACGCTTGCTGCCGCAGCCGGCCGGACCGAGATTTACTGCCTGCCCCTAAACCGCGACATGGTGCTGCCGGGCGGGCGGATGGCCATGGCCGGCGTCGCCGATCTGCCGGTGCCGCTGGCCCATATCGATGCCGAAGGGCACCTGGTCGAGTTGAACGCTCGCGCCAAGAAACTGGTTGACCGGGCGATCGAGCCGGGAATGTTCGTGTCCGATCTGTTCGAGGGGCTGGGGCGGTCGGTCGCTGAATGGCTGGCTGACGCGCGCGACGGCAGGCCATCGATGCGCCCCGAAGTTTTGAGGGTTCGCCATGCCGGACAAAGAGATCTACCTTCAGATCTCGCTGGCAGTTACCGAACATACCGAGGGCGAAGGCGTCGGATTGCTGGCGGTCCTGAACGACGCAACCGAGCTCAAGACCCTTGAAGCGAAGTTTGTGCAAAGCCAGAAGATGCAGGCCATCGGGCAACTGGCCGGTGGGGTCGCGCATGATTTCAACAATCTTCTGACCGCCATATCCGGGCATTGTGACCTCTTGTTGCTGCGCCACGACCAGGGCGACCAGGATTATGCGGACCTGGTGCAGATTCACCAGAACGCCAACCGAGCGGCCAGCCTGGTCGGGCAGTTGTTGGCGTTCTCAAGAAAACAAAATCTTCAGCCCGAGGTTCTGGACCTGCGCGACACATTGTCGGACCTGACCCATCTGTTGAACCGGCTGGCCGGCGAGAAAGTGCGGCTGACGCTGATCCACGATCCGGATCTCAAATCGATCCGCGCCGATAAACGCCAACTTGAGCAGGTGATGATGAACTTGGTGGTGAATGTCCGCGACGCCATGCCCGAGGGCGGCGATATCGATATATCCACCAACACGATGACGCTGGAAACCGAATTTGTCCGGCAACGGGCCACAGTGCCGGCGGGCGAATATGTGATCGTTCAGGTGGCCGACCAGGGGGTCGGAATATCGTCAGACAAACTGTCGAAAATATTCGAGCCGTTTTACACCACCAAACGCCTGGGCGAAGGCACGGGACTGGGGCTGTCGACCGCCTACGGGATCGTCAAACAGACCGGCGGATTCATCTTTGCCGAAAGCGACCGGGGGCGGGGCACCACGTTTTCGCTCTATTTTCCAGTGCATCGCGCCGACAAAACGGCGCGCGCGGCACCGCAACCGCCCAAGGCCGCGGTCCTTGCCCGCGCCGGCGAGGGCGTGATCCTTTTGGTCGAAGACGAAGCGCCGGTCCGTGCCTTCGCCAGCCGGGCGCTGAAAATGCGCGGCTATCAGGTGATCGAGGCCGATTGCGCCGAAGAGGCGCTGGAGCTTTTGAAAGACGATGACCTCGACGTCGATGTGTTTGTCACCGACGTCATCATGCCCGGGCTTGACGGGCCGACCTGGGTGCGCGAGGCGCTGAAAAAACGCCCCGATGTCAAGGTGATTTTCGTCTCGGGCTACGCCGAGGATTCGCTGGCCGATCAGCAGGCGCGCATTCCGAACTCGGTCTTTCTGCCCAAACCGTTTTCGCTGAACCAGCTGGCCGCGACGGTTCAGGAACAGACTGCCTGAGGGGCTATTCGGCGGCCCGCAGCGGGTCCTTTGGTCGGTCGTCGGTCTGGTCTGACCGCGCCGGTTCGCCCTGAGCGGGCCAGTCCGCAGGCATTTCAACCGATACCGGCGCACCGGCGCCTGCCTGGGCGACGGCGGCGCCGTATTCGTCATGGTCCCACAAAATCTCGGGCGCGCGCAGGCGCTTGGCCTCGCGTCGCAGCGCCCAGTCGCGGGCCGCATTGCTGGCCTGGCCCATAGAAAGCCGCGCCAGCAGGCGGGCAAAAAACCGCGCATAGGCCGCGGCCCAGACCCGGATCGCCAGCATCGACGGTGTGAATACCAGCGTCAGCATCGTGGCGATGCCCAGCCCGAACACCACCGCCGTCGCCAGCTGTTTCCACCAAAGCGCGGTGGGTGAGTCGATCGAATAACCGCCGCCGATGAAATCAAGGCTGAGGCCAAACATCATCGGCGTCAGACCGGCCATCGTGGTGATCGAGGTCAACAGAACCGGCCGAATCCGCACCTCGGCGGTGCGCACGATGGCTTCGATCCGGGGCATATAGCGCGCGTATTCCTGATAGGTGTCGATCAGAACAATGTTGTTGTTCACCACGATCCCCGCCAAGGCCACAATCCCCGTACCGGTCATGATGATCGAAAACGGCTGGGCCATGACCAGCATCCCGATCAGCACGCCCGTGGTCGACAGCACCACCGCCACCAGCACCAGCGCCGCGTCATAAAACGAATTGAACTGGGCCAGCAGGATGATGAACATCAGCCCCAAAGCGCCCAGAAACGCCTGACCCAGGAAGGCCTGGCTTTCGGCCTGATCGACCTGATCGCCGGTCCATTCATACGAAACACCGGGTGGAAACGGGCGGTCGTTGTCCATCCAGTCGGTCAGGACAGCGATGCGTTCGTTGCCGTTGATCGGCAGACCATCGGCGTTTTCCAGCCCCGGCGTCACGCCGGCCTTGATGTCGAAATAGCGTTCGCCGTCGACGCGGTCGATCTTGCCCAGCTTGTGGACCGGTTTCATGGTGATGAAATTCGAAAGCGGCACCAGACCGCCGGGCGTGCGCACCTTGAGCGTCTCAAGCGTCGACAGAACCCGGTCGTGTTCGGGCAGGCGCACCCTGATCTCGATCTCTTCGTCCGAGCTGTCGACCCGCATCGTGTCGAGCAGAATGCCCCGCGTCACCAGCTGGACCATGCCACCGACCGTGGCCACGTCGGCGCCAAAGCGCCCGGCCTTTTCGACGTCAACGTCGATCTGCCAGTCGATGCCGGGCAGGGGCCGCGTGTCTTCGATCTCGATGATCCCGTCCATCGCCGCCATTTTGGCAATCGCAATATCGGTCGCTTCCAGCAGCGCGTTCCATTCCTTGGCCTTCAGCCGCAGTTGCACGGGCTTGCCCGACGCCGGACCGCGCCCGAGATCCAATATCTGAACATGAATGCCGGGAATTGTTGCCAGTCGTTCTTCCAGATTGGCCAGAACAACGTTTCCATCCAGCTCGGCGTTGTTCTTGCGGTCTTCCCATTTGACCAGCTCGATCTGAAGCTGGCCGATGGTGTCGATCGGGCTTTCCGCGCCGCCGGTATTGGCGTTGATGCCGCCGGCCCCGGCAAAGGCAAAGACCTTGTCGACCCCCGGGGTGGTCAGGGTGATCGCCTCGACCTTGGCCACCAGCGCGTCTTTTTCCATCAGCGACAGGTTGCCCCGCGCCCGGACATAGACGTTGGCGATCTCGGGTTCGCCCTCGACGAAAAATTCGACGCCGCGGTTGTTGGCACCGAAATAGGTGAAAACACTGACGACCAGGAACCCGACCCCGACAATGGTCAGAACCGGCATCACCGGGTTTCCGGCGATGAACTGGATGAAATACCCGAACCGCGTGCGGCGATATCCGGAACGGATCTTTTCTTCCGGGCGGTCGATCTTGGCCGACCCGATGGCAATCGACGTGGCCATGGCACCGGCGATAAAGAGGATCGGTCCGACGGCATATCTGATCAGGCCCGGAAGGGCATCCGGATCGCCGATCAGATACCCGGGGTTCAGGGTCTGCATCGCACCCAGAAACACCAGATAAGCGGTGGGCGCGACCAGGGCGGCCCGCGCCATCCAGGGCAAGCGCGCCTTGAGCGCATCCGAGGCAGTGCCGAAGGCCCGGCTCATGCGCCCGGTAACGCCGCCCATCACCGGCAGATAGATCAGCGCCACCACCAGGCTGGCCGACAACACGAAAATCAGCGTGACCGGCAGCATCCCCATGAATTCGCCCGGAATTCCCGGCCAGAACAGCATCGGCAGAAACGCGCACAGCGTGGTGGCGGTGGATGACACGATCGGCCAGAACATGCGCTTGGCCGCTTCGACGTAGGCGTGCATCGGCCCGGTGCCTTCGCGAATGCGCCGGTCGGCGTATTCGACCACCACTATGGCCCCATCCACCAGCATCCCGACCGCCAGTATCAGGCCGAACATCACGATGTTCGAGATCGCAATTCCCATGACCGCCAGAAACGCGAAACACAGCAGGAACGAGGTCGGTATCGCAAAGCCGACCAACAGCGCGGGCCTTGTGCCAAGCGCGACCAGAACCACGATCATCACCAGCGCGATGGCGGTCAGCACCGCGCCCTCGAGCTGGCGCACCATGCTGTCGACAATGATCGACTGGTCCATCGAAAACCCGACCGCGACCACATCGCGCAGCTCGGCCGGCCAAAGATCAACCTCGGCCTCGACCGTTTCGCGCACCAGTGTGGCGGTGTCGATCAGGTTGAACCCTTTGCGCTTGACCACCTGCAGCGCAACCGTCGGTTCGCCGTTGAGCCGTGCCGTTCCGGTCCGGTCCTGAAAGGTCAGGCGAATGTCGGCCAGATCGCCCAGGGTGACCACGCGGTTGCCGTTGGTCTTGACTGGCAGGTCATAGACATCCTGCGGCTCGTCGAACGACGATGGTATCTTGACCGAAAACGTGCCCTGCGGGCTGTCGATCTCGCCCGCCGCGATCAGCTGGTTGTTGTTGACGACAACGGCGATCAGCTCGCCAGCGGTGACGTTATAGGCTTCCAGCCGCAACGGGTCGATGACCACTTCAAGCATTTCGTCGCGGTGCCCGGTCAGAACCGCCTCGAGCACCGCGTCCATGCTTTCAACTCGGTCCTGCAATTCTTTGGCCACTTTCAACAAAGTGCGTTCCGGGACCGGGCCGGTCAGATTTACGATGATGATCGGGAATTCGGAAAAATTGATCTCGTTGATCGAATATTTCTCGGCACCGCTTGGAAATTCTGCCTCGACCGTGTTCATCCGGTCGCGCACATCGGCCAGAACCTTGGTCTTGTCCCAGCCAAATTCAAACTCTAACGCGATCCCGGCATAGCCCTCGCGCGCCGTAGCCGACATTTTGTCAAGCCCGTCCAAATCGCCAAGCTGGTTCTCCATCGGCTTGACCAGAAGTTTTTCAGCGTCTTCTGCCGAGATCCCCGGGAACGGCACCGACACGAAAAGTGCCGGAATTTCGATGTCCGGCTCGCCCTCTTTGGGCAGCGACGCATAGGCCAGCGCGCCCGCCGCCAGCGACAGCACAATAAAGGCAAGAACCATCCTTGCCCGACCGGCTGCCCAATCGACGATGCTGGTCATTGGCTGGCCTCGGCGTAGGTGACATCGAGCGGCGTATTGTCGGTCACAAATTCCTGGCCCACCACGATCACTTCGGCCACCTGCGGCAGGCCCGCCAGCCAGACACCGTCGATCGTGTCACGCAACAGCTCGACGCGCTGAAACTGGGCCACGTCGCCCGCGCCCACAAGACGCACACCGAGCTCACCCTCGCCGTTCAGCGTCAGGGCGGATTGCGGCAGCAAATGCGCCGCGGCTCCGGCGCTTTCGATCAATATCTCGGCCGTCTGCCCGTCGCGGATGGCCAGATCGGCGTTGGCAACGATGATTTCGGTGCGGAAGGTCCGCGTTGCCGGGTCAGCGGCCCGCGAAATAAAGGTGACTCGCCCGAAAACCTCGCGCCCCGATGCCAGCCGCGCCGTCGCGCGGGCACCCAAACTGATCCGGTCAACTTCGGTCTCGGGCGCAAAGCCAACGAGCTTGATCGGGTCAAGCTGGATGATCGTGGCGCAGAGCGCTCCGGCCTGCAAAAGGCTACCGATCTCGGCCGTATCCGATTCCAAAAGCCCCTCGAACGGCGCCGAAATATCCAGACGTTCAATTTCATTCTGGGCCGTAGCCACGCCAGCCTCGGCCGATTGGACACCGGCCCGCGCGCCCTCGATGGCTGAACCGGCCGCGGCAATACCGGATGTGGCCGATTTGACCCCGCTTTCCGCCGCTTTCACGCCGGCGCGCGCCGCTTCCAGCGCCGCTTCGGCCGATGCCACACGGGATTCCGAGGCAAATCCGCCTTCGCTGAGGCGCACCGCAGCGCGCGCGTTGATCATCGCCTCTTGCAGACGCGCATTGGCCTCGATCAGCCGACCCTCGGCTTCGGCCACGCGGGCCTGGGCCGCAGGAATGCCGGCTTCGGCTTCGGGCACTCTGGCCCGCGCTTCGGCCAGACGCGCCTGAGCCTCGGAAAGACCGATCTGGCGGGTGCCGGGATCGATGCTGCACAAAAGCCGACCTTTTTCGACCTCGGTGCCTTTGCGCAAGGGCTCGGAAATCACCAGCCCGGTGGTCTCGGACCGAACGTCAACCTGCCGCGCGGCCTCGGATTGTCCCCGTAATAGCACCGCACTTTCAACGACTTGCGCGGTGGACTTAAAGGCAACCACGGCAACCGCGCGGGTCGCGACCGCTGCGGGTCTTGCGGCCGCTTCGGTGTCCTCTGCGACCGCGACTTCGGCCACAGGTTCATTGCGCGCAACCGCCAGCAACCGGTCGCGCTCGAACACCAGCAGATAAAGAACTGCAATCACCGCCAGCGCGGTCAGAATGGGAAAGAAACGCATGCGTAAATCCGGTCGACCTTGCGGGGTATGAAAATGAAGTCGGGCTCTATGTGACCGCTTTTTAAGGAAGTTCAACCCCGAACCAAACTGCAAAGTTCACATTGTCCCGCGTACCGCCGCAGGGGATTTTTGTCGCGCGCAGTTCGGTCACACTTGGCACCGGCGGCAAATTCACGATAAGAGGGCGCAAATCGCACGCAGTGAGATACGCCTGATGAGCCAGTCCGACAGTTTTATTGATGAAGTCAGTGAAGAAGTCCGAAACGACCGTCTGTTCCGCAGATTTCGGCGCTACGGCTGGATCGGGGCGCTGGCCATTATCTTGGTGGTTGGCGGGTCGGCGTGGAACGAATACCGCAAAGCCACGAACGAAACCGAGGCTCGGCGTTTGGGCGACGCCGTGCTTGGGGCGCTTGCTATCGAGGACGCCGCGGCGCGGGCCGCGGTGCTGGCCGACATATCGTCAGACGATGCTGCGGCGGCAGCCGTTGTTCGATTGGTTGTCGCTGGTGCGCAGGCCGACGCCGGAGATGTGCAGGCGGCCGACACATCGCTGGCTGAACTGGCGGCCGCTGCGAATGTTCCGAACGTCTATCGTGACCTGGCGCGATTGAAGCGCCTGACGCTTGCCGGCACCGGCATGTCCGCGGCCGAGCGGATCGCGATTGTCGAAGCACTGTCGGGTCCCGGCGCGCCGTTTCGGACGCTGGCACAAGAACAGCGCGCGCTGATCCACATTGAAGCAGGCGAAAACGACGCGGCGTTGGCGCTCTACCGGGACCTTTTGTCCGATGCCGAAACCACGGGCCAGCTTGCCGGGCGGGCGCGGCAGATGATCGTGATTTTGGGTGGAGACCTTGACGCAGGCTGAGGGATGACCTTCCCTAGCCTGGGTGTTTTATGTTGTAATGCGGAGTGGGGGAGCGCGTGGGGTGAAAAAATCGACCGCATTTTTCGTGGCCGCTCTGGTCGGCCTTGGCGGCTGTGGCGAGCGCGAGTTGATCCTTCCCGGTGATCGGCTGGACGTGCGGTCAACCCTGGGTGCGACGCCAGGCGACGCGCCCGACCCGGCTTTGGTTGCCCAGGCTGCGCCGGTTGCGCGGCTGGGCACGGCCCGCGACATTGGCGCCTGGACCCATCGCAGCGGGTCGCCCGAGCATCTGAACACCCACGCCCGGCTGAGCAATGATCTGGCACCGCTGTGGGTTCAGAAGATCGGCGCCGGTTCGTCACGCAGGGCCCGAATATCAACCGATCCCGTCTCGGACGGGCAACGCATATTTTCGCTCGATTCTGGCGCGCGGCTGAGCGCGGTCTCGACCCTGGGGGCCCTGGTCTGGACGCACGACCTGAGGCCATCGGGTGAAAAAGATGGCGAAGGGTCGGGCGGCGGACTGGCGGTCGATGGCGGCGTTCTTTTTGCGACCTCGGGCTTTGGCACCCTGACGGCGCTGAGTGCGGCCTCGGGCGCGGTTCTTTGGGTGCAGGATATTGATGCGGCACCTTCGGGCCCGCCCACGGTGCGCGGAAATCTGGTCTACCTGGTGACCCGCGACAACCGCGCCTGGGCGATTGACGCCGCGACCGGGCGCATCGCATGGCAAATTCCCGGGCTGGCGGCTGCGGCCGGATTTGCCGGTGGTGCCGGGCCCGCGGTCTCGAGCACCATAGCGGTTTTTCCATTTTCGTCGGGCGAATTGGTGGCGGTGCTGCGCCGGGGCGGCGTGCGCCTGTGGTCGGGATCGGTCTCGGGCCGACATCTGGGCCGGGTTTACAGCAGCATCGGCGATTTCGCCGCCGATCCGGTGATTGCCGGTGATCGCGTTTATGCCGGCACCCAGTCCGGGCGGCTGGTGGCGATGGAACTGAACACCGGCGACCGGATCTGGACCGCGAAAACCGGCGCTGGCGGCCCGGTGGCGATTGCCGGAAATTCGCTGTGGCTGGTCTCGGACGACGCGCGGCTTTTGCGGGTTGATGCGGGCACGGGGGCAACGTTGTGGGACGTCCAACTGCCCTATTTCCGCGACAAGAGGCAAAAGCGTCGCAAAGGCATTCACGCGCATTTCGGGCCGCTTTTGGCCGGTGGCCGGATCATCGTGGCCTCGTCCGACGGGCTGATGCGCACCTTCGATCCGTCGACCGGTGCGGCGCTCGGTACCCGCGCCTTGCCATCGGGTGCTGCGACGGCACCGATCGTCGTGGGCGGCACGCTTTACGTTGTCACCGCCGATGGCAATCTTCGCGCTTTCCGATAGGGCCGTGCCTGTGCTAAGGCGCGGCCTTTAGAACCTGGGGACCCGGATCATGTCGCTGACGCTGGCCATTGTCGGTCGCCCGAACGTGGGCAAGTCGACGCTTTTCAACCGTCTGGTCGGCAAGCGGCTGGCGCTTGTCGATGATCGCCCGGGCGTAACCCGCGATCTGCGCGAGGGTGCGGCGCGGCTGGGGGATCTGCGCTTTACCGTCATCGACACCGCCGGGCTGGAAGAGGTTACCGACGACAGCCTTCGGGGAAGGATGCGGCGGTTGACCGAACGCGCGGTCGCGATGGCTGACATCGCGCTCTTCATGATCGACGCGCGCGCCGGCGTGACGCCGACCGATCAGGTCTTTGCCGACATCCTGCGGCGCTCGGGCACGCTGGTCATTCTGGCCGCCAACAAGGCCGAGGGCCGCGCCGCCGACAGTGGCGTGATCGAGGCCTATTCGCTTGGGCTCGGCGACCCGATCAGGCTGTCGGCGGAACATGGCGAGGGGCTGGCCGAATTGCTTGGCGTCCTCATGCCGCATGTCGATGCCGCCGACAAAGCCCAGCGCGACGCCGCGCCCCAGATCGACCTCGCACTTGACGAATACGGCGAAGTGATCGCCGCGCCGACACCCGACCGGCCGCTGCAGATTGCCGTCATCGGACGCCCGAACGCGGGCAAATCGACCCTGATCAACTGCATCATCGGGCAGGACCGCCTGCTGACCGGACCCGAACCCGGGATCACCCGCGACGCGATCTCGGTGGTCACCAATTGGGACGGCACGGCGATGCGCATCTATGACACCGCGGGCATGCGCAAGCGGGCCAAGGTGCAGGAAAAGCTGGAAAAACTGTCGGTCGCGGACGGTCTGCGCGCGGTGAAATTCGCCGAGGTCGTGGTGGTTCTGCTGGACGCGGCAACCCCCTTCGAGAGCCAGGACCTGCGCATTGCCGATCTGGCCGAGCGCGAGGGGCGTGCGGTAGTCATCGCGGTGAACAAATGGGACGTCGAACCCGCCAAACAGCGAAAACTAAAAGACCTGCGCGAGGATTTCGAGCGCCTTTTGCCACAGATCAGGGGCGCGCCGCTGGTGACGGTTTCGGCCAAGACGGGCAAGGGGCTCGACCGCCTCAACGCAGCCGTTTTGAAATCCCACGATGTCTGGAATCGCCGGGTGCCAACCGCGCGCCTGAACCTGTGGCTGGCCGACATGATCAGCGCCCATCCGCCGCCGGCCCCTGCCGGCCGACGCATCAAGTTGCGCTATGCCACGCAGGTCAAGACTCGTCCGCCAGCCTTTGTGGTCATGTGTTCGCATCCCGACAAGCTGCCGACAAGCTATTCGCGCTATCTGGTCAATGGTCTGCGCGACGACTTTGACATGCCCGGCACGCCGATCCGCCTGACCATGCGCAGCCAGTCCGACAAGAACCCCTTCAAGGGCCGCAAGAAATCGACGCCGTCGCGGCTCAGGAAACATCTGGGCAAGGGGCCCGCGGGCGGTCCGCGTTAATTCAGCGCGAAGTCGGTCAGGTAATTGGCGCCGATCTCAAAGATAAGCGCGAACGCCTCGTCCTTGTCATCGAAGTTTTCGTCGCTCTCGATGATGTAAAGTGCGCTGCCCAGAAAGTCGCGCTCGAGAACCATCATCTCCAGATAAACTTCCGCATAATTGCCGGTGGCAAGATCGACCCCGAACGTGTCGCCTTCGTAATAGGCTTCGTCAGGATACTCAGGATCGGTTTCATAAACGATGTCGCTTGGACTATCTTCCAGTTCCGCGATCGATGCGATCACAGCGGCGAATGTATTGCGGCCGTAATCCATTGCCGCGTCGAATGACGCGGCGCGGTGCACGCCGGTGGTCATCTTGAAAACCACGTTGTCCCGGTTGACAACATATTCCGCCGCCCCAAGGTCATCGTTCCAGCGCAGTTCAACGCCGGCCGGCACCCCGATCGTCGCCCCGGTGATCGGGTCCTCATAGATGTCGAATTTCTGGGCATCGGTGAATTCGTCGCCCAGAACGGCGCGTATAAAGTCGAGTGTTTCTTCAAAATATTCGTCTTCGGCGCGCATTTCGGCCTCGAAAGCGGTCAGCGGCACCCGGCGCACCAGTCTGAGCGCGCTCATGGGCGTATCCGGCGCGCTCGTCAGCGCGGCAGTCGCGACGGTCACTGACTTTTCCGCCGTCACAGCGCTGTAAAGCCCCGACCAGGCCGACACTTCCGCAGGCACGGGATCGGTCGAGATGCGAAGTTTGGGCAGATAGACATGCGCCGGGATCGACCAGTTGATGCCGCGCCAGCCGCCCAGCAAACCGCCATCGGCAATGGCCACAACGCGGCCTTGGGTGTCAAAGATCGGGGCACCCGAATGACCCGGTTGCAGCGTCGTTGTGACCCGCATGATCTGGGTCTCGGGGCCCGGATAGGGCTGGGTCTTGAAGAGCTCGCGCAGGTCCTTGCCCTCAAAAGCCGTCCCAAGCGTTGTGATCCCTTTCAAGCCCCCGGCAAACTCGACGCGCAGGTCGATCATCTCGGCAGCGACATGCGGATAGCCCCAGGCATAGAATATATCCCGCGTGTTGGGCATCAGGCCCTGAAACGGCACCGCCTTCAGGCCCAGGTCGTCGTCAATGCGCAGCAATGCCAGGTCGGCCTCGAGATGGGCGCGGGCCACTTGGGTGGCCAGGGTTTCGCGTTTCGAAACCTCGCTGTAAATCAGAACTTCGTCGCATCCGGCAACGGCGTGCAGCGCGGTAACCACAAAGCCCGGCTCGGGCCACACGAACCCGGTCGCCTTCATCTCGCCGTCCGGCAGCGCGCATCTGATCTGCACCACGCCGCGGGCGCTGATCTGATCGGCGGTCTGGGCGTAAGACGCGCCCGAAAATGTCAGTGCCGCAACGGCGGCAGTCAGTTTCGCGCGTGTCATTCGCCCCCCTCCCGCTGGATTTGGCACAGCACAACATGTGCCGCGGTGGTTGCGGCGACCCAGTCATCGGGCGGCAGCGCCTCGATCTTTTGCGCCACGGTTGCCAGCATCTGGGGCGACGACGGGCGTTTGTAGACCGCCAGCAGCCCTTGCACATCGGCGTAGCGATCCGGGTTCAGCCGGGTGCAGACGTCAAAATCCGACAGCGTCGAGAACAGCACCGAGCTTTTTATCGCCACCAGCGTTTTCTGCGCCTCCACCGCAACCGCGGCACCATCCGGCCCCAGCGCCAAACTGGTCGGTGCCAGACCGGTGCGCTCGAATATGACCATCTGCTTGACCAGCAGCGGGTCGTCGGGAAACGCCGCCTGCCAGCGCGACAATTGCTGGGACGGCGCTTGGGCAAGGCTGTTGTTGACCCGCACGTGCAGCCCGACGCCCAATCCGGCCACGGCGGCCAGCCCAAAAGCCCCGATCCGCAAGCCATTGACGCGGGGCAGGCGGCTGGTCTCGGAGCCTTCGCCGCTGAGACCAAGGAACACTGCCAGAACGGACGTCAGCGCGCCCACCACCATACCGACCACCGGCGAAGCCGACAGTCCGACAACGACGCCCAAGAGCAGGCCCAGGCCCGCGCCCGCGAAAATATCCGACAGACGCGACGAGATTGGGTTTTGTGGCTCGGGCATGAAATTCCGCCATTCAATAGATCAACAATCTGTCCATTGGACCACAATTTCCCGCAAAAAGCGAATATGCCCCCCCCGCCTCGCGTCGGTATTCGGTCTGCGCGGTGCGATGCCTTGCGGCGGTAATCCATTCGCGTCTCTTGCGGCCATTCCCATTACGCCGGTCAGACAATTGGAATGGCGCGCTCGTTTTACCCGCGACCACCGCCGATCCCGCCGCCTCGGGGCAGCGGGTGGATGGTGCGGCCGATATTCTGCACGGCGACCAGCTCTGGAGCGGGCTGGCCATCACCAACACCGCCGGAGCTTCCGCCAAAAGCGTCAGCTACAATCCCTTCGGCGCGCGTTGTGGAAGCGGGTTGGATGATCTCGCCCGACAAAGCCAGCGTCTGACACTCGGTCACACGATAGAAATCGCATTAAAACGATACTTTAAACAGAGTTCTCACTGTGAGGGTCCAACAGCGGGCGGATCAGAGAATGGCCCGCACAGGCGCGATTTATCGCGTCAGTTCACCTCCGGCGCTCAGCCCGCTGACCCCGCCCAGGTAGGGTGCCAGAACGTCCGGCAAGACCACCGATCCGTCTTCCTGCTGGCCGTTTTCCAGCACCGCGATCAGGGCCCGGCCCACGGCCACGCCCGAGCCGTTCAGCGTGTGCAGAAACTCAGGTCTACCACCGCCCCGAGGCCGGAACCGGGCTTTCATCCGGCGGGCCTGGAAATCGCCGCAGTTCGAGACCGAGCTGATCTCGCGGTACCTGTCCTGCCCGGGCAGCCAGACTTCGATATCATGGGTCTTTAGGGCCCCGAACCCGATATCCCCGGTACACAGGATCACGGTCCGGTAGGCCAGCCCCAGCTTTTCAAGGACGGCCTCGGCGCAACGGGTCATCCGGTCGTGTTCGACCCAGGACGTGTCGGGGTGGGTTACCGAGACCATTTCGACCTTCTCGAACTGATGCTGGCGCAGCATGCCGGCAGTGTCCTTGCCCGCGCTGCCCGCCTCGGAGCGGAAGCACAGCGAATGCGCGGCATAGCGGCGCGGCAGGGTGCCCTCGTCGACGATCAAGCCGCTGACCAGGTTTGTCAGCGTCACCTCGGAGGTCGGGATCAGCCACCAGCCGTTGGTGGTCTGATAGCTGTCCTCGGCGAACTTCGGCAGCTGGCCGGTGCCGTACATGGTCTCAGCGCGGACCAGAACCGGGGCGTTGGTCTCGGTCAGTCCGTGCTCGGTGATATGGATGTCCAGCATGAACTGGGCCAGCGCCCGGTGAAGGCGGGCGATAGCGCCCGACAGGATCACGAAGCGGGCGCCTGAAAGTCTGGCGGCGGTCTGGAAATCCATGCCGTTTTGGGTGGCGGGCAGGTCGAAGTGTTCCTTGGGGGAAATACTGAACCGGCGGGGGGTGCCCCAGGTTCTGATCTCGGTATTGTCGGCCTCGTCCACGCCTTCGGGCACGTCTGGGTGGAGAAGGTTCGGCAGGCCGGCCAGCATCTCGGTCAGCTCGGCGTCTTGGGCCTTGGCTTGCGCCTCGAGCTCTGCCACCTCGTCTTTCTTGGCCGCCATCAGGGCGCGCAGGCGTTCGAAGTTGGCCTCGTCGCCGCTGGCCTTGGCATTGGCGACCTCTTTGGAGGCCGCGTTCCGGTCGGCCTGGGCGGTCTCGGCGGCGGCGATCCTGGCGCGCCGCGCGGTGTCGACGGCGAGGATCGCGGCCGACTGGGGGCCGAGCCCGCGGCGGGTCATATGGGCGTCGAAATCGCCGGGATTTTCGCGGATGAAACGGATTTCGTGCATGGTTTTCCAGGGTTCAAATTCTGGGGCGGGTTATGCGTCGGTTGGGGGCCGGAGGGAAGCGGGATTTTGGGGAGGCCGAGGGTTTCAAGGTTGAAACATTCGTTTAGATATTGATATTACAACATAAAATGATTGGAACTTGAAACAAGCGCAGTGGTCAAACTGGCGCGAAGAATGCTGGCGGGCTGAAGCCCGCCCTACGGAGTGTCGTTGGGCGGGCGGTACCCGATTTCGACCTGCCAGGCGCGCCAGAGTTTGTAAAGCTCCGACCATTCAAGTTCATCAGAAGTCCAGTGCTCCAAGACGCCTTTGCCTGCCAAGTAACCATCCGGCAGAATGATTGAACCGTCGCCGATGTTGTTCGTAAGCAATCTTTCGTTGAACTCCAATTCGCTGAGATCAACTTCAAAAAAAAGGCTTTCGTCAATCTTGGCATTGCCAGCATAGTGAAAAAAAGAATTGATGCCTGAAAATATAGAATTATTCGCGGAACTTGAGTCGCCCTTAATGAACGAGAAATCACAATTGATGAAGCGACATTCGTCAAAGTGCGTTCTTTCAAACTGAGCGGCAACAAAAGTCGCCTCCCAAAAATCGACTTCAAGAAACGTTGCAGCGTTTGCAATCACACCGCCGAGGTCGGCGTTTTGGAAACTGCACGCAGAGAAACCTCCGTTCAGATTTGAAATCTCAAGGTTTGCTGCAGAGAAATTGCAATCATGGAAATTTGAATTGTAGAAACTTGTTGAAACTCCGCTACTGGCCGAGAAGTCGCAAACCGCGAATGTGCACTCGTCAAACGAGGCACCATCAAGAAAAGCTCCCTTGAAACTGGTATTTGAGAACGCAGTTCCCGCAAACGACAATCTTTGAAGGTTCGAGCTACTCAAATCAAAGAGCAAGTAGCGTTCGGAGCGGTCAGTCAACCAATTCTGTTCAACCCGAAATTGTCGTTGGCTTCGACGACTAATTACTCTGGCGACTGCTTCAATGTCTGCCCTAGGCGAAGGTAGATTGTTCGACCATTTCATCAACAGGCCGTCTGTCTTTGGATCTTGGTCCGACTCGCCTGTTGGGTGCCGTTTCTTGATCGCGGAGATGGCTGAAAAATAGGTGTGATGTAGTAATTGTTCTTTGTATTCTGAAAGATTTTTCGGCAGTCCGAGCAGTGAACCAAATTCATGTTCGTCTGCTGAATTTGCAGGTGAGTTTTCGCGCACGTACGCACAAAGAATTTCCATTATCCGTACATGATCGCGGTCACTGTCCTGCGCGATCCGCTCAAGCGCGTAGATCGCGCCGATGCGAACCTCGATGTTGGGGAGCGTGACCTTCTCGAAGATCGGTTTCTTGAAGTCGGGTTTGCCGTTGTTGCCGTCTTCATAGAGCAGATTGCCCGCATTGTTCCGACGCTGGCGGTCGGCGGTTTTCTCGGCCCCGAGCCCCGCCACCGCCGTGTTGATCTGGTCGGTGATGTGGCCCTGTTCGGCGGTTTTGGTTTGACGGCCGCTGTGGGTGGTGCGGGCCATGGTGAAGGGCAAGGCCACCACGGCGCCGAGGGCGGCGGTGACGGCGGTCACGGTCAACAGCGACCAGCGCAGGTCGGCAATGCCCTTGTCATTGATCGCCGAGGGGAGGCGCGTGAGAGCATCAAGCACGGTCCAAACGATGCCGCTGAGAAATATCAGGAAAAGGCCGGTCCAGATTACCGCCAAAAGCGCCGTGGCGAATTTCGGAACCGGCAGGCCGAGCGTGTCGTGAAGGCGGGACAGAAGCCCTTGATCGTCGATTGGGTCGGTATCTTTTGGCCGCCCGAAGTAGATCACCAGACCAAGCGCCAGTGCGCTGATCGCGGCCCACGAGGGATGGCTGATGTAGGTCGTGATCGTGTTCAAATCTTCCCCCTCAAATCGCACTCACTCTGCCATGGGTCGCGGGGTTTGCCAAATTGCGGGGCGAGGTCCCGGATCAATCGAATGTCCTGCCGGGGCGCAGCCCCGGATCGCGTCCGCCCGCCCGTCAAGCCGGAGGCTTGCTTCCAGCACGACGGCGGGCGCGATTCTTGCCCCCGCCCGGTCGGTCGCGATCCTTTGTGCAATCCACCTGGCGCTGGGAGGTCCCGGACCCCGGTCCGGGACTGCGGATCACCCTTGCAACCCTGCTTGCGCCTGCCCATCTGCGCCTTTATGGTCCGCGCGAATTCGGGGCTTTATGGTCCGCGCGAATTCGGGGCGGGGACCCCCGCGACACACGAGAAGGGTGAGACATGATCGCAGCGCCAGCCTATGCACAAGCCGCCGGTGGGGGTCTGGGGAGCCTCGGCGGGCTCATGCCCCTGATCCTGATCTTCGCGATCATGTATTTCCTGCTGATCCGGCCGCAGCAGAAAAAGGCCAAGGATCATCGCAACATGGTGTCGGCGCTGCGCAAGGGCGACAAGGTTGTCACCCAGGGCGGGGTGATCGGCAAGGTCACGAAGGTCAAGGAAGACAACGAGATAGAGGTCGAAATTGCCACCGGCGTCAAGGTGCGCGTGGTGCAGTCGACGGTGGCGCAGGTGATCTCGAAAACCGAACCGGCGGGCTGAGGTCGGGACGCGGCGATGCTTCAGATTGTCCTTTGGAAGCGGGTCGTCATTCTGGGCCTGGCCGCGATCGGGCTGTTGTTCGCGCTGCCCAACGGGTTTTACGCGCGGGTCGAGACACATAATGACGCGGCAGCCGCGGTCGAGGCCCAGGGCGGCACCGCGACCCCCGACCAGCAGGCGGCACTTGACGGCTGGGTCGGCTGGCTGCCCGCGCGGATTGTCAATCTGGGGCTCGATCTGCGCGGCGGTGCGCATCTGTTGGCCGAGGTCCGGGTCGAGGACGTTTACGCCGACCGGATGAACGCGCTCTGGCCCGAGGTGCGCGACGTTTTGCGCGACCGGCGGGCGCAAGTCGGCACGGTGCGGCGGCAGGACGGCGACCCGGGTGAACTGACGGTCCGCATCGCCAAGCCCGAGGCGATGGCCACGGCGCTGGCGGCGGTGCGCGATCTGGCGCGGCCGGTGGTCAGCCTGACCGGGGTCGGATCGACCGATATCGAGGTGCGGGCGCAGGGCGCGGACCTGATCGTCGCCCTGTCGGACGCGGAAAAGCACGCCACCGACAGGCGCACCATCGAGCAAAGCCTCGAGATCATCCGGCGCAGGGTCGATGAGGTCGGCACCCGCGAACCCACCATCCAAAAGCAGGGCGATCGGCGCATCCTGATCCAGGTGCCGGGCATCGGGTCGGCCAGCGAGCTGAAAGAGCTGATCGGCACCACCGCCAAGCTGACCTTCAACGCGGTTCTGGGCCAGACCAGCGACCCGGCCCAGACCCCTGGTCCGCGCCAGGTGATCTATCCGTCGATGGACGAGCCGGGGCTTTTCTATGTGCTCGATCAGAGCCCGGTGGTGACCGGCGAGGAACTGACCGACGCCCAGCCCAGTTTCGACCAGAACGGGCGTCCGGCGGTCAACTTTCGCTTCAACCCGGCCGGTGGCCGCAAGTTTGGCGATTACACGGCCGACAACATCGGCGCGCCTTTCGCCATTGTGCTGGACGGCGAGGTGATCAGCGCGCCGACCATCCAGAGCCATATCTCGGGCGGATCGGGGATTATCACCGGAAGATTCACGCTGGAGGAATCGACCAATCTGGCGGTGCTGTTGCGGGCCGGGGCGTTGCCGGCGGAAATGACGTTTCTGGAGGAACGCACCATCGGCCCCGAGCTGGGGGCCGACAGCATCGAGGCGGGCAAGATCGCCTGTCTGGTGGCCTTTGGCGCGGTGCTGGTGTTCATGGGGCTGAGTTACGGCTGGTTCGGTATGCTTGCCAACGTTGCCCTGATCATCAACGTCGGGCTGATCTTTGGGCTGCTCAGCATCATTGGGGCGACGCTGACGTTGCCGGGGATCGCCGGGATCGTGCTGACCATCGGGATGGCGGTTGATGCGAACGTGCTGATATTCGAGCGTATTCGCGAGGAACTGAAAACCGCGCGTGGTCCGGCGCGGGCGATCGAGCGCGGCTATGAAAAGGCGCTGAGCGCCATTCTGGACGCCAATATCACCACGTTCATCACGGCGGTGATCCTGTTTGCCATGGGCTCGGGGCCGGTGCGCGGGTTTTCGATCACGCTGGGGCTGGGGATCATGACATCGGTGTTTACTGCTATTTTCCTGACCCGGCTGATGATCGTGATCTGGTTCGAGGCCCGCCGTCCGAAAACAATCGAGGTCTGAGATGCGGTTGAGACTTGTCCCATCCGAGACCAACTGGAACTTTTTCGCGCGGCCGCAGCTGACGCTTGGGGCTTCGGGGTTTTTGTTTCTGGGCTCGTTTGTGATTTTCCTGATCGTCGGCCTGAATTTCGGGATCGATTTCCGGGGCGGGACCACGATCCGGACGCAGGCGAGCCAGCCCGTCGATGTGGGCGCGTACCGGTCGGCGATCGACCCGCTGAACCTGGGCGACGTGTCGATCACGCAAGTGTTCGACCCCTCGTTCGGGCCGGACCAGAACGTCGCCATGATCCGCATTCAGGCGCAGGAGGGGGCCGAGGCGGTCTCGGCCGAGATCGTGACGTCGGTGGAAGCCGTGCTCAGGGAGGTCGATGCCAGTATGACTTTTCCATCGGTTGAATCGGTGGGTCCCAAGGTGTCGGGCGAGTTGATCCGGTCGGCGGTCATCTCGGTATTTCTGGCGATTGCGGCGGTGCTTTTCTATATCTGGCTGCGCTTTGAGTGGCAGTTTGCCGTGGGCGCGGTGGCGGCGCTGATCCACGATGTCGTGCTGACCATCGGCATATTCTCGGTGCTGCAGATCAAGTTTGACCTGGCCATTATTGCCGCCCTGCTGACCATCGTCGGCTATTCGCTGAACGACACCGTGGTGGTCTTTGACCGGGTGCGCGAGAACTTGCGGAAATTTAAGAAACGCGAGCTGAAAGAGGTCATGAACCTGTCGATCAACGAGACCCTCAGTCGCACGGTAATGACATCTGTGACCACGCTGTTGGCGCTGATTGCGCTTTTCGTCCTCGGCGGCGACGTGATCCGGGGATTTGTCTTTGCGATGATCTGGGGCGTGGTCGTCGGCACCTATTCGTCGGTCTTCGTGGCCTCGGCGATTTTGCTTTTGCTGGGGGTCAAGCGCGACTGGTCCAAGCCCGACGCCAACGCGGGCAACCAATTCGCCAATATTGACGCGTGAGCGGAGCATTGATAGCGGCGCTAGGCGACGCGCTGGCCACCGATGGCCTGTGGTTTCTGATCACTGCGGCAACCGTCGCCGGGCTGGTGCGTGGTTTCGCGGGTTTTGGCACCGCGATGATCTTCCTGCCGGTGGCCGGTCAGGTGCTGGGGCCGTTTGCCGCGATCACCGTCCTTGTGGTGATGGATCTGTTCGGCCCGCTGCCAAATGTTCCGCGCGCCTGGCGCGATGCCAGACGCGGTGATCTGGCGTTTTTGATCGCCGGATTGGTTCTGTTGACGCCGCTGGGTGTCCTGGTGCTGACGAGGATCTCGCCCGAGACCTTTCGGTTTTCGGTGTCGGTACTGGCGCTGATCCTGCTGGTCATATTGATTTCGGGCTATCGGTATCGGGGCCGCGTCACGCGAGGGCTGATCTTTGGCACCGGTGCGGCGGGCGGGTTTCTGGGCGGTGCGGCGGGCCTGCCGGGGCCGCCGGTGATCCTTTTTTATATGGCCAGCCCCAACCCGCCTGCGGTGATCCGCGCCAATAACCTGTTGTATCTTCTGGCCGCAGATGTGGTTTTGCTGGTGATTTTCGGGACGCGCGATCTGCTGCGGGCAGACGCTGTGATCCTGGGACTGATCGTCATGATCCCCTATCTGTTGGCCAATATTGCCGGTGCGGCTATCTTCAGGCCAGATTCTGAGCGAATGTATCGCGCGGTCGGATATGCGGTTATCGCGGTTTCGGCCATACAGGGTCTGCCGATTTTTGATTAGGGGCCGCCATGCGTCTGAACGAGATTGTCTATGATAACGCGCCGCCGATCGACGGCTACGGGCCGGGATTTTTCCGGGTCGGCGGCAAAGTTCGCAAGGGACCGCAGTTGATCCTGCCGAGCGGCGTCTTTGACTGGGGTGGGTTCGACGATATGGCCCCGGTGCTGGCCGCGAAAGGTTCGATCGACGTGCTTTTCGTGGGCACAGGGGCCGATGTCGCGCATTTGCCGGCCGCCTTTCGTGACGCGGTCGAGGCGGCGGGGATCGGGGCCGAGCCGATGGCCTCGCCCACCGCGTGCCGGACTTACAACATCCTCTTGTCAGAAGGCCGCCGTATCGGTGCGGCGCTTTTGCCGGTCTGAATGGGCGGGCTTTCGGTCTCTGGTCTGGCGCTGGCACGGGGTGGTGTGCGCCTTCTTGAGGGCTTGAATTTCGCGCTGGACCCCGGTCAGGTGCTGGTCGTGCGCGGCCCGAACGGGGTCGGCAAGACGACGCTGTTGCGCACGCTTGTCGGGCTGCAACCAAGCCTGGCGGGCGATATTTCCCAGCCCCCCGAGCGTTTTGCCTATGCGGCCCACGCGGACGCGGTGAAAGATACGCTGACCCTGGGCGAGAACCTCGATTTCTGGGCCCGCGTCCATGGTGCCAGCGACATCGCGGCCGCGCTGGCAGCCTTTGACCTGGGCCCGCTGCGGGACCGGTTTTCGGCCGAATTGTCGGCGGGACAAAGGCGCCGCCTGGGGCTTGCCCGCCTGGTCTTGACCGGTCGTCCGATCTGGGCGCTGGATGAACCCAACGTGGCGCTGGACGGGGCCAGTGTCGGGCGATTGTTGCGGGCGGTCGAGACGCATCTGAGGGGCGGCGGGTCGGCGATTATCGCCACCCACGCCGATCTGGACCTCACCGCGCGCACGATTGACCTGAGCGATTTTCGCGCCCGGTTCGACGCCGAGAGCGCCGGCGAGTTTGACGGGGTGTTCCAGTGACCGCGCTTTTCGTTCGCGACATCAGGCTCGCGTTTCGCGCCGGCGGCGGTTTTGGCCTGGCCCTGGCGTTTTTCCTGATTGTGGTGGTGCTGGTGCCCTTCGGGGTCGGTCCGGACACCGCGCAACTGGCCCGCATCGCACCCGGCATCCTGTGGCTGGGCGCGGTGCTGGCGTCGCTGTTGTCGCTGGACCGCCTGTTCGCGCTGGACTTTGAGGATGGCACGCTTGAGGCGCTGGCCACCGCGCCCCTGCCGATGGAGGGCGTTGTCGCGGTCAAGGCGGCGGCGCACTGGGTGACCTCGGGCCTGCCCCTGACGCTGGCGGCCCCGGTTCTGGGGGTTCTCTTGAACCTGCCGGGTCCGGCCTATGGCTGGCTGGTGGCGGCGCTGATGCTGGGGACGCCGGCGCTGAGCATGATCGGGGCCTTTGGCGCGGCGCTGACCGTTGGCGTGCGGCGCGGCGGGCTGCTGTTGTCGCTGCTGGTGCTGCCGCTTTACGTGCCGACGCTGATTTTCGGGGCCACGACGGTGGCGCGCGCGGCCCAGGGCCAGGACCCCACAACCGCAGCGGTCTTGCTGGCCGGGATCACCGCCGGGGCGGTCGCGACGCTGCCATTTGCCGGGGCTGCGGCAATTCGCGCCAATCTGCGCTGAGGGAATTTGCGGTAACAGTTCATTCAGGAGACATGAGTTTCGATGGAAAATTCGCTTTGGCGGTTCGCCAATCCGCAGCTTTTCATGCGCGTCAGCGGCGCGATCCTGCCCTGGGTGGCGGGGATGGCGGCGGTCGGCGTGGTTTTGGGGCTGGTCTGGGGGTTTTTCTTTACGCCGGATGATTATCGGCAAGGGTCGAGCGTCAAGATTTTCTATCTGCACGTGCCCGCGGCGATGATGGCGATTAACGCTTGGGCGATGATGGTGGTGGCCTCGGTGATCTGGCTGGTGCGCCGCCACCACGTCAGCGCTTTGGCGGCGCGGGCGGCGGCACCGATCGGGGCGACGATGACGCTGATCGGGCTGATTACCGGGGCGATCTGGGGCCAGCCGATGTGGGGCACATGGTGGCAGTGGGACCCGCGGTTGACCTCGTTTCTGGTGCTGTTTCTGTTTTACATCGGCTATATCGCGCTGTGGGCGGCGGTCGAGAACCAGGACACCGCCGCCGATCTGACCAGCGTGCTGTGCATCGTGGGGTCGGTCTTTGCCTTTCTCAGCCGTTATGCGGTGAATTTCTGGAGCCAGGGGTTGCATCAGGGCGCGTCGCTGTCGCTGGATGCGCAGGAAAACGTGGCCGACATTTTCTGGTATCCGGCGCTGGTGACCATTGCCGGGTTTGTGCTGCTTTTCGTGGCGCTGGTGCTGGTCGGTACGCGGACCGAGATCAGGGCGCGCCGTCTGGCGGCGCTGATCGCGCGGGCTAGGATGGATCATGCCTGAGCTTGGCAAATATGCGTTCGAAGTCGGGTTGGCCTATGCGGTGTCGCTGGGCCTGCTGGCGCTTTTGGTCGGCGTCTATTGGCGGCGGGCCGTGGTGGTGAAAAAGCGGCTTTACGAGGCCGGGAAGCGCGCCGGGACTGACCGGGGCGGGCAGGGGGGCTGAGCTATGCCGCGTCTTTCGCCCCTGATGCTGGCACCGCCGCTGATCTTTCTGGGAATCGCGGCGATGTTTTACGCAGGCATGCAGCGCGACGACCCCGATGCCCTGCCGCTGGCGTCGATCGGGCAGGTAGCGCCCGATATGGAGCTTGAGCCGCTTGCCGGATTCGCGCCCTTTGGGGCCGAGGACCTGCGCGGGCCGGGGGTCAAGCTGGTGAATTACTGGGCCAGCTGGTGCGGACCGTGCCGGGTCGAGCACCCCAATCTGATGGCGTTGGCGGCTGAGGGTATTCCGATCTACGGGATCAATTACAAGGACGACCCGGCCAGGGCGGTGCGGTTTCTGGGAGACCTGGGCGACCCCTATGCGGCCGTGGCGGCGGACCCGACGGGCCGGGTGGCGCTGGACTGGGGGCTTTACGGGGTGCCGGAAACCTATGTGCTGGACGGCCAGGGGCGGATCTTGCTGCGCCACGCCGGACCGCTGACGCGCGCGGTGGTCGAAAAGGTCATTCGCCCGGCCATGGATGGCGCAAATTGAGAGGGCCGTCAGACCCAGACTGACGCCCCTGAATTCTTCCTAACCCACCGCAGAATCGTCAGAGCAACGCGAGCACAAGCACGACCAGAGCCAGAGATTCCATCAGTACCGGAGAATATCTTACCAGCACACCCACTATGGGGTGCATGATGCCCGCTGGCCGAGCGCAGGACAATCAGCATCCGGCGAAACAGCCTGTTTCCGGAACCGGTCGTATTCAGGCCGCGCGCGCCAGGTTTCGCAACACGTAATGCAGCACACCGCCGTTTTCGATGTACTCGATCTCGACCGCTGTATCGATCCGGCATTTCAGCGTGATGGTCCGCGTCATTCCGCCCGCGTAAGTGATCTGGCAGGGCACGTCGGAAAGCGGGGTCAGGTCGCCCGCGAGGCCGGTGATCGACACCACCTCGTCGCCGGTCAGGTCCAGTGACTTGCGGGTGTCGCCGTCGGTGAATTCAAACGGGATCACGCCCATGCCAACCAGGTTCGAGCGGTGGATACGCTCGAAACTTTCGGCGATCACCGCCTTGACGCCCAATAGGGCAGTGCCCTTGGCCGCCCAGTCGCGGCTGGACCCGGCGCCGTATTGTTCGCCGCCGAAGATCACCAGCGGGGTTCCGGCCGCCTGATAGGCCATCGCGGCGTCGTAGATTGAAGTCTCGGCCCCGTCGGGGCCCTTGGTATAGCCGCCTTCGACGCCATCGAGCATCTCGTTTTTGATGCGGATGTTGGCGAACGTGCCGCGCATCATGACCTGGTGGTTGCCGCGCCGCGAGCCGTAGGAATTGAACTCGCGCGGGGCGACCTGATGGTCGGTCAAATACTGGCCTGCGGGCGTGGTGTCCTTGAACGACCCGGCGGGGCTGATGTGATCGGTGGTGATCATGTCGCCCAGCAGGGCCAGCACTCGGGCATCTTCGATGTTTTCGATGGCTTTCGTTTCCATCGTGATGCCCTGAAAATAGGGCGGATTTCGCACATAGGTCGAGGTTGCAGGCCAGTCGTAGGTCAGGCTGTCGGTGGTCTCGACGCCCTGCCATTTTTCGTCACCGGTAAAAACCTCGGCGTATTTTTCGACGAACGCCGCGCGGGTGACGGTCGCCTCGACCAGTTCGTTGATTTCCTGGCTGGCGGGCCAGATGTCGCGCAGGAACACATCCGTGCCGTTCTGGTCTTGCCCAAGCGGGTCGCTGGTCAGGTCGATGTCCATCGTACCGGCCAGCGCGTAGGCCACGACCAGCGGCGGCGAGGCCAGATAATTGGCGCGGCAGTCCGGGCTGATCCGGCCCTCAAAATTGCGGTTGCCCGAAAGCACGGATGTGGCGACCAGATCGCCGTCGGCGATGGCTTTGCTGATCTCCGGCTGCAGCGGCCCGGAATTGCCGATGCAGGTGGTGCAGCCGTATCCGACGAGGTTGAAGCCAAGCGCATCAAGGTCTTTTTGCAGATCGGCCGCCTCGAGATAGGCGCTGACCACCTGGGACCCGGGCGCGAGCGAGGTTTTGACCCAGGGCTTGCGATTGAGGCCGAGGGCTGCGGCCTTGCGCGCCACAAGGCCCGCGCCGATCATCACGTAGGGGTTCGAGGTGTTGGTGCACGAGGTGATCGAGGCGATCACCACTTTGCCCGATTCCAGTGTGTAATCTTCACCGTCCACGGCGACTTGCTTGCCCATCGGGCGCTGAAACGTCTCGGCCATCGCGCGGGCGAAGGCGGATTTGCCGTCGCTGAGTGCGACAAAATCCTGCGGGCGCTTGGGGCCCGAGATGGCGGGCACGATGGTGCCCATATCGAGGTGCAGCGTGTCGGTGTAAACCGGCGCGTAGTCGGCGGCGCGCCAGAAGCCGTTGGTCTTGGCGTAGGCTTCGACCAGTGCGATGCGGCCCTCGTCGCGGCCAGTGTTGCGCAGGTAACGCAGGGTTTCGTCGTCGATCGGGAAGAAGCCGCAGGTGGCGCCATATTCAGGCGCCATGTTGGCGATAGTGGCGCGGTCGGCCAGCGGCAGGCGGTCAAGGCCGGCACCGAAGAATTCGACGAATTTTCCGACGACGCCACGCGCGCGCAGCATTTCGACGACTTTCAGCACCAGGTCGGTGCCGGTGGTGCCCTCGACCATGGCTCCGGTCAGCTCGAACCCGACAACTTCGGGGATCAGCATTGAGATCGGCTGGCCCAGCATCGCGGCCTCGGCCTCGATCCCGCCGACACCCCAGCCGAGCACTGCGGCACCATTGACCATGGTGGTGTGGCTGTCGGTGCCCACCAGCGTGTCGGGGTAGGCGATGGTTTTGCCGTTCTGGTCCCGGTCGGTCCACACCGTCTGGGAAAGATATTCCAGGTTCACCTGATGGCAGATGCCGGTGCCGGGCGGCACGACGCGGAAATTGTCAAACGCCGACTGGCCCCATTTGAGGAACGTGTAGCGTTCGATGTTGCGTTCGTATTCGCGGTCGACGTTCATCTGGAAGGCGCGCGGGTTGCCAAATTCGTCGATCATCACCGAATGGTCAATCACCAGGTCCACAGGGTTAAGCGGGTTGATCTTTTCGGCGTCACCGCCAAGGGCGACGATGCCGTCGCGCATGGCGGCCAGATCGACCACCGCAGGCACCCCGGTGAAATCCTGCATCAATACGCGCGCCGGGCGATAGGCGATCTCGCGCGGGTTGCGGCCGCCCTTCAGCGCCCAGTCGGCGAAGGCGCGGATGTCGTCGGTCGAGACCGTCTTGCCGTCCTCGAACCGCAGCATGTTTTCCAACACTACCTTCAGCGCCGCGGGCAGGCGCGAGAAATCGCCAAGTCCCGCCTCGGTCGCGGCGGCGATCGAATAGTAGTCGAAACTTTGGCCCGCGGCACTGAGCGTGCGGCGGGTTTTGGCGGTATCGTGACCAACGACGACTGTCATTTCGGTGTCTCCTCTTCCATCAGGTGATACGGGTTCCGGGTTGTCCGGGCAAATGCCGCATCCGGCGCGGCCATTCAAGGGGGTATCGCAGCAATATGTATACCATTGTACACAATCCGCAAGGTGGGCGGTGAAATGTCGCAACACTCGCAACATTTGCACAAAACCTTGATTGGATTTATCGACCGTCGGTGGCTAGGACTGTCGCCAATGCAAATTGACTGACTGACGCCTGATGCGAATATTATTCTCCCGCCTTTTCTTAATCGCCTCGCTCGCCATCGGCGCACCCGCGGCGGCGGACGATGTGCCGATCTTGGTTGAACTTTTCACCAGCCAGGGATGCAGTTCGTGTCCGCCGGCCGATGCGCTGTTGCGCAAACTGACGGCGCGCGACGACGTTGTCGCGCTGGCGCTGCATGTTGATTACTGGGATTACATCGGGTGGAAGGACGAATTCGCAAATCCTGCGCATTCGGCGCGGCAACGCGCCTATGTCGCAGGTTTCGGGACCCGCCCCTATACGCCGCAGATGATCATCGGTGGCCGCGACCACATCGCGGGCGCGCGGCCGATGAAGCTGATGGATATGGTCGCAGCCCAGCATGCGAACGCCGATACGGTGCCGATCAGGCTGGATCGCCGGGGCGATCGTTTGACGATCAAAGCCGCAAAGATGCCCGGGCTGTCGACACCGGTTCAGGTGCAATTGGTGCGCTTTGATCCGCTGCGTTCGGTCAGCATTACCCGCGGTGAAAACCGCGGCCGCAACCTGGATTATGCCAACGTTGTCACGTCGTGGGAGATTATCGGCCAATGGACCGGCCGCGAACCGCTGGAGATGTCGTTGACCGTGGCGGGCGATGACGGTGTCGTGGTGATTATTCAGCACCGGGGCCCGGGGCCGGTGGTCGCTGTCGCACAATTGCGCTAGTCGCGCGCTGCCTGCCAGCGGCGGTGGCTCCACATCCATTGTTCCATGTTCTTGCGCGTTATGGTCTCGAGGCTGTCGTTGATCGCCTGGGTCATTGAACTTGCGTCGCCGTGCGGAATCGGGTCCTCGAAAACCAGGTCAAAACTCAGCCCATCGGGCTGGCGCACCCCGTACATCGGCACCAGAATTGCGTTGTATCGCAGAGCGAGATCGGCGGCCGAAGTTGCAGTGCGCGCGGTGTGGCCGAAAAATGTGACATCTTCGCCCTGTCGCATGTGTTGATCGACCACTATCCCAATCATTCCGCCTGACTTGAGGTGCTTGACGAGCGTTTCAAAGCCGCGCCGGGCGCGCGGATGCACCGGACCGATGGCGTTGATCGCGCGGGCATAATGGGCATTGAAAATCCGGTTGTTCATCGGGCGATAGAGCGCTTCAATGTGGTAGCCATTGGCGATCAATGCCGACCTGGGCGCGTCATAATTGCCAAAATGGCCGGTGACGGCGATGACCGGGCGGCCCGCGTCGCGCGCCGCCTTGAGCGCCTCGAAACCGGGGCCGTTCAATTTCGCCCTGGCCATGCGGTCAACGAATTCCTGGCCGGAATAAATCTCGATGATCGTGCGGCCCATATTATTGGGCACAGCGCGGGTCAGGCGCCGAACTTCGGCCGGGTCCAGATCAGGGCAGGCAAGGGCCAGATGATTGCGGATGCGCCGGGGATAGCCCGCCAGCGGCGCAAACACCCGCGCCATGATCCAGCCCATGAACCGCACGCGACGGCGATAGGGAAGGCGCAGCGCAAAGCGGATCAGCCCGTAGAACAGCGTGTTGGTAAGGCGATCAGAAATGTTCGAACGCGCGCGGGCCATGTGGTCCTGTCGATGTGGTGTTCGGGCGGTCTTAGAGCCGATGGCGCGGCACCACAAGATCAGGCCGGGTCGAGCGGCAGACCGGTTCCGATCATCGCGTCCCTGGTCACAAGGCCTGCCAGTTCGGCCTGATCCATGCCGTCGGTGCCCGCAGGACGCGCCGGCAAGACGATATAGCGCATCTCGGCGGTGGAATCGTGGACACGGAGCGTTAAGTCTGGCGCCAGATCAACACCAAATTCGGCAAGAACCTTGCGCGGTTCGCGCACCACGCGCGACCGGTAGGCGCGCGATTTGTACCAGTCTGGCGGCAATCCCAGAAGATTTCGCGGATAGCACGAACAAAGCGTGCAGACGATGACGTTGTGAACCAGGCTGGTGTTTTCCACAGCAATCAGGCGCAGGGCACCGACGTCAAACCCCATCTCGCGGCTGGCAGCACTTGCGTCGTCAAGCAACAAAGCCTTGAAATCGGGATCGGTCCAGGCCCGCGCCACCACCGCCGCGCCGTCCGCCGGGCTGCGCCGGTCCATCGCGTCGATCTGGGCGGAAATCTCGGCGGCTGTCGTGATGCGCTTTTCGATCAGCATCTCGCGCAGCGCAATCTCCATGGTCTGCCAATAGGTCAGGGCTGTGTCGTTGTCGGCGCGGTAGGGGTGGCCCGAGGCGCTGATCCCGTCGTGGCTGTGCGGGGGGTGGTCGTGCGGCATCAGGCGGGGTCCAGCCAGTGGCTGAATATTTCGGCGTCAAGCGTGTCGCCGGGGGCCTCGGCCCGCGCCCCCCAGACATCGGACATCGCAAAGCGGACACGATAGAGCCGGCGCTGGTCGGCCGGTCGGTTGTAGGCCAGTTGTTCGGGGTTGGGGAACGTGCCCAGGTCGCGCTCGATGACCCCGGTCTTGCCGCGCAGGTAGGCGGGCGTGCGGATATGGCCCGGCGGCATCATGGTTTTGACCCGGACCCGGTCAGCCATTTGCGGCCTCGCCATAGGTGCCGCCACGCCGGGCGACGGTTTCCATCTTTTCGCCGAGCTCTTGCAGAGAATAGACGCCCTGTTCAATCAGATTTTGGTTTATCGCAGCGACCCAGCGTTCGTAATAGGACATCGTCTGGAATGCCTCTTGGCCCATATCCTCGAGCGCGCGGCGCAGCCCGTCCACGGAAAAAATGCCCTTTGCCGCCGCGATGTTGAAAAGCGCGTCGATGCGTTTTTCCCACAAGGCGAAATCGTGATCCTCGGGCACCACCGGCCCGGCGTCATCGCCGCCCATATCGTGCCAGCGGCGTCCGTCAAACTGTGATCGTGATTTGCCCATACCGAAAGCGTATCGGGGCCGGCGATGGCTGTCTATAGAGCCTTCGGCGGCCAGAGCGGTTTGCGTTTAAATTGAATAAAAAATCGCTGCCCCTCGATCAGCATGCTGCTGATTTCGAACGCGAATTTCGATGCCCTGTGCGTCATTGAAAACGCAAACCGCTTTAATCCTCGTCGTCCTCGTCGGACTTGAAGGCCATTTCGCCCGATTGTTCCAGACGCCGGATGCCCGCCACCACTTCGTCGAGCGCAGCCTCGCCGGCTTTTTGTTTTACCGCCGCCATACCATCCATTTCTTCGCGGATGCTTTCAGCCATGCGCTTGGACATGGCCCCGAGGATGAATTCGGCCGAGGCGGCATTTTCCTCGCCAAGATCGGTGCCGTATTTCAGCGCCCGCGTCAGGTCGCCCGGGGCAACCTCGCGAGTGAATTTCGGCACGTCGCGCGTGTCGACGCGGACCGCGATATTGGCGAAAGTAAAGATCGACTTGCGCACCTCTTCGGCAAATTCGGCATCCTCTTCCTGCAGCCCTTCCAAGACGTCATCGCGGGTGCCGGAATTGGCTGAATTGAGGATCGCGGCCACCCGGTCGACCGGCAGCGAGGAAAATGCGCGACGCGGTTCGGCGTCGAGCTGGGCAAGCAGGGCGCGGCCAATGGTGCGCACCGCATCCGGCCTTATTTTCGTGGTCTGCGACACAGCATAGGCGGCGCGCCGCGCCGTGTCGCCAGCCATCAGCGCCAGAACCCCGGCGGATTTTTCGTAGGTGAGCTTCGAAAGCAGAACCGAGGCCACTTCGACGCTTTCGCGTTCTGCCAGAGGCGCCAGTTTCTCGGCGTCAAATTCGACCAGCCGTTTCCACGGGTCCGAGACCAGTTTGATGCCTTCCTCGCGGCTGAGCCGACGCGCGGTTTCGGCGCTGATCGAGCCGTCGAGCATCGACAGCGCTTCCTGCAGGCCGCCCGAAAAGCTCATCCCGCCGCCATCGAGTTCGCCGATGAATTCATCGACGACGCTGCTGAGTGTTGCCTGATCGATCTGCCGGATGGCCCCGATTTCGCGGGTCAGACTGACCTGAATTTCCGGGGTGAGTTGCGAAAGCGACATGGTGCGCCCGTCCGACAAAAGGACCCGAACAATGATCGCGGCCTTCTGTTGCTGGCTCAAGTCCGCAGACACGCCGTCGTAGCCACCCATAAAGGTCGGGGCGGCGATTTCGGGCAGGTCAGCAGGAAGGCCGAGGGCAGTAAGATCGGTCATGGCGGGTCAGGTCCCCTTGGCCGGACCCTGCCATTTCTCGGTTAAAAAGGCCTTACGGCGGTATCGCTGATCGGGCCAAAAGAAAGAGGCGGCCCGCACAACGAACCGCCCCTGACGTCAATTCCGTGCCCCCGAATTACTGGCGCTCAGCCGGTGACCTGATCGACGCAAAGTTGCGTCGCATCGTCCCAAATCTGACCATCCACGCAAATGCTTGCGCTTTGATCATGACTGCCACCACCACACATACCCCCCGCCAGAGCGAGGCCCGGCAGAATGCCAACAACAAACACCACCATGATGGTTTTGACACGCATCGTATTCTCCCTGTTCGGACTTACGGATTGTCGTTTCATTATAGCAATCTATCAGATGCGCGGCGAATCACCAAATCACGATTTCTCGCCAAAGACCCGGGCGAAGATCGTTTCGACGTGTTTGGTGTGATAGGGCAAGTCGAAGTTTGCTTCGATCTGGGCTGCGGTCAGGACGGCGGTGACCTCGGCGTCGGCCTTGAGTTCGGCCATAAAATCGGCACCGTCTTCCCAGACCTTCGTGGCGCTGCGTTGCACCAGGCGGTAAGCGTCTTCGCGGTTGATCCCGGCTTGGGTCAGCGCCAGCAACACGCGCTGCGAATGAACAAGACCCCGGAACTTGTTGAGATTATTCATCATATTATCGGGATAGATCGCAAGTTTCTCGATCACGTCGGTCAGCCGCACCAGCGCAAAATCGAGCGTGATCGTCGCATCGGGGCCGATAGTGCGTTCGACCGAGCTGTGGCTGATATCGCGTTCGTGCCAGAGCGTCACGTTTTCCATGGCCGGGACCACGGCCATGCGCACCAGGCGCGCCAGACCGGTCAGGTTTTCGGTCAGCACCGGGTTGCGCTTGTGCGGCATGGCTGACGAGCCTTTCTGGCCCTTCGAGAAAAATTCTTCGGCTTCAAGCACTTCGGTGCGCTGCATATGGCGGATCTCGGTCGCGACATTTTCGATCGAGCTGGCAATGACGCCGAGCGTCGCAAAAAATGCGGCGTGCCGGTCGCGCGGGATCACCTGGGTGCTGATCGGCTCGGGGCGCAGCCCAAGCTTGGCGCAGACATGGGCCTCGACCGCCGGGTCGATGTTGGCGAAGGTACCGACGGCCCCTGAAATCGCCCCCGTCGAGACCTCGTCGCGCGCGGTTTCGAGGCGGCGGCGGTTGCGGTCCATTTCGGCGTAGAACCGCAGAAACGTGAGGCCCATCGTTGTCGGTTCGGCGTGGATGCCGTGGCTGCGCCCGATGCGGATGGTGTCTTTGTGTTCGATGGCGCGGCGTTTCAGCGCGGCCAATAGCGCGTCGATGTCGGCCAGCAGAAGATCGGCGGCGCGGATCAGTTGCACATTGAAGGTCGTATCCAGAACATCCGACGAGGTCATTCCCTGGTGGACAAACCGCGCTTCGTCATGGCCGATGATCTCGGCCAGATGGTTGAGAAAGGCGATGACGTCGTGTTTGGTGACCGCTTCGATCTGGTCAATCCGGGCCACGTCAAATTTGGTATCGCGCGCCTGCCAGACCGCGTCGGCGCTGGCGCGCGGAATGACGCCGAGATCGGCCTGCGCGTCGCAGGCGTGGGCCTCGATTTCGTACCAGATGCGGAACTTGGTCTCGGGCGACCAGAGCGCGACCATTTCGGGACGGGAATAGCGAGGGATCATGGGCGGGCCCTATTTTTTGTCCAAGACGGGGGCGTGATAAACGCGACCAGCAGCGTCCACAAGGCCCGCCAAAACCGGTTAACCAGAATATCACGGGGCGCTAGGACGAAAGCGCAGGCCGCGATAGATAAAATACCATATTTCTGCGCGCCGCCCGCCGACATGTTGCCCGAAGGGTCACGCGCATAGGTTCTGGTTGAATTTTGCGCCGATCTGCGTCTTACTTTGGGCGGAAAACGCGCAACGGATTAGGGGGTTCACGAGCGCGCATTATGAACAGGGGCACATTTGCATGCGCGGTTTTGAAGGCCGCTGGACGATCCTCCGCGAAATTGCGGACCGGAAAAACGGTACCATCGGGCGGCTCGCAGGGCAGGCGGTTTTTCGAAAAATTCCCGAGCGAAAAGGCGCGTTGTTCTATGAAGAACGTGGTGAACTGGTTCTGGAAGGCGCGGGCCCGATGACGGCCGAGCGCCGCTATGTCTGGGCCGAGAGCGACGGCGGCCTGATCGAAGTGGAATTCGAGGATGGTGGGCGCTTTCACACCATCGATCTGAACCGCACGATGCCCTTTGCGGACCATTTCTGCACACCTGATCATTACTGGGTGAACTACGATTTCCGCGACTGGCCGGTCTGGCACTGCGAATGGCACGTCCGCGGCCCGAGAAAAGATTATCGCATGCGGTCGCGGTATCGGTATATGGGCGATGTGTCGCGGGTGCTGGAGGCTTGCGCCCAAAGTGCGCGTGAGGCAGACAGCGGCCAAGTCCGTGAAAGGGAAGGGGGCGACCGATGGCAATCAACACAACCGACCGGGTTCTGAGCGAGGCGTTCTGGCCTGCCGAGGGCAATTCGCTTTGGATAAAACGGGCTGTATTGGTGGTCCTCGGGGTGGTGGCATTGTCCATCTGCGCGAAAATTCGGGTGCCGATCTGGCCGGTGCCGGCCACACTACAGACCTTTGGCGTGCTGTTGATCGGCGCGACTTTCGGGTTTCGGCTGGGTGTCGTCACGTTGCTTGCCTACATCGCACTGGGCGCTTTGGGTGTGGCGGTTTTCGCCGGTGACAGCGCTGGTCTGGCATATCTGGCGGGACCGACTGCCGGTTATCTGATCGGATTTGTGGTAGCCGTGGCGGTCGTTGGGTCGCTTGCACGGCAGGGCTGGGACCGTGGAGTCGCCTCAATGGTTGGCGCGCTGCTAATCGGAAACGCAATCATCTACGCGTTCGGGATGCCCTGGATGTTCTATCTGTTTCTGGAATCCAAAGGATTCGCCTGGGTGATGCAATGGGGGATGACCAACTTCCTGTTCGCTGATGCGTTGAAACTGGCGCTGGCAGCCCTGCTGGTACCGGCGCTTTGGAAGCTGGTGGGCGACGCCCGCGCCTGATCCGAGCTACCTCGTGAAATTCGAACGCGGCCCACGTGGACCGCGTTTTCATTTGGGCTTTTGTCGCTGGGCCGTGCCCTTGCAAATGTTCACTTTTCGTTCATAAATGTCGGATGCCCGAGGATATTGCCCTTCAACCCGGCCAGCTTTTGGCGCGCGGGGTCGCCCGCCACCTGCGGCATCACGATTTCGTGTCGGTCCAAGAGCTGACGCCGACGCCCGGCCTGCGGGTCGATGTGATGGCCTTGGGACCAAGGGGCGAGATCTGGGTGGTTGAGTGCAAATCGAGTCGCGCCGATTTCGCCGCGGACACCAAGTGGCAGGGATACCTGGAGTGGTGCGATCGGTTTTTCTGGG
>JAKZRT010000021.1:0-29843 GCA_047518005.1 Brevirhabdus sp.
ACCTCCTCGAACTTCATCAATCTCAGTCCCTGTACCTGCTCCGTCCGACGCATCGCCTCCCTCCATGGCTTGGAGGCGTTCTAA
This sequence comes from Brevirhabdus sp., assembly GCA_047518005.1. Classification (GTDB taxonomy): domain Bacteria; phylum Pseudomonadota; class Alphaproteobacteria; order Rhodobacterales; family Rhodobacteraceae; genus JAKZRT01. The sequence goes on from JAKZRT010000021.1 coordinate 85, forward strand.
AACCGGACAGATCATCTGGTACATAAACCGGACATATCGCGTGTTACCGACACGCAATGCATTTCGTCTTGCCCCTGATCCCCGCCAGCACTATCATTGCCCCACCTCGGGGTGCCAACCGGCTGAGATGCGCAACGCGCGAACCCGCTGAACCTGAATCGGTTAAGACCGGCGGAGGGAAGGCATCAGACACCCTCTGACCCGACCCCGCCCGTCGCATTGGAGGATGACATGCGATCACCGATCATTGCCGCGGGACTGGCCCTTTTCTCAGCGCAGGCGGCGCTGGCGGATGTGCCCGTTCTGACGGTTTATACCTATGACAGCTTTGTCTCGGACTGGGGTCCGGGCCCGGCGATTGAAGCGGCGTTCGAGGCGGACTGCGCCTGCGATCTGCACTTTGTCGCCGCCGGCGATGGCGCGGCGCTGCTGGCGCGGATCCGCCTTGAGGGCACGCGCACGCACGCCGATGTCGTGCTGGGGCTGGACACCGGTCTGACCGCGCGCGCCGCCGCGACCGGGCTGTTTGCACCGCATGGTCAGTCGGGCGATTGGGACCTGCCGATCGCCTGGAGTGACCCGCTGTTCTTGCCCTACGACTGGGGCTATTTCGCTTTCGTGCACGACAAAACCCGCCTGCCGACCGCGCCCGACAGCCTTGCGGCGCTGGCGGCGTCGGAGGTCAGCATCATCATTCAGGACCCGCGGTCGTCGACCCCCGGCCTGGGCCTGCTCATGTGGGTCAAAGCCGCCTACGGCGACGGGGCGGCCGAGATCTGGGCCGGGCTGGCTGACAACATCGTCACCGTGACGCCGGGCTGGTCCGAGGCTTACGGCCTGTTTCTGGAGGGCGAGGCCGACATGGTGCTGAGCTATACCACGTCGCCGGCCTATCACCTGATCGCCGAGGGCGACGCGACCAAAGCCGCCGCCGCGTTCGACGAAGGCCATTACCTGCAGGTCGAAGTGGCCGGCAAGCTGGCGACGACCGACCAGAACGATCTGGCCGATGCGTTTCTGGCGTTCATCGGGTCGGATGCGTTCCAATCGGTGATCCCGACGACCAACTGGATGTATCCCGCGCGCCTGCCCGATGGCGGTCTGCCCGACGGGTTTGAGGGACTGATCCAGCCGGCCACCGCGCTGATCTTTCCCGCAGATCAGGCCGACCAGATCCGCACGTCCGCCCTGGAGGAATGGCGGGCCGCATTGGCGAACTGAGGCCGGGGTTGGCCAGCCACTTTGATCGAAGTCGCGCCGCGCTGGCGCGCGTCGCCCGAGGCGAGGGGCGCTGCCCCTCGCGCACCCCGGAGTATTTATGGAAGGATGATAGGGAAGACACTTCCGGGGTCTTTTCCTGGCGGCAGCATCCGCGCCGGAGCCATGAAAGTCGGGGGTGGCGATGACCGGGCGCGCACCGATCAAATGGACAGGGGGCCAGGGGCGGTGGGGTCTGGTTGCCGCGTCGCCGGCGGTTTTGGCGGTGGTGACGCTGAGTCTGGGCACGGTGGTGGCCGTGGCGCTGCGCGCCGATGGCGCAGGCGGCGTTGGCCCCGCTGACTGGGCGGCGGTGCGCTTTACGCTGACCCAGGCGGTCTTGTCAGCCGCGCTGAGCACACTGCTGGCGATACCCGTGGCCCGCGCGCTGGCGCGGCGGCGTTTTTACGGGCGCCGGGTGTTGATCATGCTCTTTGGTGCGCCGTTTCTGCTGCCGGTGATCGTGGCGGTGCTTGGGCTGTTGGCAGTCTTTGGGCAGGCCGGCGTGCTGAACGCCGGACTGAGCGCACTTGGCCTGCCAAATGTGCGCATCTACGGGCTGCACGGGGTGGTGCTGGCGCATGTGTTCTTCAATCTGCCGCTGGCCGTGCGGTTGATCCTGCAGGCCTGGCTGGCGATCCCGACCGAGCGGTTTCGCGCCGCCGCTGCCTTGGGCTTTGGTCCCCGCGACATGGTCACCCACATCGAGGCACCGATGTTGCGCGCCGCCCTGCCCGGGGCGTTTCTGGTGATCTTCCTGATCTGCCTGTCCAGCTTCGCCGTCGCCCTGACGCTGGGCGGGGGGCCCCGCGCGACGACGGTCGAGCTGGCGATCTATCAGGCCTTCACCTTCGAGTTCGACCTCGGGCGCGCGGCGCGGCTGGCATCTGTGCAATTCGCCATGGCCGGGGTGGCGGGGCTGCTGGCCTTCCGCCTGATGGTGCCCGCCGCCTTTGGCGCCGGGCTCGACCGCCCGGTTGAGCGCTGGGACGGGCGCAGCGCGGGCGCCCGGGCGGTTGATACCGCCGCCATCGCCCTGGCCGCGGCGTTTTTGCTTGTGCCCCTGGCGATGGTCGTGGCGGCGGGCGCGCCGCGGGTTGCGTTTCTGCCCGGCCCGGTCTGGCTGGCGGCGCTGCGCTCGGTGCTCGTGGCGCTTGGCTCGGTGGCGGTGATGCTGGCCTTGGCGCTGCCGCTGGCCCTGGCCGCCGCCCGGTCGCACCGCCCCTGGGCCGAGGGCGTCGGCCTTTTGATGATCGCGGCGTCACCGTTGGTGATGGGCACCGGTCTGTTTATCCTGCTTTTTCCGCTGGCGGACCCGACCCGGCTGGCGCTGCCGGTCACCGCACTGGTCAACGCGGCGGCCAGCCTGCCCTTTGCCCTGCGCGCCCTGGTCCCGGCCCTGCGCGACGTCGAGACGCAGTACGGCGCGCTGGCGGTATCGCTTGGTATGCGGGCCCGCGACCGCCTGCGATTGGTCACCTTGCCCCGCGCGCGCCGACCGCTTGGCTTTGCCATGGGGCTGACCGCCGCGCTTTCTATGGGCGATCTGGGCGTCATCGCCCTTTTCTCGCGCGCCGACGCACCAACGCTGCCGCTGGCGCTGTACCGGCTGATGGGGGCATACCGGATGGACGATGCCGCCGGTGCGGCGCTGCTGTTGCTGGCGCTCAGCCTGGCGCTGTTCTGGGTCTTCGACCGGGGCGGGCGCGCCGATGCTTGAGCTTGCCGGCCTAAAAATCGATCAGGGCGCGTTTCGCCTTGCCGCCGACTTCACTCTTCCCGCGCTCAGCCGCACCGCGCTGATCGGCCCTTCGGGGGCCGGCAAATCGACGCTTCTGGCCGCCATCGCCGGGTTCCTAGCCCCGTCGGCGGGCCGTATCGGTATCAACGGACGCGACCAGATCGGCCTGCCGCCCGGCCAGCGCCCGTTGTCAGTGGTGTTTCAGGACGGCAACCTGTTTCCGCATATGACCGTGGTGCAAAATGTCGGGCTTGGCTTGCGCCCCGACCTGCGCCTGACCGCGCGCGACCACGGCGCGGTGTCCCTGGCCCTGGACCGCGTCGGGCTTGGCAACTTCGCCGGCCGCAAGCCCGGTGCGCTGTCGGGCGGTCAGCAAAGCCGCGTGACGCTGGCGCGGGTGCTGGTGCAGCGCAAACCGCTGATCCTGCTCGACGAGCCCTTCGCCGCGCTTGGCCCGGCGCAACGGACCGAAATGCTGGACTTTGTGGCTGACCTCTGCGCCGAGATCGCCGCCACGCTGGTCATGGTGACCCACGACCCGGCCGACGCCCGACGTCTGTGCGATCTGACGGTGATCGTGGCTGACGGTGTCGCGTGCGCGCCTGCGCCGACCGGCGCAACGCTCGACTATCCGCCCGCCGCGCTGGCCAGCTATCTGGGACAGGCTTCATAATTTCATCGTTTTGGAAATACTTCGGTTGGTGTGGGGGGCTGGCCCCCACCCCGTGGCGACGCGCAAATGCGCGGCGCAATCAAACTGTCATTATATCAGCCCTTGGAGCGGCCTTTGATCGGTGCCCAGAGGCGTTTGTTGGTAAAATAAAGCAACACCGTCAGCAGGCCCAGGATCATCACCGCGCGCAGGCCCACGACCTTGCGGTCGTTCAGCTTGGGTTCGGCCGACCACATCAGAAACGCCGCGATATCTTCGGACATATGGTGCAGGTCGTTGGCGTGGCCGTCGTCGAAATCGACCATCTCGTCGTCCAGCGGCGGTCCCATCGAAATCCAGCCACCCGGGAAGACGGTGTTTTCGTAAAGCACCGATCCCGCCTCTTCCTTTTCCTGCCCGGTGTAACCGTTCAGCAGCGCCACGATGTATTCCGGCCCGCCCATGCCTTTGAAAAACTGGTTGATGCCCAGGCCGTAGGGCCCGTGGAACCCGGCCCGCGCCTTGGCCATCATCGAAAGATCCGGCGCGCCGACGGCCATGTTGCGCGGGAAATTGTCCGCCGGCAGGGCGGCGCGGAAATCGCCTTCGCCATCCAGAAGCTCTGGGTCGAAGACCTCATAGTTTTGTTCGGCGTAGGCGCGCACCTCGGCCTTGGAATAATGCGGACCGCCTTCGTCGCCGAGTGTTCTCAGCGGCACATAACGCAGCCCGTGGCAGGCGCTACAGACCTCGGTATAGATCTTCAGACCGCGCTGCAGCTGCATCTGGTCATAGCTGCCAAACGGACCATCGAACGAAAACTTGATGTTTTCGATGTGGCCGCCTTCGCTTTCCGCAGCGAACGCGGTCCCGGTCAGCACGAATGCCAGTGCGACGGCGGTGGTGAGTGTTTTGAACATGTGCCTTTGGTCCTCTCTCACTCAGCCGGGGTCGCGTCAGACGCGCCCTCGCCGCCCTCGGGCGCGCCGTAGTGGGCGTTGAAGTCGTCCTCAATGGTCGCGGGCGCGGGCAGAGATTTTTCGAAAACACCCAAAAGCGGCAGGATGATCAGGAAATAGGCGAACCAATAGGCAGCGCCGATCAGGGCTATGGTTGAATAGGGCGGCTCGGCCGGTTGTGCGCCACACCAGGTCAGCACCACAAAGTCGATCGCCAGTAACCAGAACCACCATTTGAACATCGGTCGGTACTTGCCCGAGCGCACTTTCGAGGTGTCGAGCCAGGGCACCAGCACCATGATGAAGATCGACCCGAACATCGCCAGCACGCCAAAGAACTTGGCGCCAATGATGCCGCCGGTGATCCAGCTGACGAACATCACCACCCAGACGTCGCCAGTGAATGCGCGCAGGATCGCGTAGAACGGCAGATAATACCATTCGGGCACGATATGGGTGGGCGTCACCAGCGGATTGGCTTCGATATAATTGTCCGGGTGGCCCAGATAATTGGGCATGAACCCGGTGATCGCGAAGAAAATCACCAGTATCAGCGAAAGCGCGAACAGATCCTTGATCACGAAGTAGGGCCAGAATGGCAGCGTGTCTTTTTGCGCCTCGGCCTTCGAGCCGCGCCGCACTTCGACCCCCGTGGGGTTGTTGTTGCCCGAGGTGTGAAAGGCCCAGATATGGACGATCACCAAGCCGGCGATCACGAACGGCAGCAGATAGTGCAGGCTGAAGAACCGGGTCAGCGTGGCGTTATCGACCGCCGGTCCGCCCAACAGCCAGGTCTGGATCGGATCGCCAATCAAAGGGATCGCGCCGAACAGGCCGGTGATCACAGTCGCGCCCCAGAACGACATCTGCCCCCAGGGCAGCACATAGCCCAGAAATCCGGTCGCCATCATCAGAAGATAGATCAGCATGCCGATGATCCAGGTGATCTCGCGCGGCTCTTTGTACGAGCCGTAGTAAAGGCCGCGGAAAATGTGGATATAGACGGCAAGAAAGAACAGGCTGGCCCCGTTCATGTGCAGATAGCGGATCATGTGGCCGCCGTTGACGTTGCGCATGATATGTTCGATCGAGGCGAAGGCCAGATCGACGTGCGGGGTGTAATGCATCACCAGAATGATGCCGGTGACGATCTGCAGAACCAGACAGAACACCAAAACGATGCCCCAGATCCACCACCAGTTCAGGTTTTTCGGCGTCGGGATCATCAGCGCGGTATAAAGCAGGCCGACAATCGGCAGGCGGCGGTGGAGCCATTTTTCGGCGCCTGATTTGGGCTCATAATGATCGTGCGGAATACCAGCCATCGGTGCCTCCCTCAGCCCAGTTTGATCGTTGTGTCATCGACAAAAACCGCCACCGGAACCATCAGGTTCTCGGGTGCGGGACCTTTGCGGATGCGGCCCGAAGTGTCGTAATGCGACCCGTGACACGGGCAGAACCAGCCGCCGAAATCGCCCGACCCGTCGCCGATGGGCACACAGCCCAGATGCGTACAGACGCCGACCATCACCAGCCATTCACCATTTTCGTCCATGGTGCGGTTTTGGTCCGCCGCGTCCGCCAATTCCAGATTTTCATTGCGCGATGATCTATCGACAAGATCATCCAGCGGCACAGCCCGCGCCGCGGCAATCTCGTCGCTGGTGCGGCGACGGATAAAGACCGGCTTGCCCAGCCATTTCACGGTCAGCTGCGTGCCCACTTCAACATCCGCGATATCAACCCGGATCGAGCTCAGCGCCTGAACATCGGCGCTTGGGTTCATCTGGTCGATCAGCGGCCACACAGCGGCCCCGGTGGCAATGGTCGCGGTCGCGCCCGTCGCGTAATAGATAAAATCGCGGCGCGTGCCGGTGAGGTCATCTGCGTGTGACACGGGATTTCTCTCCTTGTCTCAGCCAGTTGCGTTACCGGCCATAAGCCCCTGGGGGCACCCGAATCCGGTGCCCGTCCCGAGGCTGTTTAGCCCGGTGCGCAAAAAGCGTCCAGCGGACATTCCGGCGCAGGGGCGGTTTTGGGATGTCAGTCGTGCGGGGCGGTCATTTGCATCGACGGATGGGCTGCGAATTCCTCGGACCAGCGGGCCAGGTCTGGCCGCCCATCGCGCCAGTTTCGGGGTCCGTGGCGGAAGTCCAGATACCCCAGGGCGCAGCCAACCGTCATTTGCCCGGCGCAAAGCGGCCCGATCAGGTGATCGGCCCAGTCCGACCGCAAGGCATCAAGGGCGGATTCGACCTTGAACCATTGCCAATTCAGCCAGTCGTGGCTGACCATGGCCGCGGCGCGAAAGCGTTGTTCATAGATCATGTTGACCGCCGCATCCATAATGCCGCTGGCCAGAGATTCCAGCGTCAAAACCTCCCAAAGCCGGTCATCGGCGTAGAAATTCGTACCCGCTTGGGCATCGAAGTAGCGTGCAATCACCCGGCTGTCGTGGATCGTGGACCCATCATCGCGGACCAGCGCCGGTATTTTGCCCAGCGGATTTGCCGCTTGCAGCACCGGATCGGGAGCATCGGGCCGCGCCGCGATTGTGACGAAATCGATCTGGTCGGCCAGTCCGCTTTCAATCGCCATTACGCGCGCCTTGCGCGCATAGGGTGATGGGATGGCGTAGAAAAGCTGCATTGGATGTCCCCTCGGTCGCAAGCCCAGTCGGCGGTTCAGTCGGCGCCGATCATCAGGGCCGCCAGCGCTTGGGTTTCCTGCCCCAGACCTGCGGCGCCGATGCCGTCTGCGGCAGCACGGCGGGCGTCCGCACCCTTGTTCTGGCCCAGCTTCCAAGTGCCGTCAACCGTGTCGATGTGCAACCGGCAGGGCGCGATCATACGCTGCATCCGGGCGCGCACGCCCAGGGTCATCTTGTCGGCGGTCCAGGGCGGTTTCGGCGCCAGCCGCGCCTCGAAGTTGGCCGCGAGCGCGTCGAGATGAGCGGGCAGCGCTTCCGCCGGCTGCGCCTCGAGCCTGCCGCGCAGATGCACCGCGACGTAATTCCAGGTCGGGACCTGGTCGGGCACCCCGTACCAGTCGGGCGAGATATAGCCATCCGGTCCAGTGATCGCGATCACGGCGGCAAGGGGCGCGCCGAGCGCACGCCAGATCGGGTTTGAGCGAACCAGATGAAGCGCCGCAGTCCGCCCGTCTTTCGCCAACACGAAGGGCACATGCGCCAGAAGCGGGCCGTTGGTGCCGTTGACGGCCAAAACCCCGAACCCACGCGCCGCGGCTTGCGCGAGGTTGGTCCGGGCGTCGGCCCCGCGAAATGCCGGGTTCGGGTGCATGGGGCGAGGATTGGGGCCCGGGGCGGGATTGTCCAGAGGCATTGCGCCGCCTGCGGCGGCGCTCGGTCCGAGTGGCGCGGGACCTGCGATCACTGCGCGGAGAGGGCCCAGTCCCAATACATCTCGCGCACCCGCGCGGTGACCGGCCCGGATTGATAATGGGTGCCGTCGAATTCGGTAACCGGCGTCACTTTCATCATGTTGCCCGACATGAAAACCTCGTCGGCGGCACGGAAGTCGTCGAAACTCAACACCGTTTCGTGAACCTCGACGCCCTCCGCACGCAAGTTGGACAGATGCCGGGCGCGGGTAATTCCAGCCAGAAACGTGCCGTTTCCGATCGGGGTGAACACCGCGCCGTCGCGGACCATGAATATGTTGGCGGTGGCGGTTTCGGCGACGTTGCCCATGGCGTCAGCAACCAGAGCGTTGCCGAACCCCTTGGCGCGGGCCTCGGTCAGCATGCGGGCGTTGTTGGGGTAAAGACAGCCGGCTTTGGCGTCGACCACCGCGTCTTCCAGCACCGGCCTGCGAAACCGGGTTGTGGTCAGGGTCGTCGATGCACCTGGTGCTGCCATGGGGATTTCTTCCAGGCATATGGCAAACCCGGTCTGCCCCTGTTTCGGCACCACGCCCAGATCGCCCCCCGCAAGCGCCCAGTACATCGGTCGGATATAGACCGCTGCACCCGCAGCATAGGTTTTCAGCCCCTCGCGAATGATCGAAACCATGTCCTCGGCGCTGACGGTCGGGGTGATCATCAGCGCTTTGGCCGACCGGTTCACGCGGGCGCAATGGGCCGCCAGATCGGGGGCCACGCCCTCGAACCAACGCGCCCCGTCAAAAACCGTGGTCCCCAGCCACGACCCATGATCAGCTGCGCGCATGATCATCGCGTCCTCGTCGCGCCAAGTGCCCTGAAAAAAGGTGCGGATATTGGTGCCGGTTGCCATTGTCGAGCCCTTTTGGAACCCGGCGAACCTAGGCCGGAAGGCGGAGTGCGTCCAGAGGCCTCAATCGGCGGTCGCGGCTGCGGCCAGGATCGTGGGAATATCAAGCGGAGCGCGGGTCATCGCCACGCTGCCGTTAGCGTCGCGGGGCCAGTCTTCGACCGCGCGATCGCGGTAAATTTCTACCCCGTTGCCGTCCGGATCGTCGAAATAAATCGCTTCGCTGACCCCGTGATCGGACGCGCCGGTCAGTTCGACGCCGGCATCCAGCGCCCGGCGCAGGGCGCGGCCCAGCGCCGGGCGATCGGGGAACAGAAACGCGGTGTGATAGAGCCCGGTATGGCCTGGTGGCGGCGCGGTGCCGCCGCGGCTGTCCCAGGTGTTCAGGCCCAGATGGTGGTGATAGCCGTCGGCCGCCAAAAACGCCGCCTGATCGCCGTATTGACGCTGAACCTCCAACCCGATCACGTCGCGGTAAAATGTGATGGAGCGGTCAAGATCGGCCACCTTCAGGTGGACGTGACCGATACGGATGCCAGGTTCGGCTTGAGGCATTTTGGGGCTCCGTTGCAAACGCCCCTATCGGGACAGCGTTCAACAATTTGATCGTATTCAGTCCATTTTGGCTGACTTGCCAGCGCGCGAACTTGACCCACGCTGCCCCGACAATAACCGGTTGCGTGGCAAGGTCCAGAAGCGCCGCGGGGCGGATAGTGACAGGCGTACGAATCGCGATATGGTCACCCCAGCCATGACAATCAATGGGGGCAGCGCATGACGGCGATCACAGTGATGGGACTTGGCCTGATGGGGTCGGCCCTGGCGCGGGCCTTTGCGGGTGCGGGGCACCCGCTGACCGTCTGGAACCGGTCACCGGAGCGCACCCTGCCCTTTGCCGACGCGGGCGTTGACGTGGCAAGCGATGTTCTGGGCGCGCTCAGGGCCGCCGATATATTGGTGGTCTGCATCGACAATTACGACACCACGCACAGGCTGTTGTCGGCTTCCGATGTGTCAAAGGCATTGGCCGGACGAACCTTGGTTCAGTTGAGCACCGGCACCCCAAAAGACGCGCGTGCAGCCGCCGTCTGGATGCGCGGCCTGGGCGCCAGATACCTTGATGGTGCCATCCCTCGGCGGCCCCGCTCAGATCGCAACCGAAGATGGCCAGGTCCTGTTCTCGGGTGATCAGAGCGCCAGGAACGCGGCGGCCGAGACGCTTTCCAGCCTGGGTGGCAAAGTTCGCTATCTCGGGGAAAGACCCGGCGCGGCTTGCGCGCTTGATCTGGCCTGGCTGACGACGCGGTACGGCGCGTTTCTGGCGCTTTGGCACGCGGCGATCCTGTGCCGGTCCGAGGGCATCGACATGGGCGATTTCATGGCGCTGACCCCCAAGGATGATGCAATTCAGACCTACGGCGCAGTGGTGCGCGACGGCACATATGATCAGGCAACAGCAACGCTCAAGGTCTGGGCCGAAGCCTTGAAACCGATTCAGGTCCAGGCGCGCGACGCCGGTATTTCCAGCGAAATACCCGACTTGCTGGCAGGCTTTTTCGAGCGCGCGCTGGACGCCGGTCTGGGGCGGAAAAACGTGATGTCGATCGTCAATCTGCTGGGCGCTGACGAAAGCCCCGGCTAGAGATCAAAAAGCCCGGCCAGTGTTGTGCCAACAGCCTCCTTGGCAGACCCCAACAGGGGCGTTCCGTGGGCGCTGAGCAGATGCTGGAACGGCATTTCCATAAGGCGGCGGAAATCGCTGGCCTCGGGCTTTGCTGCGTTTCGCCACCCCGGTCCGACGTTGGCGGGTTTGAGAAACCCCGCAGCCCCCATGGTCTTGATCGTCGGCGCGTCGAAATATTCGTCCGCTTCGGCCCAGTTCTGCAAGCTGTCGCAGGTAATCAGAATGCTGCCGGACCGGGTCAGGTGTAAAATGGCCTCGGGGCGGTTGGCGGTTTCAAAAAGGAACACAGAACTGTCGGTAACCGGTCCTGGCTGATCGTTTGCAAGGGTGCCGTCCGGCACTTCGCCCCGGCCGAACTTGATACCGTTGGGGGCCCAGAACGCAGCGTTGTAGCGATCGATGTAAAAGGCATCGTCGCGCCCATGGAAGCCCCCGATCCGCACGATATTTTTGACCGTGCCCAGGCTGTCCAAATGCGCAAGTCCTGCGTCATCCACCCGCAATGTGTTGACAAGCGTCAGGTCATGCCCGTCGCGCACCACAACCATATTTCGGCTGAACTGCCGGCGAGTGTCGTCGAACTCGAGCACCATCTGGCCAGTGACGAAAAACACGTCCGGCAGGACCTCGACGAGGTCGCCGTGCGGGAGTTGCGGGGGAAAATCGGTCATCTTGCGGCTCAACTCCCTACCATCCCGACGATTTCATAGGTCCGCGCCAAGATCGGCGCGGCAATGGCGCGGGCGCGGGCCGCACCGTCGCCGAGCACCCGGTCGATCTCGGTCGGGTCGCGCATCAGACGGGTCATCTCGGTCGAGATGGGCTCCAGCTTTTCCACCGCAAGTTCAGCCAGCATTGGTTTGAATTCGGAAAACGCCTTGCCGCCTACTTGGGCCAGCACGCCGTCAACGCTCTGATCGCTGAGGGCCGCGTAAATGTTGATCAGATTGGCCGCTTCGGTGCGGCCTTCAAGGCCCTTGGATTCGGACGGCAGAGCGTCCGGGTCGGTACGGGCCTTGCGGAACTTGCGCGCGATGGTGTCGGCGTTGTCGTCCATGTTGATGCGGGACATGTCGGAGGGGTCGGATTTCGACATTTTCCTGGTGCCGTCGCGCAGGGACATCACCAGCGTCGCCACGCCTTTGATGACGGGCTCGGTCACCGGGAAGAAATCGACGCCGAAGTCATTGTTGAACTTGGTCGCGATGTCGCGGGTCAGTTCCAGGTGCTGTTTCTGGTCCGCGCCCACCGGAACATGGGTCGTGTGATAAAGAAGGATGTCGGCAGCCATCAGCGCCGGATAGGAAAAAAGCCCCAGCGAGACGTTTTCCGCGTTCTTGCCGGCCTTGTCCTTGAACTGGGTCATGCGGCCCATCCAGCCCATCCGCGCCACACAGTTGAAGACCCAGCCCAGTTGCGCGTGTTCGGCCACCTGCGACTGGTTGAAGAGGATCGACTTTTCCGGGTCGAGGCCCGCGGCGATGAAAAACGCGGCCAGCTCGCGGGTGTTCTGACGGAGCGTGGCGGGGTCCTGCCAGACGCTGATCGCATGCAGATCGACCATGCAATAGATGGTCTCGAACCCATCCGCCTGCATTTCGACAAAGCGTTTGACCGCGCCCAAATAGTTGCCAAGCGTCAGCCCGCCCGACGGCTGGATGCCGGAAAAGACGCGCGGGGTGAACCCGGCGATGCCCTGGGGCACCTCGGTTGTGGCCATGGGTCGGCTCCGTCTGGCAATTGGGTCGCTCGTCGCTTATCGCTGGCGCATTCGCCCGTCAACCTGGGCCGGAAGGAACGCCATGGCAGATCACCGCGAAGCTTCGCCGGTCAATCCGCTGCCGCCAGTGGTGGTGGCGTTGGCATTGGTGGTCTTTGGCGTCGAATTTGCCCTGTGGGGTGCCGAACGCGCCTATTGGGGCGGGCAGGCCGGGATCGGGTGGCGTACACAGGCGATCAGGGACTATGGATATTTCGGCGAGGTGCTGGATTGGATGGTCGCCCATGGCCGCTATCCGGCCGAGCTGACGCGCCGTTTCGTCACCTATCCGTTCGTGCATCTGGGCTTTGGCCATGCGATTTTCGCGCTGGTGCTGCTGCTGGCGTTGGGCAAGATGGTGGGCGAAGTGTTCCGGGGCTGGGCGGTGGCGGTGGTCTTTTTCGGCTCCGCGATCGGCGGGGCGCTGGCCTATTCGCTGGTTCTGAGCGATCCGGTGCCACTGATCGGCGGCTATCCGGCGGTTTACGGGCTGATTGGGGCCTACAGTTATATTCTGTGGCTGGTCGCCGGGGCCGCGGGTCAGCAGCGGCTGGGGGCCTTTCGCCTGATTGCGGTATTGATGGGCATTCAGCTGCTATTCACCGCGCTTTTTGACGGCCGGAACGACTGGGTGGCGGATCTGGGCGGCTTTGCCACCGGTTTCGCGCTGTCGTTTCTGGTCAGCCCCGGCGGCTGGGCCCGGTTGAAAGCGGTGTTGCGCCGCGGGTAGGCCCGCGTCGAAATGCCTGAAAAGGCATCGAGGGTTCGCGTAAATTCATCGCGCTTGCCGTCAATAACACCATGTCTGCCAACCCATTGGTGCGGTGGGTGATCGCGGCCCCGGCCAGGCGGGCGCGAAACATCAGGCCGGGCCAGCGGCAAGCTGTTGCTCGACCAGCGCCACCCAAAGCGATGCGCCGGGCACCAGTGCCGCGTCATTAAAGTCGTAGTCCGCCGCATGCAGCGGCCGCGCGTTGGCGCCCTCGGTGCCATTGCCCAAGAGCGCCAAGGCCCCCGGCACCACAGCCGCCATATGGGCGAAATCTTCGGAAAATAACGTCGGCGCGCAGGCGGCGTTGACGGCGTCGTCGCCCAACAACGTGCGTGCGGCCCGGGCAACCGCGCTGACCGCATCGCCGGCATTGATGGTGGGCGGAAAGATCGAGTCATAACGCACCTGTGCTTCCACGCCATGGGCCGCGCAAATACCCGCCGCGATCTGGCGCATGCGCGCCTCGATCGTGGCGTTGATCGCGGGCGTCAAGGCCCGCGCGTCGCCCCTGATCACTGCCCGACCCGGCAGCACATTGCGCCGTCCGTCGGTGGTGAAACCAGTTACCGAGACCACACCGTTCTGGCCGGGATCGAGCTTGCGCGACACGATGGTCTGCAACGCGCCGACGATCTCGGCCGCGACCGTTATCGCATCGACCCCCATATGCGGCAGGGCGGCGTGGCCACCGCGCGCGGCGACCGTGATCTTGAAAAGGCTTTCGGAGGCGGTCATTGGCCCCGCGCGGGTGGCAATCGTGCCAAGCGGCTGGCCCGGCATGTTGTGGATGGCAAAGACCTGATCGACCGGAAAGCGGGCAAAAAGCCCGTCGCCGATCATCGCCTTGGCACCCTCGCCATGCTCTTCGTTGGGCTGGAAAATGAACACCACGCGCCCGTTGAAATCACCCTGCCCGGCCAGATATTTCGCCGCCCCCAGCAGCATCGCCGTGTGCCCGTCGTGCCCGCAGGCGTGCATAACGCCGGGGGTTTTCGAGCCATAGGCGTGGTCCGGCCGCTCGTCGATCGGCAGCGCGTCCATGTCAGCCCTCAGCCCGATGGCGCGCCCGCCGTTGCCCCGCTGCACCACCCCGACAATGCCGGTGCCGCCCAGGCCGGTGTGGACCTCGACCCCAAAGCATTCCAAAAGACCGGCCACCCGGGCTGAAGTTCTCGCCTCTTCAAATCCAAGCTCGGGGTGCTGATGAAAATCATGCCGCCAGGCGGTCATTTCCCCAAGTAAATTCGTTGTTTTCATGGCCCACATCCTATTTGGCGCATCTGAGGCCAGGTGCCCGCGCCGCACAAGCTCGTTTTTCATGAAAAAGCCGCCAACCCCAGGTTTTCAGAGCGCCGTGATCGCCGCCCAGCTTAGCCAGGAATTCTCGTATGACCGAAGGGTCGCGACCTGTTTCTTGCCCGATGGCCGCGATCTGGGGGCCGAATTGGCGAGAATGGGGCTTGCGCTTGACTGGCCAAAATTCTCTGGCGCACGATACAAGCGGCTGGAGCCCTACGGTATTCGCAACAAACTTTGGATCACGGCACGGCGCCGGTACGGGTAGCGTTAGGCGCCAAAAATTGGATACGCCGCGCTCATCTATCGTCCACTTGCGCCAGCAACGCCTGTGCCGCCGCCTGTTCGGCCTGGCGTTTCGAGCTGGCGCGGGCGCGCGATTTGGTGCCGTCCGCAAGCCGTGCCTCGATAGTGAAAACCGGAGCATGGTCAGGGCCTTCGCGCGATAGTTCGACGTATTCCGGGGGCGTTTCGCCGCGCGCCTGGGCCCATTCCTGCAACGCGGTCTTGGCGTCGCGCGCATCAGCCTTGACCGACCCGACCCGGTCGCCCCAAAGCCGCAGCACAAAGTCCTGCGCCGCTGAAAACCCGGCATCCAGATAGACCGCCGCGATCACCGCCTCGATTGCGTTGGCCAGCAGCGCCTCTTTGCGCCGACCGCCCGACAACATTTCGGACCGACCCAGTTTCAGCGCCGCGCCCAGATCGACCGCGCGCGCCACTTCGGCGCACATTTCGCGCCGCACCAGCGCGTTGAACCGGGGCGCAAGTACGCCTTCGGCGGCGGCGTCATCGGCATTGAGCACCGCTTCGGCCATCACCAGCCCAAGCACCCTGTCGCCCAGAAACTCCAGCCGTTCGTTGTCGGGCCGCGTGGGCGCGTCAACCGAGGCATGGGTCATGGCGCGGTGCAGCAGAGATGGATCGTCGAACCGGTAGCCGATCCGGTCGCAGAACGCGGAAAGCTCGGCGGACAGCCTCACTCGATCCCCACGAAAAACCGATCCGCGCGCCAGGTCCAGAAGAACAGAAGCGACCGGCCGGCCGAGGAAAAGATCACCCGGTCGGCGCGACCGACCAGGTTTTCTATCGGCACGAAACCAACCCCGCCAGCCGATTGCGCCACCCTGCTGTCGGTAGAATTGTCGCGGTTGTCGCCCATCGCAAAGAAATGGCCCGCAGGCACGGTGAACACCTTGGTGTTGTCGGAAAACTGGGTGCGGATGTTCAACACGTTGTGGACGTGCCCGTCCGGGAAAGTTTCCTGAAATTTCGACTTCGTGCAAATGCCGCCACGACCGACCGCCCCGTTTTCGCACTGGGGCAACCCGCCGAGGGGCCCCTGCTGGTCAAAGACCTCGTCATACCTGCCCGCCGGCGACTGCACCGCAAATTCGCCGTTGATCGACACGACGCCATTGGTCACCTGGATGCGGTCTCCGGGCAGGCCGACAACGCGCTTGATGAAATCGGTTCCCGATACCGGGTGGCGGAAAACGACGACATCGCCGCGGTCGGGTTCAGACCCCAGAATGCGCCCCGGAAACGGGCACATCGAGAACGGGCAGGAATGCTGGGAATAGCCGTAGGCCATCTTGTTGACGAACAGAAAATCGCCGATCAGCAGCGTGTCCTTCATCGATCCGGAGGGGATCCAGAACGGTTGAAAGAAAAGCGTGCGGAACACGCCTGCGATGATCAACGCCCAGAAGATCGTGCGGATCGTTTCGGCGATACCACCGCTTTTTTTCGTTGCCTTTTCGGCCATGGATGTCCGCCCTTGTGAATCTGGCGTTACTTGGAAGTCCGGGCGCGGGGAGTCAAGACAGCATCGGCGCGGTCGCGTCAGGCCGGACCGATGGGCAGCGCCTCGATCACCACAAAAGCCTGGGCCCAGGGGTGATCGCCGGTCAGCGAGACGTGGACGGTGGCGGTGTGGCCTGGTGGGGTCATGTCGCCGAGGCGCTCGGCCGCCCAGCCGGCCAGCTCCATCACCGGCTGGCCGGAACGCAAATTCCGAACGCTCATGTCCTTCCAGGCGATGCCCATCCTCAGCCCGGTGCCCAGGGCCTTGGAACAGGCCTCTTTCGCGGCCCATCTTTTGGCGTAGGTTCCGGCGGTGTCGGCGCGGCGTTCGGCCTTGCGCTGTTCGGTCTTGGTGAAAACGCGATTGCGGAAGCGGTCGCCAAAGCGGTCGAGCGTGCCCTGAATGCGGTCGATATTTGCCAGGTCTGTGCCGATGCCGAGGATCATGCGGCCTCCGTTTTACGCGCGCCACTATGGTGCCGGTGGGGCTGAAGAACAAGCTGCCGCCTTAGAGGTTTGGTCAGACTGGCCGTGTATGGCTTGGCGATGATCAGCCCGCTTCGGACAGTAACGACACAGCTTCTTTTCGGCGTGGTGCTTGCCACGCTTGGCGCCTGCGGCGGGACGGCGTGGAACACCCAGATCGCCGAAACTCCGGTGGTGCGGCGGCTGATGATCGAAAGCATCCGAGTTGGCCAATCCACCGAGCAGGATTTTGTCACCCGATGGGGCCAGCCGACCCAGAAAGTGCGCCAGGGCGGGCAGACCGAGTTCATCTATCGCAATATGATCGACCGGCACCCGCAGTGGGTGGTTCAGTTCGGCGACAGCGAGGCTTGGGTGATTGTGACATTCCAATACGGTGTCGCCATCGCCGCGCGGTCCAACGATACCGAGGTCTGTCGCGCGACATTCCCGCCGCGCCCGCCGGGCCCGGGGTTCAATAACCCGACGGTGATCGCTCCGGTCGGTACCTGCCCCGGGCTTTACCGCCCGCACGTCGGGCCAATCGCGATCATCGACCCGATGACCGGCGAGGTGGTTATGAGCGAGGGTATGGCAACCGAGGCCAGCAGCACGGATCCGGACGACAATGCGGTCTATGTGGACGATATGTCTGCACTCGCGGACAAGCTGGACTAGCGGTCGATACCAGCGCCGGCAGCGCGGACATGTTCAAGAAAAAGATCAGAAAACCCTGCAACTGCCGCGCCCCTCGTATTATCACCCTTCCAAAAATACTCCGCGGAGCGCGAGGGGCAGCGCCCCTCGCCCTTGGCGACGCCGCAGGCGGCGCAAAATGTCAGCCGCGCGCGCCATCCATGATCGCGCGCATCCTGCGGATCGCGGTGTCAAGTCCCAGGAATATGGCCTCGCCAACAAGAAAATGTCCGATATTCAATTCGCGGACCTTCGACAGCGCCGCGATCGGGGCGACAGTGTCGTAAGTCAGGCCGTGGCCCGCATGTACTTCCAGCCCAAGCGAATGCGCAAAATCCGCCATTTCGGTCAGCGCGGTGAGCTCGGTGTCACGATCATCGAACCGCCCTTGCGCATGGGCATCGCAATAGGCACCGGCGTGCAACTCGATCACCTGCGCGCCGATCCGGTGCGCGGATTCGATCTGGCGCGCATCGGCCGCGATGAAGATCGAGACCCGACAACCGGCCTCGCGCAGGGGTGCGATGAAATGCACCAGATGGTTTTCTTCGCGCGCCACTTCCAGCCCGCCCTCGGTGGTCCGTTCCTCGCGTTTTTCGGGCACGATACAGACCGCATGCGGCTTGTGGCGCAGGGCGATCTTCTGCATCTCGGGCGTGGCCGCCATCTCGAAATTCAACGGCACGGTCAGCGCCGCCATCAGCCCGTCGATGTCGGCGTCCGAGATATGCCGGCGGTCTTCGCGAAGATGCGCGGTGATGCCGTCGGCACCCGCGGCTTCGGCGATTTTGGCGGCCCGAAGAGGCTCGGGGTAATCGCCGCCGCGGGCGTTTCGGACCGTGGCCACGTGATCGATGTTGACGCCAAGCCGAAGGAACCGGTCAGCCATTGCCATTCTCCTTTTCCGCCGCAAGCGCTTGGGCGGCGGTTCGCTTGGCCAGGCGTTTTTCGGCCCGTTCCCGCATCCGATTGAGACGGTGCCTCTGATAGGCCGAAATGACCGGGACCGAAAGGTAATAGGCGACGAGACCGGCGATCAGCCCAGGAATGACACCGCCAACCATGTAGGGAAGAAATACTTCGTCATAGAACCGCGACAGCCCGGCCCAATCGACCGGATTTCCGGTTATCGACGCCGCCAGGTTGCGCATCAGATCGCCGCCCGCGTCAGTGAATTTACCAACCAGCGATCGGTCCACATTTGGGTCGAACTTGGTCCCCAACAGGAAGTGCCCAGTTTTCATCGAAGTCACGCCGATTGGCAAAAATGTCAGCGGGTTTCCGAAGAACGTGGCCAGAAATGCGGCCAGAATATTCCCGCCAATGGCCCTGGCGAGCAGCGCGGCTAACAGGAAATGCAGGCCGAAAAACGGCGAGAACGTCACGAAAACCCCCGCAAATATACCGCGCGCAATCCTGTATGGCAGGTCGGGCAAACGCCGCAACCGGTGCATGACATAAGACGCCGCACGCCCCCAACCACCGCGCGGATAAAGGCTGTCGGCGATCAGTTGCAGGTAAGAGCGCTGTTTGCGACGTCTGAACACCAACCCTGACGCCCCCTTTCGTTCCTACGGTTGCCGATCCAGATCCCGGTGCCGCTCGATCGCAGCCACGTCGCTGTCGGCCTCGAGCGCGGTCTGCACGGCGTGCATATGTTCCACATCGCGCAAGTCAATTTCGATCAGCAATCGGTAGAAATCCGGTTTACGGTCGACGAATGTCAGGTCCGAGATATTCGCCCCCTGTTCCCCGATCAATGTGCAAATACGTCCCAGCACGCCGGCGTCGTTGCTGATGGTCAGATCAAAGCTGACGGTATTGACCGGCGGATGGTTGCCTTCGTTCCATCGCAGGTCAACCCATCGGTCGGGCTGGTCCTCAAAAGCAGCCAGCGCATGGCAATCGATGGCGTGCAGCATCACGCCCCGCCCGCGATAAGTGATGCCGACGATGCGTTCGCCCGGCACCGGCTGACAACACTGCGAGCGTTGATACGACTGGTCCGAGCTGAGGCCGATCACTTCGCGCCCGGTTTCGACCTCTTCACCTTTGCGCGGGGCAACGTCGGGATAAAGCAGCTGAACCACTTCGCTGGCCACCAGTTCGGCGGACCCGATGCGGGCCAGAACTTCGGCACCGTTCGCCAGCCCCAGCCGCTGAGACGCAGTGCGCAGGGCCTTGTCGGTGGCGCGTTTGCCGATGTGATCGAAAGCCACACGCGCCAGTTCGCGACCAAGATTGACAAAGCGTTCGCGGTCTTCTTCGCGCAGCGACCGCCGGATCGCCGCCTTGGCGCGGCCGGTCACCACGATTTCGATCCAGGTGGCCTGGGGACGCTGCCCTTCGGCGGTCATGACTTCGACCGCCTGCCCGTTTCTGAGCCGGGTCCACAGCGGCACCCGGATGCCGTCGATCTTGCCGCCCACGCAGCTGTCGCCGATCCGCGTGTGGATGGCATATGCGAAATCCAGCGGCGTGGCCCCGCGCGGCAGCTGAACAACGTCGCCCTTGGGCGTGAAACAAAAGACCTGATCGGAATACATCTCGAGCTTTACGTGTTCGAGAAACTCGTCGTGATCTTCAGATGAATCCAGCCGCTCGGTCAGCGTCTCGACCCATTTCGCCGGATCGATGGCAAAGGGGTTTTCGGCCCGCACCCCATCGCGATAGGACCAATGCGCGGCAACGCCGGCCTCGGCCACCTCGTTCATCTCGCGGGTCCTGATCTGGATCTCGACCCGGCGACCATCGCGCCCCGAGACGGTGGTGTGGATCGATCGATAACCGTTGTTCTTGGGCTGGCTTATGTAATCTTTGAACCGCCCCGGCACCGCCAGCCAGCGCTGGTGAACAGCGCCCAGAACCCGGTAGCAATCCATCTCGGTTTCGGCGATCACGCGGAACCCGTAGACATCCGAGAGGCGCGAATAGCTCTGTTCCTTTTCCTGCATTTTCCGCCAGATCGAATAGGGCTGTTTGGCGCGGCCCAA
This sequence comes from Brevirhabdus sp., assembly GCA_047518005.1. Classification (GTDB taxonomy): domain Bacteria; phylum Pseudomonadota; class Alphaproteobacteria; order Rhodobacterales; family Rhodobacteraceae; genus JAKZRT01. Next base: position 20,417 of record JAKZRT010000021.1, read on the forward strand.
AACATCGGCTTTGACGTCGGCCTTTTTCAGCACGGCGCGAATGTCGCCGGTGATCTTTTCGATCAGATCGCCGGTGTCGCGCTGCAGTCGGACGAAGCGGCGCATCAGCGACGACCGGCCTTCGGGGTTGAGCACGTGAAAGCTGAGGTCTTCCAGTTCCAGCCGCATCCATTGCATGCCCATACGCCCGGCCAACGGCGCAAAGATATCCATAGTTTCGCGGGCTTTCTGCGCCTGCTTTTCCGGCTTCATGTGCTTGATCGTGCGCATGTTGTGCAGCCGGTCGGCCAGTTTGACCAAGATCACCCGCAAATCCTTTGACATGGCCATGAAAAGTTTGCGAAAATTTTCGGCCTGCTTGGCCTCGATCGAGCTCAGTTGCAGGTTGGTCAGTTTGGTGACGCCATCGACAAGCTCGGCGATCTCGGAGCCAAAACGCTCAGCCAGCGCCCCATAGGTCGACTTGGTGTCTTCGATCGTGTCGTGCAGAATGGCAGTTCCGATCGTGGCGTCGTCCAGATGCATTCCGGCCAGAATTGCGGCCACTGCCACCGGATGCGCAAAATAGGGCTCGCCGGAATGGCGGGTCTGCCCTTGGTGCATCTCTTCCGCATAGGCGTAGGCCCCGCGAATCAACTTTTCATTGGTGTTGGGATTGTAGGTGCGGACCAGCGCGATCAGGTCGTTGACATCGATCATACAAGTCCGCCGCCATTGGGCGCGCGCGCCCTTATTACCGCTCTTGCGCTTCCATCAATGCGCGCAGCAGTTTTTCTTCGCTGAGGTCGTCTTCGACCGGACGGTCGGTTTCGGCGCCCATCAGCAGGGCCATCGCGTCCGCTTCCGGCTCGTCAACCTCGATCTGGGTCTGATTCGATTCGATCAGTCGCTCGCGCAGATCTTCGGCCGACTGGGTCTCGTCGGCGATCTCGCGCAGGCTGACCACAGGGTTCTTGTCGTTGTCACGGTTGATCGTGACCTCGGAACCACTGGCAATTTCGCGCGCCCTATGGGCGGCGAGCATAACAAGATCAAACCGGTTCGGGACCTTATCGACACAATCTTCAACGGTTACGCGGGCCATCGGAGCTCCTGTAGCGCGGGCAATGAGGTCGCTTACTTAAGCGCAATGTCGCACCTTGGCAAGCCCGTGAATACGCGATTCGCCCCTGTATTTACAGGGGGATTATGGCGGATTTCTCGGCCTCGGGCAGGGCGGCGGACATTTCGGCGATGCTTTGGTTCAACACCGGATGACGCCAGTCGGGTGCCACGTCGTTGGCGGGGACCAGAACAAAGGCGCGCTCGTGCAGGCGCGGATGCGGCAGGATCAGCTGATCGGGCGCCCGGAGACGTTGCAATTGCGGCGGGCGATTGACCCAATCGTCAAATGTCGCGCCATCGGGCAATATTCGCGCGCCCATCGCCAAAAGGTCCAGATCCAGCGTGCGTTGACCCCATCTTTCAACCCGCTCGCGCCCGAATTCGGCTTCGATTTCATGAAGATGCCTCAACATTGCCTGAGGGCTGCGGTCGGTCTGGACCACTGCCACCGCATTCACATAATCCGGGCCTGCACCGGCGGGAAAACACGGTGTTTTATAGAACCGGCTGATCGCGCGAATCTGGTCGGGATCGGAGCCGATTCGCACCAGCGCACGGTCCAAGGTTACCCTGACGTCAACTCGGTGCAGGGGCATGTTCGCCCCAAGGGCCACAAGCGCATTTTCCAGTTTTTATTGCCCTTTAATTGGTTGCTCCGGCCAAAATTTACCGTATCTTCACATTAGGACTGCCGAATTCATCGGATTATTAGACAATCCGAACACTCACGGAAACCCGGCAGTTTGTACCGGAAAGGGACAAAATGTTTTACAGAGACGAGCGGTTGGCGCTTTTTATTGATGGCGCCAACCTTTACGCCGCTGCCAAGGCGCTTGGGTTCGATATTGACTACAAGCTTTTGCGGCAGGAATTCATGCGTCGCGGAAAACTTCTCAGAGCGTTCTATTACACAGCACTTCTGGAAAGCGACGATTATTCGCCAATCCGGCCACTGGTCGACTGGTTGAACTACAACGGCTTTACCATGGTGACAAAGCCCGCGAAGGAATACATCGACAGCCAGGGCAGACGCAAAGTCAAAGGCAGCATGGATATCGAATTGGTCGTCGACGCAATGGAACTGGCACCACGGGTCGATCACATCGTTCTGTTCTCGGGCGATGGCGATTTTCGGCCAATGGTCGAAAGCCTGCAACGCCAGGGGGTCAGAGTTTCGGTTGTCTCGACCATCCGCAGCCAGCCGCCAATGATCGCCGATGATCTGCGTCGGCAAGCCGACAATTTCATCGAGCTTGACGAGCTTAAGGATGTCGTCGGTCGCCCGCCGCGCGAACCACGCGAGCACGATACCGAAGTGGTGTATTCGGAGACCAAGGACTGAGCCGCACCTGTCTGGCATCGGTTTGCGCCGGACCGATAACGCCAGGGCAGGACCAGCCTCGTGCATTTTGGCTGCGTGCTTCACGCCACTTATTCGCAGCGCCCGGTCGGACGCAATCCTGCGAAAACGGCCCTTTCCGCCAAGCAGAATGTCTAGAGCTGCAAAACCCGACCTGGGTGCTGGCAAAGGCATTCGACACGTCCTAAAAAAGGCACATGACCCAAGCATCGACAGAACCGACGCGGCCCCCGCTTAACCTTTACCTCGCAGCGCCACGCGGATTCTGTGCGGGCGTCGATCGCGCCATCAAGATCGTGGAAATGGCGCTGGAAAAGTGGGGCGCACCGGTCTTTGTGCGTCACGAGATCGTTCACAACGCATTTGTGGTCGACGGCTTGCGGGCGCGCGGCGCGGTTTTTGTCGAGGACCTTGACGACTGCCCCGCCGACAGACCGGTCATCTTCTCGGCGCACGGTGTGCCCAAAGCGGTGCCTGCCGAAGCCGCGCGGCGCGAGATGCTGTTCGTCGATGCCACCTGCCCGCTGGTCAGCAAGGTGCATATCGAGGCGGCGCGCCACTACGGCGCCGGCCTTCAGATGGTGATGATCGGCCATGGGGGTCATCCCGAAACCGTCGGCACCATGGGCCAGCTGCCGCCGGGCGAAGTGTTGCTGGTCGAAACGATCGGTGATGTGGCACGGCTTGAGGTGCGCGACCGCGACCGGCTTGCCTATATCACCCAGACCACGCTGTCGGTCGATGACACGTCCGAGATTGTGACCGCGCTGAAAGCGCGATTTCCAGGCATTGTCGGCCCGCACAAGGAAGATATCTGTTACGCCACCACCAACCGCCAGGCAGCGGTCAAGGCGGCCGCACCGCTGGTCGATGCGCTGCTGGTCATCGGCTCGCCAAACTCGTCGAACTCGCGGCGCCTGGTCGAGGTTGGCGCAAAGGCGGGCTGCGGGTATTCGCAGCTGATCGGGAGAGCCCGCGATATTGATTGGCGCGCGCTTGAAGGGATCCACGCGCTGGCGATCACCGCGGGCGCATCTGCGCCCGAAGAATTGGTTGATGAGGTCGTCGAAGCATTTCGCGCGCGATTCAAGGTGACCATCAAAATCGTCGAGACGGCAATGGAGGCGGTCGAATTCAAGGTGCCTCGGGCGCTCAGGCAGACATCGTGAGCATCGACGCGCAGACGCTTGCCTTCTATCAGGCCAATGCCGGAGATTACGCCGGTCGGTTTTCCCGCGATACGCCCGACATTGATCTCGCGGCCTTTATCGGGGACGTGCCAGCCGGTGGCCGGGTTTTGGACCTGGGTTGTGGTCCGGGCAATTCGGCGGCGATAATGCAGGGCCACGGGCTGGTGGTCGAGGCCAGTGACGCAAGCCTGTCAATGGCTGAAATTGCGCGCGAAAAATACGGGATTGCGGTGCGGGTGGAGCCCTTTGAGGGGCTGAACGCCGTGGCCCGCTATAACGGGATTTGGGCCAATTTCAGCCTACTTCATGGGGCGCGAGGCGAGATGTCCGCGAACTTGGCGCGTATTCACCGGGCTCTGAAACCCGCTGGCCGCCTTCATCTGGGGATGAAACTGGGCCAAGGGACGGCGCGCGACCGGTTGGGGCGGCAATACACGTATTATTCCGCACCCGAGCTGACCGGCCTGGTCGAGGCCGCGGGATTTTCCGGTGTTGCGACCCGCCTGGGCGAAGGCCCCGGCTTGGCAGGCGCGGTCGAACCATTTGTAATATTGGCTGCGCGTGCCTGAGATCTTGATTTTCACCGACGGGGCCTGTTCGGGCAACCCCGGCCCCGGCGGCTGGGGCGCGCTGTTGCAGGCCCGCGACGGTGACGCGGTGATCCGCGAGCGCAATTTGCAGGGCGGCGCGCCCGAGACCACCAACAACCGCATGGAGCTGATGGCCGCGATCGCCGCGCTCGAGGCGCTCGAGCGACCCAGCCTGGTCACGGTGGTCACTGACAGCGCCTATGTCAAAAGCGGGATCACCGAATGGCTGGCGAACTGGAAAAGCCGGGGCTGGAAGACCGCCGCCAAAAAGCCGGTCAAGAACGAGGACCTGTGGCGGCGGCTTGAGCAAGCGGCAGCGCGCCACCAGGTTCATTGGCGGTGGGTCAAAGGCCACGCCGGCCACCCGGAAAACGAACGTGCCGATGCGCTGGCACGGGCCGGGATGGACCCATTCAAGCCGGTGAAAAGCCCCAAGCCGAAAGCCTGACCCCTGATTGCCGCGCGCGCCGCAACCGGTTAGCAAGGCGGCAATCGGAGAGGACCGCACTTGACCCACCGCGTCGATCCCGTCGAACTGACCGCGCGTCTGGTGCGCTGTGCGTCGGTGACGCCAAAAGACGACGGCGCGCTTGATGTGGTGCAGGCGGTTCTGGAGGCGGGCGGTTTTGCCTGCACGCGCATCCCGCGCCGCGGTATCGACAACCTCTTTGCCCGGTGGGGTGAGAAAGGGCATGCCCGCAGCTTTGGCTTTAACGGCCACACCGATGTCGTGCCGACAGGCGATGCTGCCGACTGGCGCTTTGATCCCTTTTCCGCCCACATCTCTGACGGCAGGCTTTGGGGGCGCGGGGCGGCGGACATGAAATCTGGCGTCGCAGCATTCGCGGCGGCGGCCGTTGAATTTGTTACAAATTCCCCGCCAGACGGCGCGATAATCCTTTCAATCACCGGTGACGAAGAGGCGGATGGAACCGACGGGACTGTTGCGATACTGGACTGGATGATCAAAAGCGGCGAGGCGATGACGGACTGCCTGGTGGGCGAGCCGACCTGCCCCACGACCATGGGCGAGACGATGAAGGTCGGGCGGCGCGGATCGATGACCGCCCATTTCGAGGCGACCGGCGTTCAGGGACATTCGGCTTATCCACACCGCGCGAAAAACCCGGTGCCGGCCATCGCGCGACTGGCCGACCGGTTGGCCCGGTTTGATCTGGATCAGGGGACCGAACACTTCGACGCCTCGACGCTGGCCGTGACCACGATCGACACCGGCAACCCGGCAAACAACGTCATTCCGGCGGCCTGCCGGATGGCCGTGAACATCCGGTTCAATGACGCCCACACTGCGGCAAGCCTGACCGCCTGGCTGAAAGCCGAGGCCGCGGATGTTGCGTCCGAAACCGATGTCGCGATCACCATGCGGACCCAGGTTTCGGGCGAAAGCTTTCTGACCCCGCCGGGGGACCTGAGCGCGCTGGTGGCGCGGGTGGTGGAAGACATGACCGGGCTCAGCCCGGAACTTTCGACATCCGGCGGCACGTCGGACGCTCGGTTCATCAAAAATCATTGCCCGGTTGTCGAATTTGGTCTTGTTGGGTCGACCATGCACAAAGTCGATGAACATGTTGAGATTGCCCATATTCGCCAATTGAAGGACATCTATTCGGGTATTCTGGCCGGGTATTTCGCCTGATGGACCAGCGCTGGCTGGTGGTCATGGTCAAAGAGCCGCGCCCGGGGCAGGTCAAGACGCGGCTGGCGCGCGACATTGGTCCGGTGGCCGCGGCCTGGTGGTTCCGTCATCAAACGGCGCGGATGATCCGACACCTGCACGACCGGCGCTGGACCCTGGTTCTGGCAGTCAGTCCGGACAGAGAAGGCTTGCAAAGCCGGGTCTGGCCAAGACCTGTGCCGCGTATCGCTCAGGGCCGAGGCGACCTGGGAAGCCGGATGGCGCGGATATTTGGAGCCATGCCTGAGGGCCCCGTGGTTATTATCGGCAGCGATATTCCGGACATCACGCGGGCGCGCGTCTGGCGGGCCTTCCGGAAACTGGGATCCTGCGAAGCGGTTATCGGACCGGCCATCGACGGCGGCTTTTGGCTGATCGGGCTCAAGTACCGCCGCCTGGCCCGTGCCGGGCTTTTTGACGGTGTGCGCTGGTCAACCGCGCACGCGCGGGCTGACACACTGGAGCGCCTGGCGGGTCTGCAGGTGGCCGAAGTTGACACACTTGGCGATATCGATACCGCCGCGGACCTGCGGAGCGTGCCCTAGATCGGCCGTATACCGGCCCGAATGCCGCAAATCGACCCCTGGTGAAACCAGCGCGCGCGGAAATCACATCCGCAGCGCCCCTGCTGGTTTCAGGTTTCAATAAATACTCCGGGGAGAGCGCGAGAGGGGCAGCGCCCCTCTCGCCCATTGGCGACGCGGAACGCGGCGCAAACCCTGGTCTTTTTGTTCATTGGACCGATGGTCCGGACGTTCGTGTCGACCGCTCTGGAACGCAAAAACCCCCGCAGATGCGAGGGCTTTGGCGGAGCAGGCTCCCCGGCGTCGCGGGCTGGGTGGGGGCTATAAATCCACGACACCAGGGATAGCGCTTGCTCGCTATGATGTCGTTATCCTAGCCGGCTGTGTTCGAAGAAAGGTCGTTCTGGGTAGGACTGCGGGTCATTTCGTGTCAAAAGTGCGGCAGGGTTGCCAACGGTGCCGCACCGCGCCAATCTGGGCCCATGAACGTTACCACGATTACCCCGTTCAAGGCCGCGCGCCGCGTGCCCGACGTTACCGCCTTTCATCGCTGCGAACTCAGCCTTATCCTGGGGCTTTATGGCCGAATGGTCGCGGCCGGAGAATGGCGCGACTATGGGATCTCTTCGCTGCCGCAATTGGCGGTCTTTTCAATCTATCGACGGACCGCCGAAAATCCGCTTTATCGAGTTGAGAAAAGGCCCAAGCTGCGTGACAGGCAAGGCCAATACGCGGTGATCGGGGTGGATGGCCAGGTATTGAAACGAGGTCACGAGCTGAGACTTGTGTTGCGGGTTCTTGAAAGAAAACTGATCAGAGCGGTAAAGTGAGCGCTATAGCGCACCGCGCGCGGTAACCGGCCCGCCGCCCTGGGCGTTGATGCGCGCGATGGCCTCGGCGATGCCCTCTTGCACAACGGCCATGTGATGCGCGTTGGCGTGGATCAGATGCTGGCCGTCAATCGCCAGCGCCACGTGACCTTTCCAGAAAAACAGATCTCCACGTTTGGCAGGGGCGTCAGCGGCCCGACCGCTGGCAAATGCGCGCGCCTGTTGATCACTATCGCCGGGGCAGGCAATGCCCGCAGCGTGGGCCGCCGCCTGGATCAGCCCCGAGCAGTCGATCCCCAGGGATGAATTTCCGCCCCAGAGATAGGGCGTGCCCAAAAACCGGCGCGCTACCTCGACCGGGTCGTCGGCGTGGCTGCCTGCGGGGCGCAGGTGGACCGACGGCGCCCATTGGTTAGGACCAATCTCAGACCAGTCGCCTTGGGTATTCGTCGCCTGGACCAATGAGCCAAACGACAGGAGTAGCTGCATCACGCCGGATTTGAGATCAGGCGAAGAAAACACATAGCTCCGCACCGCATCGACCCGGTGGCTGGGGGCCCGATAGGGCACCAGAGCAGCGTCGGCAACATAGCCGCAATAGCCGTCACGCCCGGCGAAGCCGAAAGCGAAGCCCTGATGATATTCGAGTACCTGAAAGGTCTGGCCGAGCAGCAATTCCCGCTCGCGCATGCCGCCCCGTTCCTCGGACAGCCGCACCGAGCTTGTCGCCACCTGCATCGGCGTCGTGGCGACAAAATTCGGATGGTCTATCTGGCCTTTCAGCGCGTCATGGGCGACGCGCGCGTTGGCCGGAGTCGTGCGCGGGTCGCTCACAGCCCCAACGCGCCGGGCAGCATGTCAAAAAGCGCCCGGGTTCCCTGACCAACACCGCCCTTGGGCCGTGATGGGGCCGATTTGGGCTGCCAGCCGTAGATGTCGAAGTGCATATAGCGCCCCGCACCCGAAAATCGGCGCAGGAACAGGGCCGCCGTGATCGATCCGCCAAATCCGCCTTTGGGCGCGTTGTCCAGATCGGCGATGCCGGGTTCGATCATGTCCTCGTAGGGGTCCCAGAACGGCATGCGCCAGACCGGATCGCGCACCCGGCCCGCCGACGACGTAAGCCCGGCCGCGAGGTCATCGTCATCGGTGAAAAAGGGCGCAAGATCAGGCCCAAGCGCCACACGCGCGGCCCCGGTCAGCGTCGCCATCGAGATCATCAGATCGGGTGCGGCCTCGGCCCCGAGTGCCAGCGCATCGGCCAGAACCAACCGCCCCTCGGCGTCGGTATTGTTGATCTCGATGGTTTTGCCGTTGCGCGCTGTCAGAATGTCGCCGGGCCGGAACGCCGCGCCCGACACCGCGTTTTCGACTGCCGGGATCAGAACCCGCAGTTGCATCGGCAGGCCAGTGGCCATGATCATCCGCGCCAGCCCCAGAACATTGGCGGCCCCGCCCATGTCTTTTTTCATCAGGCCCATCGCGGCCCCGGATTTCAGGCTCAGCCCGCCGGTGTCAAAACAGAGGCGGTCCTACATTTTCGACCAGTTTGCAGCCTGATTAAGGTGGATCATGGTTTCATTTAGGCTGCCAATTTCAATGGTTCTGTTTTGTTTTCATAGACCTCACCGGGTGTCAATATTCCATGGATCGAATGCGGTCGTTCGTCGTTGTAGTAGGCCAGCCAGTTTCCGATCCCCTTGCGTGCCTCTGAACCTGTCTCGAATGCGTTCAGGTAGATGCATTCATACTTGAGGGATCGCCAAAGCCGTTCGATCATTCTGTTATCGATCCAACAGCCTTTCCCGTCCATGGATATCTTGATGTCGGCATCTTTCAATGCCTGTGTCCATTCGAAGCCGGTGAATTGGCTGCCCTGATCGCTGTTCATGATGTCGGGCTTGCCATATTTGACCATGGCCTCTTTCAGGGCTTCAACGCAAAAGTCGGCTTCCATGCTGTTTGACAAGCGCCAGGACAAAACCTTGCGGCTGTACCAGTCCATGATTGCCACCAGATACAGAAACCCCCGCTGCATCGGAATGTAGGTGATATCGACGCACCAGACCTGGTTAGGGCGATTAGTCGTCAGCCCCCGCAACAGGTAAGGATATACCTTGTGCTGCGGATGCT
>JAKZRT010000022.1:0-3329 GCA_047518005.1 Brevirhabdus sp.
CAGATCGCGCGCCAGATCGGTGATATGGGCGCGGTGACCGCGGGCCTCGGCGTGGCGAATATCGGTGCCGTAGGCCGAAGTGTCCTGGCTGATCACCAGCAATTCGCGCACCCCGGCCTCGACCAGCTTTTCCGCCTCGCGCAGCACCGCGTGCGCAGGGCGGCTGGCCAGACGGCCGCGCATCGACGGGATGATGCAGAACTTGCAGTAATGATTGCAGCCCTCCGAGATCTTGAGATAGCTGTAATGGCGCGGCGTCAGGCTGACGCCCGAGGCGGGCATGAGATCAATGAACGGATCGGGCGCGGGCGGCACGGCGGCGTGGACGGCATCCAGAACCGCCTCGTATTGCTGGGGGCCGGTCACGGCCAGCACGCGGGGGTGGGCGCCGGTGATAAAGTCGGGTTCGGCCCCCAGGCAGCCGGTCACGATGACCCGGCCGTTTTCGGTCAGCGCCTCGCCGATGGCCTCCAGGCTTTCGGCCTTGGCGCTGTCGAGAAACCCGCAGGTGTTCACGATCACGGCCTCGGCGCCGCCGTAGTCGGGGCTGATCGCATAGCCTTCGGCGCGCAGCCGGGTCAATATCCGCTCGCTGTCGACCAGAGCCTTGGGGCAGCCCATGCTGACCATGCCGATGGTCGGCTGGCCGGGGCGGGGGGCCTCGATCCGGGCTTTGGGGGCGAGATCGGGGCGCAAGGAGGGCGGGTTCTGGGTCATGGGGGAGGGATAGCGAATGGGGCGGCGGGGCTCAATGGCGGGTTTCAAGGTTGAAACCCAAGGTATCGTGTTGATAACAAATGATTTATGCGATAATCGTTGGATTAAGGATGCAAAGTGATTTTGATGCACATCAAAACCTACCGCCCGACGCTTGATGAATGAATGTTGTGAATGAATGTTCAGCGTGCGTTTGTCGGTACCCAAAGCAACCAGATCGGAACGTTTTGAAATGGCGTTCCAGTGGCCTGCCGAGAACAGCAATCTGCGTTTTAACGAAACGGCTCGGATGTCGGCTCTGAACCCAAAATTACCAACACTGCGACTCGCACGAAATGGCCGCTTTCGGGGCGCCAACATTGGAGCCTCGTGTATCAGCTAGCTGATTTCGCCCGAGATTTGGTTTTCCTGCTTGGCAATCGCGGCGACAAGGAAGCGCACAAATGTCTTTATCCGAACGGATGAACGAAGGTCCGGATGGGTGAGGACCCAGGCGGGGCGCGACGAAACGGGGCCCGTGTCGGGGACGCGAACTAGACCTTCCAAGGCATCGGCAAAGAAACAAGGCAGGACCACGATCCCCAAGCCTGCCACAGCCGCCTGCGCTTGATCTAACATGTCGGGAATTTGATGATGCACTTCTGCATTGGGAAATGGACCGTCCTTGACCCAGTTGTTGCCCGGGTCATTGACCCCACGCCCTACCCAGGTCGCGTTTGTTTGATTGCCCTCAAACCAGTGTTCGGAAATGTAGCCGGGCGCGGCATAGGCCCGGTCGACGAAATCTGGCAGCCTTCGACCAACCAGATTGTCGTTGGGATTGAATTGGGACCGAAAAGCAACGTCGGACGCGCCTTTCATAAGATCGTCGATCGAGAAACTTGAATGCAGTGAAATCTCGATGCCCGGGTATTGCTGCGAGAACGCTGCCAGATGCGGCATCAACATATATTGAGACAAAAGCGGGGGCGAGGTCACGCGCACCTGACCAGACAGCACTGAATCTAAGCTGGCCGCCTCGCGCTGGAGATCGAGAACCTCGCCCTCCACTTGTTCGGCTTTGGCAAAAATCTGCTCCGCCATACTTGTCGCCAGCAAACCGTCCCGCGACCGCGTAAAGAGCACGGCACTCAAACTCGTTTCTAATTCCGTGAGGTGTCGCGATACCGTCGAATGGCTCATCCCCAACTCCGATGCGGCGCTGCGGACCGAGCGGCCTCGGAATAGGGCAAGAAATACTTTTAAGTCGTTCCAATCCAGTTTGGCCATAACGTGTCCTCAGGGGGTGGTCGATTTTTGCACCATAAACCCCCATAAACCGCAATTTCAAATCATATCCAGTCCCCTTAGATTGGTGCCAATGCAATCATGGAGAGTAAAAATGACAACCGAAATTGTACTGACATCCGACAGCCGCCTTGAATTCGGCTTTGGCACGGTGACATCAGGCAAAGAAGAATGGATGTACGGCGAATACTTCCCGGCCATGGGGCCGACGATGGCCGAACATGAACTTTCAATACTTGCCGGCTTCAATGTGATCGCCACAAATTTTGTCGGGGTAACTCCGCTGACGGGGACTTTGGCAAGTTGGCCATCAGCGGGAAACCGCAAAGCCTTTCACAACGACCCAAGGTTCGTGAAAATCCAGCCCGCGAGGGATGCAGCGATGGACCTGTTATCCGGTGGGCACCTCTTTCAATCTATGGACGAAGTGATAGCGCTGAATACCGATAGCGATTACGCGATCGTCATCGCGAGAGACGCGGACGCAGTATCCGATCCAATATTCGCGCTGCCACTGGCAAGCGATAGTCCCGAGCAAACTTATGCCGGGAAGTCGATCATTCTCCGGCCATGGAGCGACGCAGATGAGCAGCTGTTGAATTCTTCGCCAACCGAAGCGGAGGTGTTTCGCGTACGGTTCAGTTCTGCCCAATAGCCAGAAGATCCCGGCCAACTACTAACAAACACTTGGGGCGGCGTTGCTGCCCCAACCGGACGTTGAAGTTTGCGATGGGTTGGTCCGCTTCGCCCACATAGCCACGTTCGAGGCAAAGCGTCCAAAACCTGGGATAAAGTTCACTGCACTTGCTGCAATGGAGGTGCAGACGGAATGCCCTGGATAGCTGACACTCGTGAAGGGGTGTTATTGCCTAACAATCCACATGCGCGCTACTGCAACGCGGGGGCGTCGAGCAGAAGGAAGCCTCATGCGAAATCTTCTTGTGGCCGCCCTCGCGGCGCTTTTCCTCACCGCCTGCGGTGGCGGTGCCCACGATGCGACGCGGCGCGGCGACCCCGCACTCTACCCCGGTGAAACCCCGCGCATTCGCGCTTTGATCAACCAATACGCCGATCGCCACGACGTGCCGCGCAGCCTTGTGCACAAGGTCGTGCAGCGCGAAAGCGATTACCGGCCGGGCGCGCGCAACGGGCCTTATTACGGGCTGATGCAGATCCTGCCCGAAACCGACGTTGTTGCACGAACACAGGTAGTTCTGGTAATCGGGTGCTCCACCTCTGATCTGGACACTTGAATGCCGCATAAATTCAACGCTGCTCGTCGCCACAAGTTTCCGAAGAAACGATATCGGGTGACAAATTGGGCG
>JAKZRT010000023.1:0-5799 GCA_047518005.1 Brevirhabdus sp.
CTGGCGAAGCTCGCCTGCGGACTTGTCTTTGCGCGTAATCCTTACTGCCATCAAAGCCTCCCTTGCCTTGATGCCACTGAATCAGATCACGCCGCTCGTGGGAATCCCCTTGAGTCAAATCTGGGGGCCGTTGGTATAAGATGACCAATGCGCGATCAAGAGTGTCGGCGTGTGATCGGGCGGCCAGGATTATCCAGTGAATTCAACATATGGTCGCTTTCCAGCGGCAAGATTTGCTACCTCGCCGTGGCCGCGGGCGCCCCCCGGTCCGGCATCGGGTCGCGGTGCGTGGCCGCAAGCGGCCGGGGGGCACGCTCAGCCACACGGTCGCCCCGGTCATATTATTGTGACACGATGTCAAACTCTGATTACGCGTACCGGTGCCATCGCGGTGCTTGACGCAGGTGCGTAACGGCGCTAGGCCTCGGCGTCGTGGCGATTTGTTCACCGGATTGCGGGCCACGTTAAATATTCCGCTAAAGAGGTCAGGGACAATTGCCCCCGGCGCCTCGAGCGGTGGGGGTTTTTTCGTTGTGCGGGGAGTGCCCCGCAAGGAGGATCTATGGCGCGGGACTGGAAGGCGCGGACCAAACTGGTGCACGGCGGGGTGCGGCGGTCGGGTTATGGCGAGGTCAGCGAGGCGATCTTTCTGACCCAGGGCTTTGTCTACGCGAGCGCCGAAGCGGCCGAGGCAAGGTTCGAAGACTGCGGGCCGGACGAATTTATCTATGCCCGTTATGGCAACCCCACGGTGGCGATGTTTGAGGACCGGATCGCCGGGCTGGAAGGGGCCGAAGCCGCGTTTGCGGCGGCCAGCGGCATGGCGGCGGTCAACGGTGCGCTGATTTCGATGCTGAAGGCGGGCGATCACGTGGTGTCGGCACGGGCGCTTTTCGGCTCGTGCCTTTACATTCTCGAAGACATCCTGCCGCGCTTTGGGGTCGAGGTCAGCTTTGTCGACGGCACCGATCTGGATGCGTGGCGCGCGGCGCTGCGGCCCGGCACTGCGGCGGTGTTTCTGGAATCAGTATCAAACCCGGTGCTGGAGGTGATCGATATCGAGACCGTGGCAACATTGGCGCACGAAGTAGGGGCAAGCGTGGTCGTCGACAACGTCTTTACCACCCCGATCTTTTCGCGGGCCTTCGATCTTGGCGCCGATGTTGTGGTCTATTCGGCCACCAAACATATCGACGGTCAGGGCCGGGTTCTGGGCGGTGTGATTTTGGGCAGCGAGGAGTATGTCCGCAAGACCGTCGAGCCATTCATGAAGCACACCGGCGGCTCGATGAGTCCGTTTTCGGCCTGGGTGCTGCTGAAAAGCCTCGAGACCATGGACCTGAGGGTGCGCGCGCAGGCCGATGCCGCGCAGGCGATTGCCCAGGCCCTGTCGGGCGATGCACGGCTGACCCGGGTACTTTATCCCGGTTTGCCGGGGCACCCGCAACATGGATTGGCGATGGACCAGATCGGCAGTGGCGGCACGGTGATCTCGTTCGAAGTGGCGGGCGGAAAAGCGGCGGCGTTCCGGTTTCTGAATGCGCTGGAGATCGTGATCATCTCGAACAACCTGGGCGATGCGAAATCGATCATCACCCATCCGGCGACCACAACCCACCAGCGGCTGAGCGCGGAAGTGCGCGCCGGTCTTGGAATCACCGATGCGCTGGTGCGGTTGTCGGTAGGGCTGGAAGATTCCGATGACATACTAGCGGATATTCAGCAAGCTCTTTCAAAGTCTTAAATGGTTTCGCTGGATTTTTCGTCAAGGTTAACCCACATTAACAAAACCTCCGTTATGCTGAACAACGGTGAGGATGAAACCCGGGAGGGGGCAATGAACGTCGTAACTCCGGACATTGACCATGCGTACGAACGTGATCGCGCCGAACGGGCGCTCGGCGTTTTGCGGGCCTGGGCGGCACAAGTCGACCCGGTCGAAGTGGCAGCTCTTGACCCCGCCATCGCGCGTTTGTTGCCCGACGGTCAGGTGCCAAATTATCCAATGCTGGCCCGCAAATATCCAGATGACTTCGCTGCCGACGAAACTTACCGGCAAACCCTGCCCGATCTGCAGAACGGTCCATCGTCGCTGATCAAGGGCGCGCGCGCCGCGATCCAGCACGTGGGTATTTCGAACTTTCGCCTGCCGATCCGGTTTCGAACCCGCGACGGCGACCAGCTGACGCTGGAGACATCGGTAACCGGCACCGTCAGCCTTGAGGCTGACAAAAAGGGCATCAACATGAGCCGGATCATGCGAACCTTTTACCGCCACGCCGAGGCGACGTTCAGTTTTGAGGTGATCAAGGCGGCGCTGGATGACTACAAGGCGGACCTGGACTCGTTCGATGCGCGCATTCAGATGCGGCTCAAGTATCCGGCCAAGGTCGAAAGCCTGCGGTCCGGTCTGACGGGCTACCAATATTACGACATCGCGATGGAGCTTCTGGACATTGGCGGGGTCGAGCGCAAGATCATGCATTTCGACTATGTCTATTCCTCGACCTGCCCCTGTTCGCTGGAACTTTCCGAACATGCGCGCCAGATGCGCGGTCAGCTGGCCACACCGCATTCGCAGCGGTCGGTGGCGCGGATATCGGTGGTCGTTGATGACGCGGATGATTGCCTGTGGTTCGAGGACATGATCGAATTGTGTCGCCGTGCGGTTCCGACCGAGACGCAAGTGATGGTCAAGCGTGAGGACGAACAGGCGTTTGCCGAATTAAACGCGGCCAATCCGATTTTCGTCGAAGACGCGGCGCGACTTTTCGCAGCCGGGCTTCTGGCCGAACCGCGGGTGGGCGATTTCCGGGTGATGGCCAACCATCAGGAAAGCCTGCACAGCCACGATGCGGTCAGCATTCTGACCCACGGGCCGACATTCGAGGCCGACAGCCTGGACCCCAGGCTTTTTGCGACGCTCGTTCACGAGGGTTAGTGCGACTTTGCCCGCATGCGGCACCTCCCCCCTGGCCCCCCTCCTGGGAGGAGGGGGGAATCGCGCAGCTGGACGCGGGTGGGGGCGAGGCCGCAGCGATTTGGGGGTCAGCCGAATGGGTCATCGAGGTAGTCAACGCCGGTCAGGTACAACCCCTGGGGCGGGGCTACCGGCCCGCAGGCGGCGCGGTCGCGAGCGTTGAGCGCATCGGCGACGCGTCCGGGTTCCCACGCGCCGCGACCGACCTGCAAAAGCGTGCCGACAAACGACCGCACCTGATTGTGCAGAAAACTGCGGGCCGCGAAGTGCAGGCGGTATTCGATGCCGCCCGGATAGGCGCGTTCTTCGATCGACAGGTGATCGAGCGTTTTCACCGGCGATTTTGCCTGACACGTCGACGACCGGAAGGTGGTGAAATCATGTCTGCCCACCAGATGCCTGGCGGCGTCACGCATGGCCGTGGCATCGATTGTGCAACGCACCAGCCAGGCGCGCCCCGCCTCGACCCCAAGCGGCGCCCGGCGCGCAATCACACGGTAGGTATAGCGCCGGCCCACGGCCGAAAATCGCGCGTGCCAGTCGGGCGCCACTTTCGCGACCGCCAAGACCGCGACGGGGGCGGGTTTCAGGTGCTGGTTGAGGGCTTGCTCGAGCTCAAACCGGTCCCAGTCCCGAACCAGGTCGGCCTGAGCGACCTGACCCCAGGCGTGAACGCCGGAATCGGTCCTGCCTGCCGCCGCGATCGTGTCGAGCGCCGGATCGAGTATCCGCAGCGCCGCTTGGAGGGTGCCCTGAACCGAGGGTTGATTGGTCTGGCGCTGCCAGCCCGAAAAAGGCGCGCCGTCGTATTCGATGAGAAAGGCAAAGCGGGGCATGATTTCGATTAACGTTGGCCGTCTCGCCTTTCAATCCCCCCGGGGTATTGCGCCGCGCATTCACGCGTCGCTAGAGGTGGGGAGGGGCGGCCCCTCCCCACGCCCCTCCTCGAAATATTTTTGAAACGATGAAGCTCAATGCCCGCGCCGCGAGATATGAAGTCGCGACAGTTATCGAAATGAATGGCTTGCAGACAACCGGCGGTGCCAATTTTTTCAGGAAAATATTCGGCAATCGCTTCGCTCAATAAATCTGCGTTTATTCATCGTTTTACAAATACTTCGGGGAGCGCGAGGGGCTGGCCCCTCGCCCTGGGGCGGCGCGCGGAACGCGCGGCGCAACCAGCGCTCGGTCGCGGGGATTGGTCGCTGCGGCTTTGGTCCTCCCTCCCCCGAACGCCCTGCCAAACCCAAGGCGCTGCGGGGTGGGAAACACGCGCGCCGAAGCCTATGTAGAACGAAACCAACACGACAGGGGCTGCTCGCTTGGGTATCGGGAATATTGCTGACGGTCTGAGCCGGGGTCTCGAGGCCGTGGGTGCCAGCGCGCGCGAGGCGTTTTTCGAGCCGGTGATCAGGCTTGGCGTGACCGGGCCGTCGCGGGCCGGCAAAACCGTCTTTATCACCGCACTTGTGACCAATCTGATGAACCGGGCCGGTATGGGCGGTTTGCTGGCCGAGGCCGAGGGGCGCATCGCGGCGGCCTATCTGCAGCCCCAGCCAGACGTGCTGGTCCCGCGCTTTGCCTACGAGGACCATCTGGAGCGTCTTACCGGCCCCGATCCCGATTGGCCCGAAAGCACGCGAGCGATCTCGGAACTGCGGCTGTCGTTCCGGCTGGTGCCGGGCGGCATCATGGGGGCGCTGTCGGGTCCGCGCCGGGTGCATCTGGACATTGTCGATTATCCCGGCGAGTGGCTTTTGGATCTGGCGCTTCTGGATCAGGATTACGTGGCTTGGTCAGACCGGGTGATCGCTGCCTGGACGGAGCGGCCGCAGGCCCAGGACTATCTTCGTCTCGCCCATCAAACTTCGGCAACGGCCGCCCATGACGAGGGCAAGGCGCGGATGCTCGCGTCGGCCTTTACCGACTGCTTGCACGCGGCGCGGGCCGCCGGTTATCACGATGCGACGCCGGGGCGGTTTCTGCTGCCGGGCGATCTGGCCGATAGCCCGGCGTTGACCTTTGCACCGCTGCCCGGTGCCGGCCACGCGCCGCGCGGTTCGTTGGCGCGCGAGATGGCGCGCCGTTTTGCGGCCTACAGAGCACAGGTTGTGCGGCCGTTTTTTCGCGACCATTTCGCCCGCATCGACCGCCAGGTCGTGCTTATCGACCCGCTGGGGGCTCTGGCGCGGGGGCCGAAGGCGCTTGGCGATCTGCAGGCGGCCATGGCCGCCACCCTTGGCGCGTTCCGGCCTGGGCGCAATGGACCGCTGGCGCGGCTTTTGCGGGGCCGGCGGGTCGAGAAAATCCTTTTTGCAGCGACCAAGGCCGACGGCCTGCACCACAGCCAGCATGGACCGCTGAGCGCGCTGGTCGGGGCGATGCTGCGCGACGCTGCGGACCGCGCTGAGTTTGCCGGTGCCGAGGTCGCGGCCATGGCCATCGCCAGCCTGCGAACAACCACTGAAGAGACCCGCGACGGGCTGGGCATGGTCTTGGGGCGCGGCTACGACACCGGTCAGGCGGTGGCTTTTCACGCCGGCGATCTGCCCGGCGCGCCTGGCGATCTGCTTGCGGCCGCCCACGCCGGTGCGCCCGATTGGCCCGGCGGTGGATTTGCCGCGCCCCGGTTTCGCCCCCGGCCGCTGTCGCTGAAGCCCGGCCAGGGGCTGCCGCATCTTAGTGTCTGATTCAAAACTCTACGCATGATTACAATGCCTTGCAATTTTACGCGTGAGGGTTCTGATATGTGCAACGAGTATCCATGCCTGTGAACTTGCGATGGATTTTTCCCAATCTTTGGCCAATCGCCGGCAGCG
>JAKZRT010000024.1:0-2614 GCA_047518005.1 Brevirhabdus sp.
TCTCAAAGACTGGTATGGCGGCACCTTCGATCCCAATCAGCCCGAAACCGACAAACTCAAACTCGAAGTCCTCAGTCTCGCAAAACGCTGGAAGCCCGGAAAACCAAGGAAATAAGGCTGTCAGACCGGACGCTTACTTTCCAGTTCGTCCGCCACGCCTTTGAGTGTCTTGGTGAAATTCCGCCTCAGGGCCCAGCCCATCAGGATGTTGAACGGAAAGACCAGGTTCAGGGTCACATCGGTCTTGGCTCGGGTTTTGCCGTTCTCGTCGGAAAACCGCCAGTGGCTTAGGATCGAGCGCATGAAAAACGGGAATTTCGTGCCCGTTACGAGGAATTTCACCTCGTGCGTGTCGTTGCGGAATATTTCCAACGTTTCATCGATCGGACCGAGCGCCGTTTCGCATGTCCGACCGGAGATATCGGCGTCGCCGACGCCCGGTCCGTCGGTCTTGGCGGCGGAGCTTTGAACGAAACTCGACCACTTCTGAATGTCGCCGAACTCGTGCCCGAAGATCTGCCATACTTCCTTTAGGGGAACGTCGATCAGTTGATCCATGTGAATTTTCATGACTCATCCTTTTTGTTATGGCCAAATGCGGCATAACACTCTAATCTGCGTTTTGCAACACGTGTATAAAAATGCCACGTCCACGTTCATTTGACGAAGAAAAAGTCCTCGGGATCGCGATGGCCGAGTTTTGGCGGCGTGGATTCGAGGGCGTGACTTTTCGCCGTTTGTCGGTGCAAACGGGTCTTGGGCTGCGCAGTCTGTCAAATACCTTTGACGATAAGGAGACGCTTTATATTCGCGCCCTCGAACTTTATGTGGCGCGGGTCGAGGAAAATCTTCCCAAGTTAATCGCGCAAGGCGGGGCCGAGGCGATTACGAAACTGTTCGCGGTTTTGACGGCAGAATATCCGGCCGATGCGCCACGGCAAAACGGCTGTTTGATTGTCAACCAAATGGCAGTTGTGCAATTTCATGACGGTCGCCTGCAAGCGGTCATTGATCGCTATTTCGATTGCCTGAGGCGGAACTATGGCGCGGCGCTGAAAGCTGCTGCAATTATCGACGATCTGGATAACAGAGTTGGGTTTCTGATAACGCTTTTCGTCGGCGTACAGATGACGATCCGCCTGCACAGCGACACCCGCGCGGCAGCCGGAACCGAGGCCCAGGTCGCCGCGATAATCAGGGCCTGGCGCGAAGACCCGGCAGGTCGCTAGGCGTCTGGGGTTTGCGCGATGGGGCGGACCCCGAGGTAAGACACCCAAGTCCTTGATCATCCCGGTCCCGATCCAAGATCTGGTATTACGAGAAATGGGCTGATTTCTTTGCGGTCCGTCAATACGCGCGCGAATTTGCTGACAAAGCTATGAAGCGGTTCTCGGGCCGTCGAGTATGCCGTTGCAGATCAGGTCCATGTTGGCGCGCAACCAGCGGTCGCGGTAGGCGCCCGGGGTCAGGATATTCTGGCCCTCATATTTCTCGATCCAACCTGCATAGGCGATCTGGCCTGTCAAACGGTCAAAGAACACCCCGGTAAGCATCGCGCTGTCCAGTTCCTTGCGGACCAGCCCGGCCTTTATGGCGTCCTCAAAGAAGGCAATAAGATGTTCATTGAACTTCAAAAACGGTTCGGTGACGATTTTCTCGCGGATGACCATCTCGAAGACTTCGCGATGCGCAATCAGCGCCTCAAGCGTCTCGGCGAAGAATATCTCGAGACGCGCACGCAGATTTTCGCGGTTGCGGGGTGGTTCGCTGATGATCCTGATAGGTACCGAAAAAACGCTTTCGGAAAACCCTGCCAGGATCTGGTCGTACAGGGCCCGTTTGGAACCGAAGTAGTGGCGGATCATGTTCAGACTGGTGCCGGCGCGCGCGCAAATTTCACGGACCGACGCGCCGTCGTATCCTTTTTCCGAAAACAAGCTGCGCCCGGCGACAACCAGACGATCGCGCACCGAGACAGGTGTTGCGGCATTTCCCGAGGCCGCCTGTTGGATCTCTGTCGCCATGCTTTGCGCCGTTTCGGTTTTCCTGGGCCGATCATGTCCAGGTGACATCCGATGTCAAGAAATAATACACTTGCATTATCTTATTATACGACCGTATAGTATCACCTACCTGCTCGTTCAAATGAAAATAGGACCTGCCCGATGACAAATCGCTATCAATTCCCGTTCAAGGAAAACTATGCCGTGGTCGACGGTGTGCGCCTGCATTATGTCGATGAAGGCAGCGGCCCGCCGATCTTGATGATGCACGGCGAGCCGACCTGGAGTTATCTGTATCGCAAGATGATCCCGCCGTTGGTGGCCGCCGGGTACCGATGTATCGCGCCGGACCTGATGGGGTTCGGGCTGTCGGACAAGCCATCGGACGAGCGTGCCTATACCTATGACCGCCACGTCGAACTGATCACGGGCCTGGTCAATTCATTGGAATTGAGGGATATTACGATCATCGGCCAGGATTGGGGCGGGCCGATCGGGCTTCGCTTTGGCATCGAGAACCGGGACCGCGTCAAATCGCTGGTGGTGCTCAACACTTTGGTCGCACCCAAAAAACTGCCGTTGTTTTTCGCGGCCTTGTTTCGCAATGGGGG
>JAKZRT010000025.1:0-6250 GCA_047518005.1 Brevirhabdus sp.
GATGTGACATTTGCGGGTGGCGCACATTGCTCTGCACGTTGAAGGAGCCGCAGTGAGGACAATATGGGCCGCTCGGCCAGCAGGCGGCCTCGAACCATTCCCGGGCCGCGTCTTCATCGCGGAACATATCGCAAATTTCGATGAGGGAGATTCCCTTCCGAAAATGCTTGCCAGGCGCATTGTGGGCCATGACCAATCTCCTTCAGTAAATGTTAGCCTACTGTAATGGCCCGGCCCTAACCGGTCAAGTGGAAATGTTAGTTTCGTATATAATTCCCATTTTTTTGGCCTCCCAAATGCCGCCCGAACGCCCCAGCGCCGGTTGCAGAATTCGCACGCCGCCGTGGCGCAAAAGCGCGCCAAACTCGGCCTTGGTGGTCAGCCGCTCGCCGGTTGCCAGGGGAATGCGCACCGAGGCGGCCACTTGGGCAAATTCGGCCAGATTGTCGGGCGGGACCGGTTCTTCGAACCAGAGCGGGTTGTAGGGCTCGAGCGCCTGACCAAGGCGGATCGCACCGGCGGTCGTGAACTGCCCATGGGTGCCGAAAAGCAGATCGGCGCGGTCGCCGATGGCCTCGCGAATGGCTTTGCAAAAGGCCACCGACAGCGAAATATCGGTCATTGCGGGTTGGTGACCACCGTGCAGCGTATAGGGCCCTGCGGGATCGAATTTCACGGCCGTATAGCCGCGATTGACCATGTCCAGCGCCGCCTCGGCGGCCATGTCGGGCGAGGTCCAGAATGCCGTTTTGTCGTGGTGGGGCAGCGGGTAGATATAGCTGTAGGCGCGGATGCGGTCGTTCATGCGCCCGCCCAAAAGCGCCCAGACTGGCCGGTCGCGGGCTTTGCCTAGGATGTCCCAGCAGGCAATCTCGAGACCGGAAAACGCCCCGATGACGGTCAGGTCGGGGCGTTGGGTGAAGCCCGAGGAATAGGCACGGCGAAACAGCAACTCGATGTTTTCCGGGTTTTCACCCTGGAAGTGGCGCGCAAACACGTCACCGATCACCGCTTCCATCGCCGCAGGCCCGACCGAGGCGGCATAGCATTCGCCCCAGCCGGTTATGCCATCGTCAGTGGTCAGTTTGACGAAAATCCAGTACCGCCCGCCCCAGCCGGGCGCGGGCGGCGTGGTGATCAAGATTTCAAGGTCGGCAAGCTTCATCGTAAAGTTCCAGGTTTGTTAGAAAAGAATGACGTTGCGCCGAGCCAATCCCGACCTGGTATCGGCGATGGCCTCGTTGATCTGATCGAGCCGCCAGGTGCCGGACACCAGTTCGTCGAGCATCAACCGGCCCTGCTCATAAAGGTCGCAGAACCAGGGGATGTCGCGTTGCAGCACGGTGTCGCCCATCAGCGAGCCTTCCATGCGCTGACCGGTTGCAGCAATGATGACCGGCTCGTAGGTGGCCGTTGCCCCCGAATGGGGCATGCCGACCATATACATCGCGCCTGCGGACCCCAAATAGCGGGTCGCGGTCTGATAGGCGGCAATTGCGCCGACCGCGACCAGCACAACGTCGGCCCCGCGCGGCGCGATCTTTCGAAGCGCGCGCCAGGGTTTGTCAGTGGTGGCGAGAATCCCGTCAGTGGCCCCGAATTCCAGCGCGATGTCCAGCTTTTCGGGCAGCATTTCGACCGCGACGATCCGGGCCGCCCCGGCTATCCGCGCGCCCTGGATGGCGTTGAGGCCGACGCCACCGGCGCCGATGACAACCACGGTCTGCCCGGGACGCACGCGCGCCGTGTTTACCGCCGAGCCAACGCCTGTCGCCACGCCGCAGGCCATGAGCGCGGCTGAGGCCATGGGGATCGAGGCAGGCACAGACGCAATCTGGCTTTGATCGACCACCACTTTTTCAGCGAAGGCCCCGCAATTCAACCCATGGTGCATGACGCCGCCGTCCAGCGCGCTGAGCGGTCCGGTGTCGCGGTCGTAGGGCACCTCGCAGTGCACCTGCTGACCGGTCGCGCATTTCTGGCAGCGGCCACATGAGCGCAAAAGCGTGACGATCACCGTGTCGCCAACCGCGTAACCCGCAGCACCGGGTCCAAGATCCGTGACGCGCCCCGCGGCTTCGTGCCCGTAAACTGCCGGCAGGGTGCCGCCCCAGCCTCCGTCGGTGTAGGAAATGTCGGAATGGCAGATGGCGCAGGCCTCAAGCGTAACCTCGACCTCGGACTCGCGCGGATTGCGCAACATCACGGCTTCGATCTGAAGCGGTTCGTTAAAGGCGCGGCAGACGGCGGCTTGGATTTCAGGCATGGTTGGCCCCCGATTTATTCTGGATACATCTTTGCCCACGCACCGACCGACTTGAAAGCCCTATTTGCGGCGCGTCGCGTTCCGGCTGCGGCAAATGGCCGACCGGTCAGATGCGCGCTTGGCGAGGGGTTGTCAGGACCATCGCCAGGCAGATCATCAAAAGTAGAGACGCCAGAAAGAACGGCGCGCCCGGCAGATAAAGACCGACATCATTAGCGGTGCCGAGGCTGAACGCGCTGGTCATCAAAATCGGCGACCCGACCATGGCCACGGATGCGATTGATGTCAGCACCCCTTGAAGCTGACCTTGCTGGTCGTCGCCAACGCGGCGCGACATCATCGCTTGGATTGCGGGGAACACCACCGCGCCGAAGGCGGCAAACGGGGTCAAGGCAAGGGCAAGCGTGCCGTCAGACACCAAACCGAAAACTGAAAGCATAATGATGTTGAAACTCAGCCCGAAGACGACCGTTCCCCGGTCGCCGAGATATTTCAGGATTACGCGGATCATAAGACCCTGAACCAGCGCCATCGACAGGCCAAAACCGGCCAGTGACAGCCCGATCATACCGGGCGACCATCCGTACCGCGACGTCGCGTAATAGGCCCAGACGATCGGGTAGACCAGGAAAGCGAATTCGTAGACGAAAAAGAACACCAGCAGGCGACCAACGCCGGGCAGGGCACCAATATCTTTGAAGGCGTTGAAGGGGTTGGCCAATGAGACGCTGAACTGGCGGCGGGTCCTGTCGGTTACGGTCTCGGGCAGGACGAAATACCCCAGCACAAGGCTGATGGCGACAATTGCCGCCGCCGCGCAAAACGGCGCGCGCGGACCGATCTGACCCAGCAGGCCGCCGATCATCGGACCGAGCACGAAACCGACCCCAAAGGCGGCTCCCATCAGGCCAAACCGCGCGGCTTTTTCTTCGGGGGCAGATATGTCGGCGATGTAGGCGGCGGCGGTCGCCTGGGTTGCGGCACCGATACCGGCGACGACCCGAGCCCCCAGAAGCATCCAGATCGTCCAGGCGAACCCCATGACCATGTAGTCCGCCGCGACAACGCCAAGGGCCACCAGAATGACCGGACGTCGCCCGTAATAATCGCTGAGCGACCCGACGGCAGGGCTGAACAGAAACTGCATCACCGCGAAGGACGAGGCGAGAATTCCGCCCCAGAACGCCGCCTGGGCCAGACTGCCGCCCATCACATCACGCAGAAGATCCGGCATCACCGGCATGATCAGACCGATACCCATGGCGTCGATCACCAGCACCAGCAGGATGAAGGTCAGCGGCAGGCGGTCCGAGGATGTTTTGCGTGGTGCGGGCTCTTGCGCGGGTTCACGTGTCGCGGGCACGTCAGGCGGGCCTCAGACCAAGAAGTTCACGCGTTTGCGCGGGTGTGGCGACGGGGCGGTCGTAGCGGGCACAAAGTGCGGCGGTCCGGGCCACCAGCGCCGCGTTCGATGGGGCCAGCCTGTGGCGGTCAAGCCGGACATTGTCTTCCAGCCCGGTTCGGGTGTGACCGCCGGCCGCGATGCACCATTCGTTGAGAACAATCTGGTCTGCCCCAACGCCTGCCGCACACCACAGCGCGTCGGGGGCCAGACGACCCAGGGTTTCGACATAAAAGTCAAAGACCGCATGGTCGGCGGGCATGGCGTTTTTGACCCCCATGACAAACTGCACATACAGCGGCCCCTCAAGCCGACCGTCGTTTGCCATTTGGGCGGACTGAAATATGTGACTGAGGTCAAAGGCCTCGATCTCGGGCTTGATGCCGTGTTCCAGCATTTCCGACGCCAGCCAGTTGACCAGATCGGGCGGGTTTTCATAGACACGGGTTGGAAAATTGTTGGAGCCGACGGTCAGCGAGGCCATATCGGGCTTGAGCGGCAGCATACCGCCGCGCTCGGCCCCGGCGCCCGACCTGCCACCGGTTGAAAACTGCACAATCATGCCGGGGCAATAGGCGTTGATCCCTTCCATAAGGCGCGCGAAACGGTCGGGGTCGGACGACGGCGATCCGTCATCAAGCCGCACATGGCAATGCGCGATGGCGGCCCCGGCCTCGAACCCCGCATGGGTCGATTCGACCTGTTCGGCCACCGTCACCGGAACCGCGGGGTTGTCGGACTTTTGCGCAACCGAACCGGTGATGGCGACGCAGATGATGCAGGGGTTGGTCACTGTTCCTCCGATTCCGCGTCCAAGATTGGATTATGTCGGCCCCATGTCGAACCGCCCAACGAGCGCGGCCAGCTTATCGAGCGGTTCAAAGCGTGGCGAGGGCGCGCGCAAACATTTCGGACCCGACGTTGCCGCCCGAAGCGACGACAATTACGGTGTCGCCAGTTAAGGTATCGGCGCGAAAGAGCGCGGCAGCCAGTGCCGTAGCGCCGCCAGGTTCGATGACGATCTTGAGCCGCTCGAACGCCTGCGCCATGGCGCGCAGACAGTCGTGGTCGCTGACCGCGATTCCCGGACCGCAAAGGCGTAGCATGATCGGGAATGTGATCTCGCCGGGGGAAGACGTGAGGATGGCGTCACAGATCGAGCCTTCGGCGGTCGCATTGGTCAGGCGGTGGCCTGCTGCAAGGGACCGGACCGTATCGTCGAAACCTTCCGGTTCGACCGGGCGGGCCCGCAAGCCCGGCGCGCTGGCCTCCAGCGCCAGCGCGATGCCGCTGGCCAGGCCACCGCCGCCGCAAGGGATCAGGACATCGGCCGCGGTGACGCCCGCTGCGGCAATTTGATCGGCAATCTCAAGGCCGGTGGTCCCCTGACCGGCAACGACGAAAGGTTCGTCAAAGGGTTTGATCAATGTCAGCCCGCGTTCAGCGGCGATGGCCTGACCGATGTGGTCGCGATCCCCGGTTGCGCGGTCATAGGTGACGAC
The DNA here is from genome assembly GCA_047518005.1 of Brevirhabdus sp. Taxonomy (GTDB): domain Bacteria; phylum Pseudomonadota; class Alphaproteobacteria; order Rhodobacterales; family Rhodobacteraceae; genus JAKZRT01. Next base: position 5,171 of record JAKZRT010000025.1, read on the forward strand.
TTCGGCCCCGAGCGCCCGCGTGTTGTCGATCTTTTGCCGGGGCGCATTGGCGGGCATGACGATCACCGCCTCCAGGCCATGTGCGCGGGCTGCGGCGGCGACACCCTGGGCGTGGTTGCCGCTGGAATAGGCGATGACCCCGCCCTTGGGCCGCATGCCGGTCACCGCCGACCAACCGCCGCGAAACTTGAACGATCCAGTGTGCTGCAGGCATTCGGGTTTGATCAGAACCCTTCGGCCCGCGATGTCGTCGAGGAACGGAGAGTTGAGCAGAGGCGTATGGCGGACGTGCCCCGCAAGCCGGTCGGCGGCGGCCCGGATCATTTCGATGTTCATGCGATGGCCCTTAGAAATTTCGACACAACATCAAGGCTTTCGGGTTCATCGAGGAAGGGGACATGACCCCGGTCGCCAACCGTGGCCGCGATCATATCCGGGCGGCGCGCCTGCATCTCGGCAAAGGTCGCGGCGCCGAGCAGGTTCGAATTCGCCCCCCGTAGCGCAGCCAGCGGCAGCCCGTCCATGGCGTCGAAAATCGGCCACAGGTCGGGGTAGTGTCCTAATTTGATCTTCAGCGCTACGAAAGGGCTGATCGATGTTCCGCCACGATAGCAGCCCGCACGGCATCTTGTGGGCTTTTGATCCCGCCTAGATGCAGCACAGCAAAGAACCGCCGTTTGTTGCTTCCCTGGATGGGCGAAGACCAGGCATAGGCGATGGTGGCGCTGGGGTGGTCGTCAAGATTGAAGATGTGGACAACCCCTTCCCATACGGTTTGGCCCTCGAACGTCTCCTTGACGGGGCCCGAGCCGGTAAGCGTCGCGGCACCGCCATGTTGGCTTTCAACCGCATTTCTCAATTGGTCAATATCAGACTCTGGCATCGCCCCACCTAAGGGATTCCAAACTGGCGATCTACCTGTTATAATGGCGGTCGCCACGGGAGTATCTGAAACTCTGTGTATGGCGCTCAGCCCATGCAGTTAAAACGGGTCATTTGTTGAACCGTTCTGGGTAGAGAATAGCGAACTGGTTTCGGGCGGCAACCCATTCTCTGACGCAGCGACCCGCCTTTTCGAAA
>JAKZRT010000026.1:0-51648 GCA_047518005.1 Brevirhabdus sp.
CCGGATCTTCAAATCCTACGAAGACATCGTCGCGCTGTGCTGCCAAGCCTGGAACAACCTCATCGACCAACCATGGAAGATCATGTCCCTCGGCATGCGCAAATGGGCGCATGGGTTCTGATCAATGACCGTTGGTATAAGCAGCAATCAAGCTCGCCGCCGGTCCCTGCGCATCCTGAAACAACCCGCTCCCTTCTTCGGCCCTTCTATGCCACCAACACCGCGATTTGAATGGAGTTGACACCGCTTGCCACCAAAGCTTTCACCCTAAGGGAATGTGATGATTTTGAACTAGGAACGACGGCTTTTGGGCGGTGGCGCTTATTCATGACTGAAAATCGGGTGCCGGGCGGACGATTTCCCAAGGCGAAGCGGTGAAACCTCGCTCAGAATATCAATGGATTAAGCCCTGAATTGGCTTAGCGCATTGTGTCGGGCGACATAATCTTCTCGAACCTCGGCGGGCGCGCGAAGGCGGATTTTTAGCCCATTAGCCACCGCCGCGTTTGGGCGGCCGAAAAATTTGCTGGCCTCGACGGGATCGAACCCGGCGATCTGGGTTGCTTCCAGCCAGGCGCTGAGCTTGTCGGCGCGTTTAATCTTGGCCTTGATCGTCTTGGGCAGCTGCGCAGGCAGGCCGAATCGCAGGTGAATGGCGGCAGTCAACCGGTCGTCAAGATCACCATAGCCCGCGCCAACCGCCGCCTTGACCGGCGAAATCATGTCGCCGATCACATATTCCGGCGCGTCGTGCAAAAGCGCCGCCAGTCGCCACTTGGCGGGCGCATAAGGGTCTAACTTAGCGAAAATGTCTTCAACCAGCAACGAATGCTCGGCCACCGAATAGGGGAAATCGCCGCGCGTCTGCCCGTTCCAGCGCGCCACGAAGGCCAGCCCGTGGGCGATATCCTCGATCTCGATGTCGACCGGCGTCGGATCGAGCAAATCCAGAATGCGGCCCGACAACATCCGCTGCCAGGCACGGGGTGGTTTTCGTGATTTTCCTGCCACTTTTACGAATTTCCCCCTGATATTGCCGCAAAAAAATCCAATTCAGCCCGTATAGATACAATTGAGATCACGGGCACGTTCGACTTTTAAAGCTCGTGAAGGACTTAGTCACTAGGCTCGGGAGAGGCAAAAAGACGACACATGGGAGGTTCTACAGGCTCTGATTGCAGCGATAATCGCTGCGGGAAGGATGGAACCGATGAAACGCATGTTCAAAGTACTGGGTCTTACATCCCTCATGACGCTGCCGCTGATGGCCTTGCCCACCGGCACCCATGCCCAAGCGCAACCCTGCGGCGCGCGCGATGCGATCATCGCCCGTCTGGAAGCGAAATGGGGCGAGCATTTCGTCGGCGGCGGGCTGCAAAGCGCCTCGAGCATCTACGAAGTGTGGATCTCGGCCGAAAAAGGCACCTGGACCATTCTGAAAACCAGCGCGAACGGAACCGCCTGCGTCATGGCAGCCGGCACCAATTGGCTGGACAGCTTGCCATCGCAGAAAGTGGCGGGTGTAACTGGCTAGCAAGACGTGCCGAGCCAGGCAGATAACCGGGGTGCGGACCGGCCTTGCGGCTGGTGTGCCGGGGCGATTGCCGAGCCAGATCGGCGGTGCTAAGGACCGCTCTGAACGCGAATGCGCAAGGAGCGGTCGACGTGGCAAATGACTACATCGTCAAAGATATTTCGCTGGCGGAGTTCGGTCGCAAAGAGCTGGATATAGCCGAGACCGAAATGCCCGGCCTGATGGCCCTGCGCGCGGAACACGGTGACAGCAAGCCTTTGAGCGGTGCGCGCATCGCCGGCAGCCTGCACATGACAATTCAGACCGCGGTTCTGATCGAGACCCTGAACGCACTGGGGGCCGATGTGCGCTGGGCTTCATGCAACATCTTTTCCACACAGGACCATGCGGCGGCGGCGATTGCGGCGGGCGGCACGCCGGTTTTTGCGATCAAGGGCGAAACGCTGGAAGAATACTGGGACTACGCCGACAAGATTTTCGACTTCGCCGAGGGCGGCTGTAACCTGATCCTAGATGATGGCGGGGATGCCACGCTTTACATTCTGATCGGTGCCCGGGTCGAAGCGGGCGAGACCGATCTGATTGCGGTGCCGACCAGCGAAGAGGAAGAGGCGCTGTTTGCGCAGATCCGCAAGCGTATGGCGGCAAGCCCCGGCTGGTTTGCCCGCCAGCGCGACATGATCGTAGGCGTCAGCGAGGAAACCACGACAGGCGTTCACCGCCTTTACAAAATGGTTGAAGACGGCCAGTTGCCGTTCCCCGCGATCAACGTGAACGACAGCGTCACCAAATCGAAGTTCGACAACAAATATGGCGTCAAAGAATCTCTGGTGGATGGTATCCGGCGCGCCACCGACACGATGATGGCGGGCAAGGTGGCCGTGGTTTGCGGGTACGGCGACGTCGGCAAGGGGTCGGCGGCCAGCTTGCGCGGCGCAGGTGCGCGCGTGAAGGTGACCGAGGTTGACCCGATTTGCGCGTTGCAGGCGGCGATGGACGGGTTCGAGGTGGTGCTGCTGGAAGACGAGGTCGCAAGTGCTGACATATTCATCACCACGACCGGCAACAAGGATGTGATCCGCATCGAGCATATGCGCGACATGAAGGACATGGCGATCGTCGGCAACATCGGCCATTTCGACAATGAAATTCAGGTCGCGGCGTTGAAAAATCACAAGTGGACGAACGTGAAAGACCAAGTGGATATGATCGAAATGCCGTCGGGGCACCGGATCATCCTGCTGTCTGAAGGCCGCCTGTTGAACCTGGGCAACGCCACCGGGCACCCCAGTTTCGTGATGTCGGCCAGTTTTACCAATCAGGTTCTGGCGCAGATCGAATTGTTCACCAAGGGCGACGAATACGACAACAAGGTTTACGTTCTGCCCAAGCATCTGGATGAAATGGTGGCGCGGCTGCACCTGAAAAAGTTGGGCGCGAGATTGACCGAACTGACGCCCGAGCAGGCCGAATATATCGGGGTCAAGCCGGACGGGCCGTTCAAGCCGGAACACTACCGGTACTGATCGCCGGGAATTCCGGCGGTGACCAAACGAGGGTAGGACGCATGCATATTCCACCACCTATTGTCGCCGCGATCGCGGTACTGGTGTTGTATCTGTTGGCGCGAGCACTACCCGGCCTGTCGGTCGAATTGCCAGGGCACTGGGGGATCGGACTGGTGGTTGCCGGGCTCGGGCTGGGGGTGGTGGTTGCCACGTTCAGGCGGTTTGTCGGGGTCGGCACCACGATCCAGCCGAACGTCCCGGAAAAGGCGACGACGCTGGTCACCGACGGGCCCAATCGGGTTTCCCGCAACCCGATGTATCTGGGCATGGCGATGATCATCGCCGGGCTGGGCGTCGGTTGGGCAACCCTGACGACACCGCTGGTTCTGGCCGGGTTTGTCTGGTTCATCAATGTGCGCCAGATCGTCCCCGAAGAGAGCGCGCTGGAGCGTGTCTTTGGCGAAGACTATCTGGCCTACAAGGCCCGTGTGCGGCGTTGGATCTGAGCCGGGTGGCGACCGCCGGGCGGGGTATCAGCCCACGAAAATCTGGGTGACGAAGATGTCACCGCAATAATTGCTTCTTGGGTTTACGACTGCCGCCGAGGCAAGGTGCGTGGTCTTGCGCGAGACCAGATTGCGCCGATGGCCGGGGCTTTCCATCCACAACGCGACGACCTTGTAGGCAAAGCTGGCATAGCTGTGCAGGCCCACGCGTCTGCCGCCTGGCGTCACGAACCGGCACCGCGCCTGGTCGACGACCCGAAACCGCGGTGTAAGGTTGTAGAGCGGGATCTGGGCCAGATTTTCGGCGTAGGCGCGCGGCCGCAGACCGGCCGACCGCACCCGGTCAGCGGGGGTCGCGCGGCCTGCTACCGAGGACCGGTGGCTCAGGCGCATCGCACCTGCCATCCAGGCCGAATGGTTTCGCGCCTGCTCGCGCAGTTTGCTGATCGGGCTGAGCGCATCGCGTCCGATGCGGCAACGGCGATAGTTCACTTCGGCCAACAGCGCCCTTTCCAGCAGACCCTGGTTCAACGCCCCCTTGGCGGGCATCGTCTGATCAGCCCCGGAAACCACCAAACGGGCGCATCCCGCATAAGCAGCCGAGCCAAACACCATGGTCAAACCAAGCGCCAGAATTGGCAATTTTTTAATCATGACCTGCTCTTTTCTACCCAGGTGCTTGCACTGGCCTGTCTTGCGCCCCCGTTGCGAAAGACAATCGCGCAGCGCAGGCGATCAGGAAACATTGAAATGCATAAAAATTTGAAAGTGCGCGAATTAACGCCGATAATCCCGAGGTTTACGGCAGGAATTGGACCATTTTCCGGCACCAAGATGTCGGCGGTGGCGCCAGTGGCCGCGACAGACGCGGCGACCCGGTCTGGTGGCTGGGTCAGCACAAACCTTGTCTGCGCAAGGTTGCCGATTCTGGCGACCAACTTTCGGCCCGCCGGAGACGCCCGGACGTCGGTCCGGCTGCCAGCTTCGTGAACAGACCCACCGAAATTGCCCTGGCGCTGGCGCTGGCCGTGGTCCTGTTGCCGGTGATGCTGCTGATCGCGCTCTTGGTTCGGCTGGCGCTTGGGCGACCGGTCATCCACCGCTCGATGCGGGCCGGCGTGCGGGGCCGCCGGTTCGAGCTGATCAAGTTTCGGACCATGCCGCCCGGTGCGGGCGGCGGCGTGACGGGGGGGCACAAACTTGCCAAGGTTGGCCGGATCGGGCGCATGCTGCGCGACAGCCGACTGGATGAGCTGCCGCAGATATTCAACATAATGAGCGGCGATATGTCGTTCGTCGGACCGCGCCCGCCGCTTCCGGAATATGCAGATGGCTCGCGCTGTTTGTGGCAGGGGAAAGCGCCCGGCAGACCGGGCGTTACCGGGCTGGCAACGCTGGTTTTTCACGCCCGCGAAGAAGCGCTTTTGGCGGCCTGCGCGACGCCGCTGGAGACCGAGCAGGTCTATGCCCGCCGGTGCATCGCCCGCAAAGACCGGATCGACCGGATCTATGCCCGGCGGCGAACAGTGGCGCGCGATCTGTGGATCATGGCGCTGACGGCCTTACGGGTGTTGCAGATCGGCCAGGGTCGGCGGTTGGGCCGCCCGCGTCCCGGACCGGCCAATCGCAGGCCCGCCCGAAGGACTGTGTCTGCCGGTACCGCGCCAGGACGGATGCGATAGCCAGACGGTCCGCACCTTCAGGACCGCGAAACGTTGATCGTGGATCGTGACAATGGCGGACAACTTTCAGGTTACCAGTGGCCGCGGGTTGGCCTAGAACCAGGGTCATCGATTTATTCCGCCGAGGCCATTCATGGGACGTCGAGACGATCTGATCGGGCGCGCTGCGCAGACCATTCAGGACCAATGCGGTCTGACACCGGACATCGAACTTTTGGCGGCAGTGGTCGATGGCTGCGGACCGGCGATATACAGCGCCGCCCAGTCAGCCATCGGCCCGGACGACAGCGCCGCCCTTGCGACAGTCAGGCGCAATTTCCTGAGCGCCAAGCTGGCCCTCCCCGACAAGCCCGAGCTTGACGACGCCATTCAGGCCGCCATCGATACCTTCGGACCAGCGCCCGGTGAGGGCATACCCCGCCCGGTGCTTTACTATCTGCTGTTGGTCCAGTGTGGGCGGCAGGATTATTATATCTGACCGCCCGGCCCGAAAAATGGGTGAATTTTGACTCAGTTTCTTGTGGCAAAGTATTTGCCCGGCTGACGGTGTAATGATACTTGTCGGGCCTGAGGGCCAGAAGGGTTCGAACCGTGTTTTCCCGCGCCGTTGAGGGTGCCTGGGGTGGCAGAGGGTTCCGGACCGTCCGGGACCCTCGATTCCCGTTACCGGAACTTAGATAATCGCCAAAGCAGTCGCGATGATCGTGCAGCCGATTACCGCATAGCCGCCATTGATCAGGCTCACCGCGCGCGGCTTTTGGGCGAAAACGGCGTTCGTGACAATCCACGGCGTGGCTATGAACAATCCCAGCCCAAACCCGGTCAGGGCCGATGTGCCGATTGTGTCAATGCCCGACATCGCCAGGATGTGGCGCATCATGCCAGCCACCAAAAGCACGCAGACAAAGCTGATCAGGAACGGGGTCTTGTTTGACCGGTCGATGTTTTCGGCCTTCAGGCCCTCGGCGGCCAGCCACGCTTTGCCGAGAACGCCGTACCAGAGCGCCCCGAACACCCAGGCCAGGACCGCCGCGATCACCACCGAAAATGCACCCATCTGCCCACTCCCGTCACCAGCCGAATGGCCTGATAATGCGACCGCCGGGCAGCAATTGCCAGAGCTTCAGCCCGAATAACCGCCCATTGCGCAGACCCGCATCCATTCGTCGCGCGTTACCGGCTGGACCGACAGGCGGGTGTTTTTGACCAGAACCATCTCGGCGAGCGTCGGATCGGCCTTCACATCGGCCAGCGTGACCGGCTTTGGGACCGGACCAACGGCGCGAATATCGACGCATTCCCAGCGGTCGTCGTCGGTGGTGCTGTCGGGGTGGCAGAGCGCCGAAACCTCGACGATACCCACCACCGCCTTGTCGCTTTGCGAGTGATAGAAAAAGCCAAGATCGCCCAAAGCCATAAGCCGCATGTTGTTGCGGGCCTGATAGTTGCGCACACCGTCCCATTCCTCGCCCGCAGCACCTTTGGCGACTTGATCGTCCCAGCTCCAGGCCGAGGGTTCGGATTTGAAAAGCCAGTAGGCCATGTTCGTGCTCCTTTGGGTCATTCGGGTTTCAGTGGCCGCGTCAGCAGCGCCCGCGCCGCGTCGGTCGGCGACAACTGGCCCGCGATAACCGCCGCCACCGCCCCGGCAATCGGCAGGTCGATCCCATGCCGCGCGGCCAAAGGCAACACGGCCCGTGCAGTAGCGGCGCCCTCGACGGTGATCGACGGATCAAATCCCTGCGCCTGACCAAGCGAAACGCCGTAGGCAAAGTTTCGCGATTGCGGCGCGGTGCAGGTCAGCACCAGATCGCCAAAGCCCGAAAGCCCGGCCAGCGTTTCGGCCCTGGCCCCAAGCGCCAGCGCCAGCCGCCGGATCTCGGCAAAGCCGCGCGTCACCACGGCAGCGCGCGCGCTGTCGCCAAAGCCGGTCCCGATGGCCAGGCCCGCGGCGATGGCGACCACGTTTTTCAGGGCCCCGCCCAGTTCGGCACCGCGCGGGTCGGTGCTGCGGTAAAGGCGCAGATCGGGGGTCGAAAGGGCTGTTTGAAGCGCGGTCGCGTCAGCTTCGGTGTCGGCGGCAAGCGTCAGCGCGGTCGGCAGGCCGCGCGCGATGTCGGCGGCGAAACTGGGCCCGGTCAACAGCGCCGCCACGGCCCCGGTTGCCTGCGCTGCCAGTGTGCCCATCGGACCCTCGCCGGTCTCAAGGTCGATGCCTTTGCAGCAGGCGACCGCGTATTTGCCGCCGAGCCGCGCGCCCCAGTTCGCGAGCGCCGGTCTGAGCGCCTGCGCAGGCAGGGCCAAAAGGATAACGTCAGCCGCAAGCGCGGTGTCCAGATCGCCGGTGGGGGAAACCGCAGGGTCAAGGGTGACACCGGGCAACCGGTGGCACTGGCGCGTCGCTGCCAGTTCGTCCATTGCCGCCCCGTCGCGCCCCCACAGGCGCACCGGACGGCCATGGCGGGCTTGCGCCTGAGCCAGCGCCGTGCCGAATGCGCCAGCGCCGATGACCGCGATCGTGCTCATGCCTTGGCCCCCTTCTTGCCCGACCCGAGCAGCGCTGGGGCGGTGCTGTCAAGCGGCCAGCGTGGGCGCGCGGCCAGCCGGAAATCATCGCGGTGCCCGGCGCGGTAAGCCTCGATCCCGGCCCAGGCGATCATCGCCGCGTTGTCGGTACAAAGCGCCAGAGGCGGGGCCACAAACGGGGTTTCAGCGCTTTGCGCCACTGCCAACAGGGCGTTTCGGATGGTCAGATTTGCGGACACCCCGCCGGCTACGGCAAAGCCGGTAACCGCGCCCGCGCCGGCCAGCGCCCGGCGCGACTTCTCGGCCAGAACCTCGGTCACCGCCGCTTGAAAACTCGCCGCAAGGTCGGCCCTGTCGATGTGCGTCAGGCCGCCCTGATCGTCGACCAGGGTATTGCGCGCCCGCAGCACGGCGGTCTTGAGCCCCGAGAACGACATGTCGCACCCAGGGCGGTCCAAGAGCGGGCGCGGCAGCGAAAACCGCGCCGCGTCGCCGGTCCGGGCGGCAGTTTCCACGGCCGGGCCGTTTGCTTGAGCAAGGCCAATAAGCCGCGCGATCTTGTCGAAAGCCTCGCCCGGGGCGTCGTCGATGGTGCCGCCCAGACGGCGAAACGCCTGCGGCCCGGACACCGTCAGAAACTGGCAGTGCCCGCCCGAGACCAGAAGCATCAAATAGGGATAGGCCAGATTGTCGGTCAGACGCGGCGTCAGCGCGTGGCCGGCCAGGTGATTGACACCGATCAGCGGAATATCCGCCCCCGCCGCCAGACCCTTGGCAAACATCACGCCCGCCAGCACCCCGCCAATCAGCCCCGGTCCGGCGGTGACGGCAATCGCGTCTATGTCGCTCAATGGCATCTCGGCCGCGTCCAGAGCGCGCCGGGCCGCGACGTCGAGCTTTTCGGTATGCGCGCGCGCCGCGATCTCGGGCACGATGCCGCCAAAATCGGCGTGCAAATCGGCCTGCCCGTAAACGACCGACGACAAGATCCGCCCTGTCGCGGATGGCCCGGACCGAACCACGGCCGCGGCGGTGTCGTCACAACTGCTTTCGATTCCGAGAAAGTTCAGCGTATTTGTCATGGCCGCGGTAATTGCCCAGAAGGTGTTGGGCAGGTAACACCCATGACCATGGCAGACAATCCCACGATCCTGATCACGCGGCCCGAACCGCAGGCCAGCCGCTTTGCCACCGCCTGCCGCGACCGGCTGGGACCGGACGCGCGCGTGGTGGTTGCGCCGCTGATGGCACCCGTCTTTGGCGGTGACCCGATCGAGGCCGGTGTGTTTGCCGCAGCCATTTTCACGTCCGAGGCTGGCGTGACCGGTGCGGCCCGCCTTTGGCATGGCCCCCGGGGCCGCGCCTTTGCGGTTGGTGAGCGAACCGCCGAGGCCGCCACCGCCCTTGGGTGGAACTGCGAAAGCGCGCGCGGCGATATGGTGGCCCTGGTCGCGCTCTTGGCGGTTATGGCGGGCTCGGCCCCGCTGGTCTGGGCCCGGGGCGGCCGGGTTGCGGGCGACCTGATACGCGCGGCTGCCGATCTCGGCGTCAGCGTGGTCGAACGGCAAGTCTATCGCCAGACCGAACAGGACCTGCCCGCCCATGCGCGCGCGCTGCTTGACCGCGAAGGTCGGGTGGGACTTCCGCTTTTCTCGGCGCGCTCGGCGGCGGCGGCCTTTGCCGCAACAAAGGGTGCGCGTGCAGACATTATCCCTGTCGCCATCAGTGCCGTCGCTGCCGCCGGTTTCGGCGGGTCAGAGCCGATGACAATCGCCGAGCGACCCGACAGCATCGCTATGCTCGACGCGGTTGCGGCGATCTTTCGTGATCCGACGGCTTGAGGGCAGCCCGCGCCATGTCTAGATTGCAGGAGCGGGTCCGAGTTGCGGGCCTGCCCGAATGCCCGATCAAGGAATTGCTAAGTGGCCAACAAAAAGTCCCCTGCGTCCGGTGGACCCACGCGGTCACCCAGAAAAAAGCCGGTGCGCAAAAGCAAAGAAAAGCCGGTGATCGAAGAGGCCGAGGTCGTAGCGGAAGCGCCGGGCGAAACCACGGGCGCGGATCGGTCGCCGCGGCGCGCTGAAACTGGTATCAGCGATAAACCCGGGCGTCCTGACCGGATGGTTCCGGCGCTGGTTGTCGGGGTTGTGGCGCTTGCCATCGGCGGCGGCGCGGTTTTTCTTTTTCAGCGAAACGCTGCGGATCAAAGCGGTGACATCGCGCGCATTTCGGCGCAGATCGCGGCGCTGAGCCAGGCCGTTGACGTGGCCCGGTCCCAGGACCCGGCGGCAAGTGCCGTCACCCAGCTTGAGCAATCTCTGGGGTCGTCGCTCGGCGATCTGTCTGTGCAACTGGGCGCGCTTGATACCCGGATGAACGCGCTCGAAACCCGCCCGGCCGACGCCGCACCTGCCGAATTCGCCGAGGCGGTAGGCGCGTTGCGCGCCGACATTTCAACGCTGCGCGATGAAAACGTGCGACTGCTGGCCGACCTTGAGGCGGCGCAATCGGCGCAGGACGCAACCGCTGCCGACACTGCCCGTCTGGCGCAGGAACTGGCGGCGGCAAAGTCGGATCTTGACGCCGCACGAGTGGTCCAGAGCGCCACACAGGCCGAACGCTTTGCCGGCCCGCTGGGCCAGATCGAAGCGGCGCTGGCCACCGGCGCGGCATATGGCAGCGCGGCGCGGGAATTCGAGGCGATTACCGGCAATCCGTTGCCCGCGGCCTTGCTCGATACCGCCCACACCGGCGTTGCCTCGGCGGCCAGACTTCAGGCGGCGTTCCCGGCGGCGGCGCGCAGCGCCCTGCGCGCCGCCCTGAAAAGCCGTGAAGGCAGAAACCCGATCGAACGGAGCGCCGATTTTCTGCGCGCACAGCTTGGCGCCCGGTCGATCGCTCCGCGCGCCGGGGCTGGACCCGATGCGGTTTTGTCGCGCACGCATGCGGCGGTCGATGCCGGTGATTTTGACGCTGCCCTGGCCGAGATCGACGCGCTTTCGCCCGAGGCGCAAGCCGAATTGGCCGATTGGGAGGCCCGGGCCCGGGCCCGCATCGCCGCGCAGGCCGGGTTCGCCGATTTGGTCGGGGGTTAGACATGCTGTGGTCGCTGATCAAGATACTGATCTTCGTGGGCCTGACCGCAGCGCTTGCCTATGGCGGCGGGTTGTTGTTGGAATCAAACGGCTACATTCGCCTGACCGCCTTTGGCACCGAACTGACCCTTGGCCCGCTTCAGTGCGCCGTTCTCGGCACGCTGATCGTACTGGCAGTCTGGGCGATATTGATGTTCAGCGGGCTGGTCATTGCGGTGTTCAAGTTCGTCAACGGCGATGAAACAGCGATCTCGAGATATTTCGACCGCAACCGCGAGCGTCGGGGTTTCGAGGCGCTGGCCGAGGGCCTGATGGCGCTGGCGTCGGGCGAAGGTCGGCTGGCCATGGCCAAAGCTGCGCGGGCCGAGAAATTTCTTGGCCGGCCCGAACTGACCAACCTTATCACTGCGCAGGCGGCAGAACTGGCCGGCGACCGGCGCAAGGCCGAAGAGGTCTATAGGCGCCTTTTGCAGGACGAACGGACCCGGTTCGTCGGGGTGCGCGGGATCATGAAGCAAAAGCTGATCGACGGCGATACCGACACGGCGCTGGAACTGGCCGAGCGCGCCTTTGCCCTGAAACCGCGGCACGACGAGACCACCGACATTCTGTTGCGGCTGCAGGCGCGCAAGGGCGATTGGACCGGGGCGCGCCGCACCCTGGGGGCCAAGCTGCGATCCGGCGTTCTGCCGCGCGATGTTCACCGGCGCCGGGACGCGGTTCTGGCGCTTTCGGAATCGCAAGCGCATCGCGGTACCGATGATGCCAAGGCCCAGGACGCCGCCGTTGAGGCCAACCGCCTGTCGCCCGATCTGGTCCCCGGTGCGGTGGCCGCGGCGCAGGCGCTGATGGCGCAGGGCAAAACCAAAGCGGCGATCCGCGCCATCCGCAAGGCCTGGGAAGCGGCGCCGCACCCCGATCTGGCCGGCGCATTTGCGGCGCTTGAACCCGACGAGACGCCCGAAGCGCGGCTCAAGCGGTTCCAGACCCTGACCCGGATCCACCCTGATCATGGCGAGGTCAAACAGCTGGTGACCGAGTTGTTGATCGCAAGTGACGATTTCGATGCCGCGCGCGCCGCACTTGGCGACCTGCCCGAGACCGACCCCAGCGTCCGGACGCTGGCGCTGATGGCCGCTATCGAACGCGGATCGGGCGGCGACGACGCGCTGGTGCGCGGCTGGCTGACCCGCGCGGTGACAGCACCGCGCGGCCCGCAATGGGTCTGCGACAATTGCCAGGCCGCCCACGGCACCTGGGCACCGACCTGCAACAACTGCGACGGGCTCGACACTTTGGCCTGGCGCCGTCCGCATGCGGATGCCTCGCCCGTGCCAGGCGGGGCCGAAATGCTGCCGCTGATCGTTGGTGCAGCCGAGCCGGACCAAAACGCAAACCTGTTGGCGACCGGCGCGGCGGCCCAATTGCCACCGGCCGACCCGGAGCCCGAGCCCGAACCTGCCGCCGACGATCCGGTGTCCGAGGTGACCCCGCCGATCCCCGATTTCGCCCCGCCCGAGCCGGAAAATAAACCGCGATAGGGCTACCCACAGGATTTTTCGTCTGATATTAGCCCGCCTGAAGCCGCTGTAGCTCAGCTGGTAGAGCACGTCATTCGTAATGATGGGGTCGGGGGTTCGAGTCCCTTCAGCGGCACCACTTGTTCGAGAAAATCAAACGCTTGGTGGTGAACACGAGGTTAGATTTGCCGAAATATTCAGGCTGAAACGACGTCCACCGGGCAGCCAGGCCAGAAACCCTTGCCAACGCGCCCAGAGTTGCCGTTAGCCGCGGAATATGTCATGACGGAACGCTGCGATGCAATATCCGCCAAAGCCGCCATTCAAGTACATTGTGTCATCCTGGAACCAAAATACCAGCCAGGGATCAATTCGCGTTGAGCCCATGGGCGCGGTTGCCGCGCTTTTCCTTCCAGATTTCCTGAGCATTCGACTAATCAATTTCAATTGCCTGCCAGAAATTGTCGAAGTCAGGGCTGTCCGACGTGATATCGGCAATCTGCCCCCACGCCAGCAAGCCGCTTCATTCAATCACCTGGGCCGATCTTCGCCTCGGGCACATGACGCAGGGTGAACGCGGAGCGGGCTCTCGTAACCGCCAACAAGTGGAGTTAAGACTGACGTCGCGGGCGCAAAAGAGGCGCGGCGGGGAAGTCAAAGCGAGGGGCTAGGATATGAAAAGGTCAGCGCATCAAAACGTCGGGTATTACGACGAGGCTGCCTGCGACATAGACGAATTTTCATCGTTGGTCGGCCAGATGACCGAGATTGGCGAGCATATTCATGCCGATGACATCCAAAAAAATGTCCCGATATATGATATGGCGCGGGTGCGACCCATGTTGGACGAACCGGATATGCGCCGGGCACTGATGGCTGAATGGGCTGATGTGCTGCTGTCGGGCCCCGGCATTGTCGCCTTGAAAGGCGCCTATGCCGACACCGGCGTGCTGGACGAGGCCACGGCAGTTTTCGAGGCGATCATCGCCGAGGAAAAGGATGCCACCGGCAGTGGCGGCGATCATTTCGCTGCGTCGGGGTCCAATGATCGTGTCTGGAATTCGTTGCAGAAACTGTGCCTGCGCGCGCCAGCGGTGTTTTTGCGATATTTCGCAAATCCGGCGATCGATGCAGTTTGCGAGGCTTGGCTTGGCCCCAATTACCAGATGACCGCGCAAGTGAATTTGGTGCATCCGGGTGGCAAGGCGCAAAAAGCCCACCGCGATTATCATCTGGGTTTCCAGTCGACCGAGACCAGCGCATTATATCCGGCCCATGTGCACGCCCTTTCCACGGCTCTGACCCTGCAAGGGGCGGTGGCCCATTGCGATATGCCTCTGGAAAGCGGGCCGACCAAACTGTTGCCGTATTCGCAGCTTTATCGCGCCGGATATCTGGCCTGGCGGCGAGACGACTTCCGCGACTTTTTCGAAAGCAACCATGTGCAGTTGCCATTGACCAAGGGCGACTGCGTCTTTTTCAACCCGGCGCTGTTCCACGCGGCAGGGGCAAACACCAGCGGCAACATTCACCGCATGGCAAACTTGTTGCAGGTGTCATCGGCGTTCGGTCGGGCGATGGAAAGCGTCGATCGTACGGCGATGTGCAGTGCGATGTATCCGCATGCCCAGGCGGCTTGCGGGTTGGCGCCGGCCGAGCTTTGCGCCGCGGTCGCCGCCTGTGCGGAAGGCTATTCATTCCCGACCAATCTGAACAGCGATCCGCCGGTCGGAGGGCTGGCCCCAGAATCTCAGCAGGCCCTGTTCCGGCGTGCCCTGGACGAAGGCATGTCGCCCACGGCATTCAACGCCGCGCTCGGGCAGATAAGTGCAAACAGATGCGCCTGAAGGTTCAACGCGCTGCCACGTCGGACATGGCGGTGCCGTTCCGGTTGTGCGGTGCGCCTGCTCAGACCATGCCGCCCAGGCTGCCCTCGAGCGACGCCAGTTCCTGACCCCCCGCCATCATGTTCTGTAGCTCTTCGGGCGTGATCTCGCCGCGCTTCGCAGTGCCCAGCGTCTTGCCACGGTCAAGCACCGTAAAGCGGTCGCCCACGGCCATCGCATGGCGCACGTTGTGGGTGATGAACACCACGCCGATGCCCTGATTGCGCACCTTGTCGACGGTGGCCAGAACGTTGGAGGTCTGCCGCACGCCAAGCGCCGAGGTCGGCTCGTCCAGGATCAGCACCTTGGCGCCGAAATGCACCGCACGGGCGATCGCCACCGTCTGGCGTTCGCCGCCCGACAGGGTGCCGACCGCCTGATCCGGCGAGCGCAGGTTGATGCCCATGTCCTTCATTTCCCGCATCGTCACTTCGTTGGCGTGGGCGTGGTCGAAAAAAGTGATTCCGGCGACCTTTTTCGTCGGCTCGTTGCCCATGAAAAAGTTTCGCGTCACCGACATCAAGGGGATCATCGCCAAGTCCTGATACACAGTGGCGATCCCGGCGGCGATGGCATCGCGCGGGCGGGCGAAATTCAGCGGCTCGCCTTCAAAGAAGATCTCGCCTGCCGAAGGTTTGTGCACGCCGGACATGGTCTTGATAAAGGTCGATTTGCCGGCACCGTTGTCGCCCAACAGGCAGTGGCATTCGCCAGGCACCACATCCAGCGACACACCCGACAGCGCAATGACCGCGCCAAAGTGTTTCTCGATGTTCTTCATTTCAATGATCGGTGCGGTCATCTTATCTCTCCCCGGTAATCAAGCGACGGATATAGGTGTTCAGGATCACCGCCAGCAGCAGGATCACGCCAAGGAACACGCGGAACAGCGAACTTTCGACCCCGGCAAAGAACAGACCCTGCTGGACCACGCCGAAGATCAGCGCGCCCAACGCGGCGCCGATGACCGAACCGTAGCCGCCGGTCAGCAGCGCGCCGCCAATGACCACCGAAATGATCGCCTCGAATTCCTTCAGGACACCTCGGTCGGCCCCGGCAGAGCCAAATTCCATGACCTGGGCCGTGGCAAACACGCAGGCGCAAAACGCGGTGAACATGAACATCAGGATTTTGACCCGATTGACCGGCACGCCGACATAGCGGGCGGCCTGGGCGTCGCCGCCAGAGGCGAAAATCCAATTGCCGAATTTGGTTTTGGTCAGCAGCACATGGCCAAAGATGATCAGGATCAGGGCCCAGACCATCAGCATCGGAATTCCTTCAACCACCGGCTGGCCCTCTCTGGTGCCGCGGCTGAAAGTCTCGATCCAGCCATTATCGCCCATCCATCGGAACAGGCCTTTCAGTATCTTGCCGCCAAACGCTGCTGCCAGCCAGTCGCCCTCGGCGACGTCCCGGACCCCGCCGATGATGGTTTTCCGGGTGAAGAATATGGCCGCGAAAATGGTCAGGCCGCGCAGGATGAACAGGAATGCCAGGGTCACGATAAAGCTGGGCAATCCGGTTTTAATCACGATCCAGCCGTTAAATGCGCCGATGCCCATGCACATAACGAAGGTGAAGAGGATCGCCAGCCACACCGGCCAGCCAAAACTGACCGACAACAGCGCGATCGACATGCCGGAAAAGCCGATCATCGATCCGACCGACAGGTCAAACTCGCCGGCAATCATCAAAAGACAAGCACCCACCGCGATAATCATGAACTGGGCCGATACAATCGACCAGTTCATCACCCCGGCGGGCGAAAACATGCCGCTGTCCCGCGCGGTCAGAAAAAAGAAGACAAAAACCAGGATTGCGCCGACAATACCCCCCAGTTCCGGGCGGATCATGGCTTTGCGAAACCCCGACATCTCTTTGACGCGCTCGTCCGCTGCCGAGGGTTTTTTTTCTGCAGTTGGTTCAGTAGTCGACATTTCGATCCCCTCGTATCGCTGGATGTAGAGCGGGCGGCAGCACGGTGTGCCGCCGCCCGATCAGTTCATGGACTAGCGATATTCGCCAGAGTACTTCTCGACCAGCTCAAGCCCGTCAGCGGTGACAAAACCGGGTCCCGAGTTGATGTTGTTGCCCGGCAGCACGCCGTAACGGTCATAGTTGGTCAGGATAACAACCGGCAGATAGGCCTGCAGGAACGGCTGTTGGTCGATGCCCCAGTTGATAATACCGGCCTTGATGCCTTTCACGATCTCCTCGCCCAGATCAAATGTACCGAAGTAGATGTCCCCGGCCATGCCGTTTTCTGCCAGGGCCAACAGGGTTGGGTCTGCAGATGTCGGGCCAAGTGTCAGCACCGCGTCGGTGTCTGGATTGGCAGCCAGATAGGCAAGCACCCGGTTCTTGATCTCGGCAGGGTCTTGGCCGCTATCGATTGCCTGACCGCCCAGTTCGACGCCCAGCCCATCGGCAAAGCCCTGGCAGCGCTCGGTCGAGGACGGGTTGGTGATGTAGTGGTTCACGCACAGGAACGAGCCAACACCGTCGCCCTTGGCGCGCAGCCCGGCGGCGAACCCAGCGTCATATTCAGGCTGGCCAACATACATCAGCGCCCCGACTGAACGGGCCTGTTCCGGCGTGCCGGAGTTCATGATGATGACGTTGATGCCCTGATCGACCGCATCGCGGATCGGGCCGCTCAGCACATCGAAGTCGGCCATTGTCGTAATGATGCCATTCGGGCGAGAGGCTGCCGCCTGCTGAATGATCCGCGCCATGTCGGCCAGGTCGCCGGATGGCGGGTTGCGGTATTCCACCTCGACGTCCATCTGCTCTGCTGCCAGAGCGAGGCCGTTCTTGATGGTGTTCCACCAGCTGTCGCTATCGGGTGCATGGCTGACAAGAATGTATTTCTCACCCTCAGCCGAGGCCGTTGTGGCGAGCATCAGCGGCGCTGCGACGACAGCCGTTGCCAATACCAGTTTTTTCATCAGTGAAGTCATGTGTTCCTCCCAGGTGTCACTTTTCATGCGCGGCAGAGCGGTTGCTCTCCGCCATGCCGACTCAAAGTAAAGCACATCCCTACAATTTTTGCAACCGGTTGCAAAAACGAACAAGGAGTTTCATAATGCTTCTGCACGTTTGAGCGCCTGGAAGGACGCCTGCAGGCAAAAGGGACCGATTATTGAATGGCCGTTACGTTGAAAGAGGTTGCAGTCAGCGCCGGCGTTTCCCGCTCGGCGGTGTCGCGCACTTTTACGGACGGGGCATCTGTTTCTGACAAAATGCGCCGACGGGTCGAAAAGGCCGCTCGCGATTTGGGCTATAGCCCCAATGCGTTGGCCTCGTCACTGACAACTGGCCGCACCAAGCTGATTGGCCTGGTTTCCAACAACTTTCATAACCCGATATTTCTGGAAGTCTTCGACCTTTTCACCCGCGGCCTTCAAGACCGAGGTCTGCGCCCGTTGCTGGTGAACCTGACTGATGAAACCGATCCAGAAAATTCGGTTCGCATGTTGCGGCAATATTCGGTTGATGGTGTCGTCGTGGCGTCGTCGACGTTGTTGCCCGGCTTCTCAAAAGCATTTCGGAACGCGGGCGTGCCCGTCGTACACTCGTTTGGTCGCTATTCTTCGGCTCCGCAAGTTCATGTTGTGGGCATCGACAACGTTGAATGTGGTCGCATGGCGGCCCGGACATTGATCGCGCGGGGTTACCAGCGGGTTGCGTTTCTTGGCGGACCGGAAAATGCCACCTCTACGCAGGACCGATACTTTGGCTTTATATCCGAGATGTCCGAGCATCCGCGAATCACGACGACATATTCATATGCTGACGCCTATTCATTCGACGCCGGGCGGGCAGAGATGGCGCGCTTGCTGCAAGACACCCCAGCTCAGGCTTATTTCTGCGGCGACGATGTTTTGTCCATCGGGGCGCTGTCCGCCATCGAGGACGACGGATTGTCGGTGCCGGGTGACATAGGCCTGATCGGTCTGAACGACATGGAAATGGCGGGATGGCAAAACATCAACCTGACCACCATTCACCAGCCGATCCGCCAGATCGTCACCTCGTCGATTGAACTGATGGTGGCGATGCTGGACGAGCCCGACCGCTATCCCGAGGCACGGATTTTCCCGTGCTCGGTGGTGGAACGCGGCACGTTAAAGACCTTGGACGCTGCGTCCGCAGCGGATTAACAACGGTGCGCAAACCAGGCAACCGCCCGGTGTCTTGCGGTTTGGTTATCGGAACATTGGCGGGCGGGCATCCACCCATTCGCCGCCTGATCCTGCCGAGGCAACCGCCTGATGCACCGCCGCCACCGAACGCAGACCATCTTCGGCGGTGGGATAACGCATCGCCGCCGGATCGGCCGCGCGCCCGGCTTTGGCGGCGCCGATTACTTCGGCCAGATCAACGTAGAGATTTGCCACGGCCAGTGGAAATCCCTCGGGCGCGCCAATAATCACTCGGCTAAGCCGCGCGGCATCGTCACTGAGCCCGGCATCGCCCTTTTCCATGATTTCGGTCCGCCCACCAAGCGGTTGCCAGAACACCTGGTTGGGTTGCTCTTGCGCCCAGCGCAGGCCGCCACGTTCGCCAAATACCTGAATATCAAGGCCATGCTGGCGCCCGATCGCAACGGTCGATGTCCATAACCGCCCGACGGTTCCGGCCTCGGTGCGATAATTGATCATGGCGTCATCTTCCAGCTCGCGGCCCGGCACGCAGGACGCAAAGTCGGCCGACAGTTTTTCCACCTGTTCGCCGGTCACGAAACTGGCCAGATGCAGCGCATGGATGCCGCAATCGGCCATCTGGCCTGACACACCGGCCTGCGCCGGATCATAGCGCCAGCGCACGCGCGGGTTGTCCTGATCGGCCGCATCGGCATGATGCCCGTGGCTGAAATTGGCGATGACGACGCGGATCTTTCCAAGTTGGCCGCCAGCGATCATCGCGCGCATCTGACGCACCATCGGATAGGCGCTGTAGCAGTAATTTACCGCGCAAATTGTGCCACTGGCGCGCGCCGTCCGCACGATGTCCTCACCCTGGTCAACGGTCATGGTCATCGGCTTTTCGCAAAGCACGTTGAAGCCGGCCTTCAGGAACGCCCTGGTGATTTCGTAGTGGGTGGCATTGGGCGTGGCCACAGTGACCAGATCAACGCGACCGTCGCGTTCGGTCTCGCCCGCCAGCATTTCCTGCCAATTGCCATAGGCACGATCGGGCGCGATGCCCAGGTCTTGGGCATAGGCGCGCCCCCTGTCCGCGTTGTGGTCTAACGCGCCCGCAACAAATGAAAAATTGCCGTCTGCCTGTGCGCCCAGTCGGTGGGCAGGACCGATTTGACTGCCTTCACCACCACCGACCATCCCCCAGTTCAGTTTCACCATGGCCGCGGCCCCCTTAGACAAATCCGATGGATTCCAAGTATTTCCGATTTAGCCGCGCATCGCCAGCCGGGTCTGCGTCCAGCGTCGGATCACAATCCTGTTCGACGGTGCACCAGCCTTCAAACCCAGCCTCCAGCAGCACCCGGCGAACTGCTGGGAAATCGACATCGCCGTCGCCCAGATTGCAGAAAATGCCCTGCCCGCAGGCGTCATAGAAACCGGTGCCTTTGGCAATGACGTCGGCCTTGACCGAAGGTGAGATATCTTTGAAATGCATATAAGATATTCGCCCAATATGGCGTTTCATGAATGCCACGGGGTCAAAACCCGCGTAGGAATGATGGCCGGTGTCAAAGCAGATCTTGAGAATGCTTTCGTCCACTTCGTCCAGCAGGCGTTCAAGCTCTGGCTCGAAATCCATAAACCCCGCAGCGTGGGCGTGGATGCCCACCGTCAGGCCGTATTCTTCGACCCCGATCCGCGCGCTTGTCGCCAATCGGTCGCGGTAAGCGGCCCATTCGGCCTGGTCCATTTGCTCGGCCTGGTCGGCGCGTCCGGCGGTCGGGGCGCGGCGTTCGGAAATGGCGTCGATCAGCACAAGATGCTGCGCACCGTTCGCCACCAGCGCTTTGCAGGTGCGATGCGTACCGTCCAGCACATTGTCCCATTGATCCGGGTCGTGGTAGGCGCGGAATACCACGCCGCCGATGAGGTCCAGTTCGCTTTCGGCCAAGGCTTCTGCCAGAACTGCGGGGTCTTCGGGCATGTATCCCACCGGGCCCAGTTCTATGCCTTTGTAACCGGCCTCGGCGCATTCCTTCAGAACCTGTCGCCACGGCGGATTGCGCGGATTATCGGGAAATTCCACCCCCCACGAACACGGTGCGTTGCCAATTCTGATCGTCACTTTTTCGGGCCTTTCGAGTGCTCAGAATGTCTCAATGGCGCGCCATTGCATATGGTGCCAAGACGCCCTGGCAGCGGCCACTTTGCGATTAACCACCAGCCTGCCGCGAAATGTCGGCCGCTTAGGGTGGCCGGTTTCAGGATGCGGCGGTAACCCGGCACCAACAGCCGACATGGCCATGGAATGGGCTTGGCCCAGGTCCCCGTTGCCCAAGATGCCAATACCTAAATCTGCCACAGCCACAGGGTTCCACTTTGAAAATCAGTTTGCAACCGGTTGCAAAACTTGTATCTTGAGAATCGAATTCTCGCAAGCTGCATTCGGCATACCGCCGGAAATTCCTCAAGGTTTGGTGCCGCCATGACGACAACCACCGAAACGATCACCTTGACGATGGCTCAGGCCATAATCCGTTGGCTTTCCAACCAGTTCATTGCGGTGGACGGCGAAGAATTGCGGCTGTGTGGCGGCGGGTTCGGCATATTCGGGCATGGCAATGTCACCTGCCTAGGCGAGGCTTTGTACGGGCTTGAAAAAGAGCTTCCGCTTTATCGCGGGCAAAATGAACAAGGCATGGGGTTCGCCGCGGCCGGATATGCAAAACAATGGCTGCGCCAGCGGTTCATGTTCTGCACCGCATCCGCCGGGCCGGGCACGGCAAACCTGCTGACGTCCGCGGCCCTTGCCCATGCAAACCGCCTGCCAATGCTATTGCTTTGCGGCGATGTGTTCATCACCCGGCTGCCCGACCCGGTGTTGCAGCAAATGGAAAATTTCAACGATCCGACGTTTGGCGTGAACGACGCGTTCAAGCCGGTGGTTCGCTATTGGGATCGCATCACGCATCCGGCCCAGGTGATCCAGTCATTGCCCGCGGCAATCGCGACCATGCTGGACCCGGCCGATTGCGGTCCGGCCTTTTTGGGTTTGCCACAGGACGTGCAGGGCTGGACCTATGATTACCCGACCGTGTTTTTTGAAAAGAAAGTGCATCGCATTCGTCGTGTCAGCCCCGATGCCGACGAGGTGGCCGACGCGGCCGCGCTGTTGGCCGGGGCCGAGCGTCCGATGATCATCGCCGGTGGTGGCGTCCAGTATTCGCGCGCCGTCGCCGAACTGACGGGTTTTGCAGAATCGCACCAGATCCCGGTGGTCGAGACCATTGCCGGGCGCGCCAACCTGCTGGCGACGCATCCGCTGAACATCGGGCCGATTGGTGTCACCGGATCAGACAGTGCCAACGCGATTGCCGAACGGGCCGACGTGATCGTTGCGGTGGGCACGCGGCTTCAGGATTTCACCACCGGATCGTGGACCGCATTTTCCAAGGACGCCCGGTTCATCTCGATCAATGCCGCGCGCCATGACGCGGGCAAGCATATGTCGCTGCCGGTCGTGGGCGATGCCAAACTGTCGCTCGGCGCGTTGGGCCGGGCGGTCGGCGCTTACAGGGCATCCGGCGACTGGGTGTCGTTCGCGCAGAACGAACGCCGCACGTGGGATGCCTATGTGGCCGACAACATAGCCCCCGGGAACCGTCCGAATTCCTACGCCCAGGCCATCGGCGCTGTGAACGATCTGTGCGACCGCCGCGACCGGATTGTCGCCTCGGCGGGCGGATTGCCTGCCGAGGTCACCGCAAACTGGCGAACGCTGGATGTGGGCACCGTTGATGTGGAATTCGGATTTTCCTGCATGGGGTATGAAATTTCCGGCGCCTGGGGCGCACGGATCGCGCAGACCCAGCGCGAGCCCGATCAGGATACCATCGTGTTTATTGGCGACGGCTCGTTCATGATGATGAATTCAGATATATATTCGTCCGTGCTCAGCCAGAAAAAACTGATCATCCTGGTGCTCGACAACGGTGGATTTGCGGTCATCAACAAGTTGCAAAACAACACCGGCAACGAAAGCTTCAACAACTTGCTGGCCGATTGCCCGACCATCCCCGAGCCCTTCGCGGTGGAATTTGCGGCGCATGCCGCAGCACAGGGTGCAATCGCTGAAACCGTCGCCAATGCCGGTGAGTTGGGTGCGGCGTTCAGGCGCGCCAAACAAAGCGACAAAACCCATGTGATCGTCATGAAGGTCGATCCGAACGAAGGCTGGACGGCACAAGGCCACGCCTGGTGGGAAGTCGGCACACCGCATATCACCGAAAGCGATCGCGTGCGCAAAGCCCACGTCGACTGGGAATCCACCCGCCAGAAACAGCGAAAGGGTGTTTGATGGTTCTGGACGGCATCGCCAAGCGCAACTTTCTGGTGATCGGTCGGGTGGGCATGGACCTGTCGCCCGAGCCGCCGGGCGCTCGCACGGCGGACGCGACACACATGATGGTCTCGATGGGCGGAAGCAGCGCGAACATTGCTGTGGGTTTGGTGAAATTCGGGTGCAAGGCGGCGCTGGTTACATCGGTTTCTGATGACGCGATCGGCTGGTATTGTCTGAACCAATTGGATCATTACGGTGTAGACAAAACCCACGTGAAAAGCATTCGCGGTGAAGAGCGCACGTCACTGGCGGTCTATGAATCCCGCATCAAAGAACATCAGAGCGTCATCTACCGAAACAATGCGGCCGATTTTCGGATGTCGGTCGGCGATGTCGAGACCATAGATTACGGCGCCTATGGCGCGCTGATCACGACGGGCACGGTGTTTGCTGCCGAACCGTCGCGCTCGGCCGCATTCCGCGCCTTTGAATTGGCCCGCGCCGCTGGCCTGTCGATTATATTCGACGTGGACTACCGCCCCTATTCCTGGCCGTCGCGGCAGGTCGCCGAAGACGTCCTGTTGCGCGCCGGTGCCCTGTCAGACGTGATCGTCGGCAATGACGAAGAATTCGGTTTTATGGCGGGCGATATTGCCAAGGGCCTGGACAAGGCGCGCGAACTGGCCGGCACAACCGCCAAAATCGTGGTCTACAAAAAGGGCCCGCAAGGCGCGGTGACGCTTGTCGATGGGAAAGAGATGAGCACCGGTATCTATCCGGTCACCGCCCTGAAGCCCACCGGCGCAGGCGACAGTTTCATGGCCGGTTTTCTGGCCGGTCTGTCCGAAGGCCGCCTGATGCAAGAGGCGGTCATGCGCGGGTCGGCCTGCGCGTCGATTGTTGTGGCCAAACCCGGCTGCGCCCCGGCCATGCCAGATACGACCGAGCTTGCGGCCTTTCTGGCCACGCATCCCGGTCCCACGGACAGCTAGAAGGATACGCCCATGCACATCGCCCCCTTTGATAATCGGAACAAAGCTATCGTGGATGCGGGCAGCGAGATCGTCCCATTGAACTATTTCAACATCGTCAAATTGAAAAAGGGCGAGGCATTCGAATATCAAGTGCCGGGATATGAAACTTGCGTCGTGCCCGCCACCGGCAGCGTCGATGTGGATGTCGAGGGCGTCAGCTTTGCGGCACTTGGCGGCCGCACCATTGATGTCTGGGACGGCGAGCCTGAAGGCGTCTATGTTCCCGTCGGTGCCAAAGTGACCATCGCCTGCGTCACGGATGAAACCGAGACCTTCATCGCAGGTGCGAAATACGACAAGGTGCTGGATCCATTTGATGTGCGCGCCGATGGCATCGACAAGGTGCAATACGGCTCTGACGACACCAAGACGCATCGCAAGATCAAACATATTCTGGGCCAAAAGCAGCGTGACAAAGTCGGGCGCCTGCTTGTCAGCGAGCTGTATACGGTTGGCCAGGGTGGTTGGTCAGGTTTCCCGAGCCACAAGCATGACACGGATCGTGTGCCGGAAGAGACCCGCCACGACGAGACCTATAATTTCCGCTTCCGCCCCAATTATGGCTCGGGCATTCAGATGCTGCAGCGCGAGGACAACAAGCCAGGCGATGCCTATCACATCATGGATGGCTCGACGATCTGCCTGGACAAGGGCTATCACCCCTGCGCGGTTCTGCCGGGGTATGAGATGTATTATTTCACTATCCTGGGCGGGCTCAGCCAGCGCTCGTTGGTGCAGTATTTTCAGCCAACCCACGCGGCCCAGCTGGAAACCATTCCCGGCATCAAGGATATGATCGCGAAGTTCAAATGACGCTTGCGACTTTGTCTGACGTGCTTCAGCCGGCGCTGAGGCAGGGCTATGCGGTGGCCGGGCTGGTGACGCTTGGCTGGGAAGAAATGCGCGCCTATGTGGCCGCCGCCGAGGCCGAAGACGTGCCGGTTATTTTGCAGGCCGGGCCGTCGTGCCGTGCGCACACTCCCCTGCCGGTACTGGGCAAGATGTTCCGCCATCTGGCCGACGGTGCCAGCGTGCCCGTGGTGGCGCATCTGGACCATGGTTACACGACCGAAGAGTGCCGGATCGCGATCGGCAGCGGATTTACGTCGGTAATGTTCGACGGTTCGCGTGCCGCTCTGACCGAAAACATCGAAAACACCGCAGCCATCGTCGAAATGGCGCACGCTGCGGGCGTGTCATGCGAGGGCGAAATAGGGTTTGTCGGATATTCCGGCGGCGAAAGCTCGGCGGGGACAGACCCGGAGGAAGCTGCGCGCTTTGCCCGTGAATCCGGCGTGGACGCCATGGCAATATCTGTGGGCAACGTACATTTACAACAGGACCAGGAAGGCGGCCTGGACGAGGCCCGCATTCGTGCAATCGAGGCAGTGACCGAAGTGCCGCTGGTCATCCATGGTGGCTCTGGCGTGCCGGTTGCGCAGCGCACAACGCTGGCGCGCGGCTCGAAGATTTGCAAGTTCAACATCGGAACCGAGTTGCGGATGGCCTTTGGACAGGCGATGCGCGAAGCGGTCAACCGCGATCCGTCGCGCTTCGACCGCGTGACGATCCTGAAGGAAACTCATGATCCGGTCGTCGCCGCAGCTCGCCGCGTTTTGCGGGCACTCAAAGGGGCATGATATGCTGAATATCGGACTGTTGGGGTGTGGCCGTATCGGACAGGTCCATGCCCGTTCGGTGGGTCAATTGGACGGCGCGCGCGTTGTGGCCGTGGCCGATGTCTTCCCCGAAGCCGCGCAGGCGCTGGCGGCAGGTGCAGGCGCGCAAGTGCGAGAGACCGACGCATTAATCGCCAGCCCGGATGTTGATGCGGTGGTCATCGGCACGCCGACGGACACGCATTATGACCTGATCCACGCCGCCGCTGCGGCTGGCAAGGCGATATTTTGCGAAAAACCGGTGGACATGTCCGCCGTCCGCATTCGCGAGTGCATCAAGGTGGTTGAGGCGGCAGGCGTGCCTTTTCTGACGGCGTTCCAGAGGCGCTTTGACCCGAATTTCGCCAATTTGCAGGCGCGGTTGCGGGCCGGCGAAATTGGCCAGGTAGAGATCGTGACAATCCTGTCGCGCGACCCGTCCCCGCCGCCTTTGAGCTATATCAAAAGCTCTGGCGGCATATTCCGCGACATGATGATCCACGACTTTGACATGGCGCGGTTCCTGCTGGGCGAGGAACCGGTGCAGGTGTTTGCGGTCGGTTCGGCGCTGGTTGATCCAGAGATCGGGAATGCGGGCGACATCGATACGGCGGCTGTGACACTGACCACCGCCAGCGGCAAGATCTGCCAGATCTCGAACTCTCGCCGGGCAACTTACGGCTATGACCAGCGGGTCGAGGTTCACGGATCAGGCGGCATGCTTCGCGTCGGTAACATTATGGAAAACGCGGTTCAGTCAGCAACCGGATCGGGATTCCGATCCAGTCCGGCACAACATTTCTTTCTGGAGCGATACGAAGCCGCTTATCGCGCGGAAATGGGCCATTTTGCGCAATCCGTGGTTGACGGCCAACGCCCGACACCCGGCATCGAGGACGGATTGAAGGCCCAGCTTCTGGCCGACGCAGCCGCGCAATCCCTGTCCAGCGGGTTGCCCGTCTTGGTTGAGTGACCACGGGCTACAGCCGCGCGACCGCCCGACTGCGGAAACTGCCCTGTCGCATCTCGACCGTTCGGCGTCAGGCGGAATTTTTGATGCACGCTCGTTCGGTTCCCCCGAACTCAATTGTTGCTTGGGACCATCGTGGCGACATCCTGACCGCCAGCTAGTTCGATCCGGTGTCGCTGATCATCTCGGGAACCAGCCGCGTTTCAAGCACCTGGCCGTTCCGGTAAAGGATCGGATAGGCGACGGCGGCAAGGTGCCCGTAAAGCTCGCGCAGCGACCGCAGGGTCTCCAGGTGCACGTCGCTGGATGCAAAACTGTCTGACTGACCGCTTTCCAGTCGTTTCAGGTGCGCCTTGCGGCTGGATCTCTCGCGGCGTTTGACTTCGGCTTTGTCGAGAACCAGACGCCGGGCCGCCTCGATATCGTCGACCAGCAGGACATGCCGCGCGAGGCCAAAACCTGTCAGGACCAGCGCATGAAGCTTGATCAGTTCTTCTTGACCGGTGTCCGAGAACTGGGCGCCGGATTTGTGCTTGTCGTGGGCAAGGCTGGTCATGCGTTTTGCAACGATATCGCCGGCGGCCTCGACGCGAATGGCGTATTCGAGCAGCGCCCTCGATTGTTTGAGCTGCGGCTCGTCCAGTTGCTGCCGCGCGTTTTCGGCCACAAAGCGCCGCAAGTTCGTAAATAACGCGTTCACGCGGACGTCGCGGCTGCGCAATGCCTCGCCCGCGCCGGGCGTGTCGGTCTTGTAGAGCCCCATGATCGGTCGATACATGCGCTCGACCTCTTCGAGCATCTGCAGAATTTCCTGGCGGATCGCTGAAAGCGCCACCGATGGGTCGCTGGCCGAATGGCGATCGAAGGCGCTTAGCGGGGCGTCGAGCGTGGTCGCAAGTTCCGCGTCTTGCACGGCCCCGGGCATCAGCAAGCGAACCGGTTTTTCCAAAAACCGCGTGAGCGGGGCGAACGCAAGCACGAGCAGCAAATTAAAGGCGATATGCAGCAGGATCAGCGACGTGGCCGGTTCGGCGAACATGAGGCTTTCGGTCAGGTCTGCCGCGCCGATCACATAGAGCGTGGCAAGCGCGGCGCTGCCGCGAAGCAGCGCATTGGCAACCGGAATGCGCCGCGGCTCGGCCGCCATACCGCGGGTCAGCCAAACCGGGATCAATGCGCTGCCAAGGTTGGCGCCAACGACAAGCGACAGACCGGCGGCAAAGGGCAGGGCGCCGGTTTGGACAAGCGCGACGCACATCAGAATCGCGGCGACGCTGGAATGCAGCGTGAAAGCCAATGCGGCACCGATCAAAAATCCGGTCAGTCTGTCAGACGCGATGTACTCGGCGACCGCTGGCAGAACGGTGCTTTCGCGAAGCGGCGCGACGGCTTCGCGCAGCAGGTGCAGGGACACCAGGATCAGAGCCAGGCCGAGAATAATGCGGCCAATCACGCGCAGTTGCGGACGGTCAGACTTGAGATAGAGCCAGCCCCCGACGACCAGAAGAATCGGTTGCAGCCACCGCAAATCGAGCGACAGGAACTGGATCACCAGCGCCGATCCCAGATCCGCGCCAAGAAGGGCTGCAAGCCCTGTCGAAAACCCGAGCATTCCGGTCGCGGAAAATCCGCAAAGCAACAGCGCCACCGCAGCAGCGCTTTGAAGCATGACCGCCAGCCCCATACCGGATGCGGCGGCTGATACCGGACCGCGCCCGGTCAGGAATCGCGCAAAGTGCTGGCCGAACCGCCGTTCGATCCCCGAGCGGACCAGTCCCACAGCGAACAAAAGCAGCATCACGGCGGCAAATATCTGCAAAATGAATCCGGCGATGGGCATGGTTTGCGGGTATTCCTTTCAGCCTCGGTGGCAGCGGCCTGCGCATGGTGGTTTGCGCGTCGCGTCACTCACAGGGACACAGCTTTCGACGCGTCAGTCAAGTTACGGCCGCGCGGTCGTGCGCCGACAATTTCTGCGATCACCGGCAAATCAGGCCCGGGAATTTTGGATCGTGGCTTGGACAATATCCAAGGCGCGATCCAGGTCCGGCTCTTCGATTGTCATCGGCGGCGACAGGGTGATCACATTTCCGGCGCTGATTTTGAAACTCAAACCCTCGGCAAGGCAGGCGTAATAGATTCGCTCGGCCTGATCCGGATCGGGCGCGCGGGTATCGCGATCCGAGACAATTTCCACCCCGAACATCAGTCCGCGCCCGCGAATGTCGCCGACCTGGGGGCTGTGATCCAGCGTCTCGCGCAGACGATCCATCGCTTTTGCGCCAAGCCGCGCGCTGCGGTCGACAAGACCTTGGTCTTGGATAATGTCGAGGGTTGTAAGTGCTGCACGCGCGGTCACGGGGTTTTTTTCGTGCGTGTAATGCCCAATAGCGAAGTCGCCGGCAACATCGAGATCGGCGCGCGCAATGACAGCAGCAATCGGTAGCGTTCCGCCACCCAGCGCTTTGCCGATGACAATAATATCGGGCGTGATCACATCATGCTCGTGGGCAAAGAACCGGCCGGTTTTGCCGAGACCGGTGGGAATTTCATCCATGATCAGCAAAGCACCGTGCGCGCGGGCGGCGGTCTCGACGGCGCGCCAATAGCCTTCCGGCGGAACCACGGGTACGGCGCGCATCGGCTCGCCGATCACGACGGCCGTGTCGCCTTCGCGGCCCAAAACAAAGTCGACCATAGTTGCGCAGGCAAGTCCGCAGGACGCAGGGCCAGGGTGGCCGTAGGCGCAGTGATAGCAATGAAACGGTGCCACGTGCTCGGCCCCCGGCAAAAGCGGCCCGGCGATCTGACTGCGAAACGTCGCCTCGCCGCCGACCGAGGCGGCACCAAAGCCGGCACCATGGAAGGCGTCCCAGAAACTGAGGGTCTTGAACCGGCCGGTTGCGGCGCGCGCGATCTTCAGCGCAACTTCGATTGCATCCGAACCGCCGGTGGTGAAAAGAACCTTGGCGGGCCAGGGGGCCAGCGCACCAAGGCGCTCGGCCAATTCGGTCGAGACCTCATTGGCAAATCGCCGGGGAGAGAATGAAAGCGCGTCGAGCTGGTCCTTGATCGCCTGGATCAGGCGCGGGTGGCCATAGCCGATGTGGTGAACCGAATTGCCGTGGAAATCCATGTATCGTCGACCGGCAGTGTCTTCGATCCAGATGCCTTGCGCCTTGGCGATGGTTGCGACGCAAGGCGACGAAAGGGACTGGTGCAGGAAGGCGTCGGCGTCACGGTCAAGCAGCGCACGGGTCGCATCATCATCCGTCCGCGTCGCCCAGTCGGCGCGCGCGGCGGACGTGTTGCTTTCGCCTTCAGCATGAAAATCGGGTCTGGCAGGATCGGTCACTGTGAAAGCTCCTTTTTTCCCGCCAGACCCATCTGCAAAACCACCTACGGTTTTTCACCACGTGCCAGACGGGCGTTGATGTCCTCGATCACTGCGGGCAGCTCGATCATGCTGTCGATCACGTAATGCGCCCCGGCCTGTTCCAGTATATTGCGGGTCTTGGCGATGCGATGCTGCATATCAGCCTCGGACAAGGTGGCTTCTTCTTCCAGCGTGTTGATGTTCATATAGTTAGAATAACGCACCAGACCAACACCCCAGCAGCCGGCGTTCATGGCTTCGCCGATGCCGGATATGGTGTCATCAACTTTGACCACCGATTTGATATCGGTAATGCCCATCAAGTCCAAGTTCTTGTACACCATGTGCGGATCAGGCCGGGCGCCGTGAAGAACTTCGTCGCCGGCCACTGTCGCATCCGGCGTGACGCCCTGAGCGATCACGTCTTTCAAAAGGACATCAACCATGACCCGGACAAAGCCGGTGGACACCCCGATCTTGATGCCCTGGGCCTGCAGATCGTTGCAAACCTCTTTGGCACCCGGCAGCAGGGTGGTGTATTTCGGCAGGCAGGCCAGTTGCGCGGGCACAAACTCGGCGAACATCGCATCGACGTCTGCCTGGGTTGGCGGCGCGCCCTTGATGGCTTCCCAGCGGGCGGCGATGACCGGATCCTGGGTCAGTTTCTGGATGTGGATGTCTTTGCGCAGACCCATCGGGCCGCGCGCTTCT
Organism: Brevirhabdus sp.; assembly: GCA_047518005.1. GTDB lineage: Bacteria > Pseudomonadota > Alphaproteobacteria > Rhodobacterales > Rhodobacteraceae > JAKZRT01. The sequence goes on from JAKZRT010000026.1 coordinate 30,500, forward strand.
TCCATGGAGATCTCGACGCCTTGCGACTTGAAGACCTCGACGAAAACCACCGCCGGGGCGATGACATAGGCGTCGGCGAGCGTACCGCTCCAGTCCAGAACGGCGCATTTAATCTTGCCGCGATAGGTGCGTTCGAAGGTGTATTCGGATGGTCCAGACATTGTAGTTTCCTTTTGGTCTTGGTTTGTTTCACAGGAGATTGAGGGCGTTGGTTTTTCGGTTCATGGTTCTTTCTGATCGGTTATCGGGAAGGAGTGGTCGTGGATCACAATCTGATCTTTCGCCACCATCACCACCGCGAACGCGGGGTCTTCATCGACAAATTTGGACGTGGTATTGCCGAGGTTCAGCAAAACCTGGTGGGCTGTGGCGCGTACAGTTGAAAATGGAGTGCCGTGCCAAGATCCGTGCGTTGGCCGGTGGATGTGGCCAAAAAACATATGCCGGATATTGTCAAAACCCTTCAGCACCTGCCAAAGATCGGCGTTGTTTTCCAGCTTCATGGCGTCAAGCCAGCCAATGCCAATATCGAACGGTAAATGATGAATGAACAGGAACACGTCCTTGCCAGCCGCTTTTGCCAGACCCAACTGCTGGCGCAGAAAATCCAGCCGTTGCGCATTCAGCCTGCCGCTGTCAACACCGCCGACCGAGCTGTCCAGAACAATGAATATCCCGGCTCGCGTCTCCAGTGCGTACTGAAGCGACCCGTCAGGTTGCCAGGGCAGGTCCGGCAAAACGATCTGGGCGTTGGGTGCCTTGCCATCGTGATTGCCCATCAGCCCATGCCAGGGGTGCGGCAGCCGGTCCAGAATTCGGCGCGCGGATTGGTAGGATTCGACATCGCCCGCGTCCGTAAGGTCTCCCGTCACCATACAGAATTCTGCGTCGGCAAAATCCGAACAAATGTTATCAACCGCTGCTTTTAGTCGCGCACAGGGGTCGATGCCGTGGAGCTTTTGCCCCGCCGGTAGCAGGTGCGGATCTGACAAGTGTATGAATTTGAGGGTATAATCCATCTAAACCAGCCCCAAAGTGGCAACGGCCCGGTGAAATGCATCCCTGCTGCCAACGAAATTCCGGCCCCGCTCTCCTTCAAACGCGGCATCGACATACCCACGCCACATATCGGCGCTGACACCGTGATCCTCGGGGCGCGACGACACGCCGACACTTGCCAGAAAATCCTGCATGAACTTTGGCGCAGTGCTCAAATCTGCCCCGAATATCTGTTTCAGCGCCTGCCCGCATGGCCCGGTGTCCCGCGCCATGACCTGCAATACGATCGGCAAGGTGAATGAACACGCGATGCCGTGTACCACGCCGTGGTTCAGCGAAATTGGATAGGACACGGAATGCGCGATGGCGGTTTTGGTCTGCGAAAACGCCAGGCCGGCGTTCAGCGATGCCAGCGCCATATCGGTACGAAGTTTCAGCGATCCAAGGTCGCAAAGAAGTTCCGGCAAAGTCGCCAGGACAAGCGACGCGGCCTTGACCGCATGGCTGGCTGACCCGGCTGTGGCGTTGATATTCCACAAGCTTTCCAGCGCATGCGACAATGCATCCAGACCGGTCGAAATCGTCAGATCGCGGGATTTTCCCAGCATCAGGGTTGGATCGACAATCGCGTGTTCGGGGTATAATTCCGGTCGGTTCAGCGAGTGCTTTTGCTTGGCTTTGTTGTCCCAGACCGTTGCCCAACAGGTGACTTCACTGCCGGTGCCAGCCGTGGTCGGCACCGCGATAATCGGCGTCGCCGACAAGGCATTCTCACCTGATTTATTGGTCAAAAACGCCCTAACCCGTGCGAAATCACGGTTTGCCGAGGCCATGACCTTGGCCGTGTCGATGACCGAACCGCCACCAAGTGCCACAAAAACCTCGGGCTGGTCGCCAATGCCAGCCGCTTGGCGGGTCAGCAGGGCAAAATCCGGGTTGGGGGCGACGTCGTCGATGACCAGCGCCGGCGGCCCGGCATCGGCAGAAATTCGTGAGACAAGCCCGGCGAAATACGGCTCTGTGTAGGTCACAACGCCGTAACCCCGTCCGTCAATCAAACCGGCAACCTTGGCAAAGCTGTTGGCCCCGAAAGTTATCTGGCATGGATTGTGAATGTCTGGGTGTTGCATGGCGCTGTTGGCTATCTCGCACGGCTGGGTCAGGCTGCCAGCTTGGATTTTTCGTCCAGCGAGGATTGCGGCGGCGACGCATCATCAACGCCAAGTTGTGCAAGAACCGCGCCCGCAGCGGCGACGGCGTTGCGCATAACGTGTTCGTCCAGCCGCCCGATACAGCCGATGCGGAACGAATCAACGACCGTCAGCTTGCCCGGATAGATGACAAATCCGCGCTCCGACATACCCTCGTAAAAAGCCTTGAACTCAAAATTCGGATGCGCCGGATTGAAGAAGGTCACGATAATCGGTGCCTGCCATTCATCGCGCAACAGAGGTTCAAAGCCCAGAGCCCGCATGCCGTCCAACAGCGCGTCGCGGTTGCGTGCATAGCGCGCGCCGCGACCGGCGACACCGCCTTCGGCCTCGTGCAGACGCAGCGCTTCTTGGAATGCGGCCAGAACATGGGTGGGCGGGGTGAATCTCCATTGCTGGGTTTTGTTCATGGCTGACCACTGGTCGTAAAGATCAAGGCTGAGCGAATGGCTGACGCCCTTGGCGGCCTCTAATTCGTCCTTGCGCGCGATGACAAAGCCAAAACCCGGAACGCCCTCAATGCACTTGTTGGCCGAAGACACCATGGCCGCAAACTGGATATCGCGCACATCAAGCGGCAGGGCACCAAATGCCGACATCGAATCGATCAGCAGCTTGCGCCCGGACACGGCGACCGCGTCCGAGATTTCTTTAAGCGGGTTGAGGATACCGGAACTGGTTTCGCAATGCACAACTATGACATGGCTGATCGCGGGATCTGCGGCGATGGCGGCCGTAACCTCGGCCCCGCGCGGTGGCAGGTAATCGCCCTTGTCGATCACTATATTCTCGCGGCCAAGATAATTCAAAATCTTGACAATGCGCTTTCCGTAGGCACCGTTGACCAGCACCAGCGTCTTGGAACCCTTCGGCAGCAGCGAGCCGCACATGGCCTCGACCGAGAATGTGCCACTGCCCTGTACCGGTACGCAGTCATATTCCCCAGATGTGTCGCCAGCCATTGCCACCAGTTTGGCGCGGATATCGGCAGTCATCTTGCGAAAATCGTAGTCCCGCGAACCCCAGTCGCGCAGCATCGCCTGCTTGACCTGATAGGACGTTGTCAACGGCCCAGGGGTCAAAAGGAACGGTTCCCCCAGCCTGGGGTCGGGAAACGCAGTGTCACGCATGGCGAAGGTCCCTTGTGGATCGGCGCGAAGATTGTAGAGATTGACTCATATGTAAAATCTCTGTTTTGTATCTATGTATAAGATTTGCAGATAGGGCTGACAGCGTGCGATATTCCCAACTTCGGGCCTTTCACAATGTGGCGCTGCACGGCGGATTTACCCGCGCCGCGGTCGCGTTGAATCAGTCCCAGCCGTCACTGAGCGACCAGGTTCGCAATCTCGAGCAAATCCATGACGTGCTGCTTTTCCACCGCGATGCGCGTCAGGTTCGGCTGACCGAGGCAGGAGAGGAATTGTTCATAATGACCCGCCGGTATTTTGAAATGGAAGCCGGGATTGGGGAATATCTCGACCAGTCGCGGGCAGAAATTTCCGGAACGCTGCGGATCATTGCGGATTCGGCGCTTCATGTGACGAGCTTCGTGAGCCAATATCGTGCGTCGCATCCAAACGTCTTCGTGTCGGTCCATACCGGAAACACCAAAGAGGTGCTTCGGGGATTGCGAAACTACGAGGCGGAAATTGGGGTGGTGGCGAATCTGGTGCCCGCCGCCGATCTCGATACCATTGAACTTGGGTCGACCCCGATAATTGCGATTGCCGCGACGGGGTATCTTGGCAAGTCGATCACGCGCCTGACGCTGGAGGGCCTAAGGGATCATCCCTTGATTTTCCGCGAAGTTGGGTCGCGGACGCGACGCGCGTTGGAAGAGGCGGCGACAAAGCGCGGTATTCGGTTCGACCCGGTGATCGAGGTCGAGGGCCGCGAAGCAATGCGCGAGATTGTGGCGTCTGGCGCCGGCATCGGGTTCATATCACAAGCCGAGCTGGGGATCGATTCGCGGGTTCGACCGCTGCCGATAGATGGATCGCAATTGGCGATGTCCGAGACATTGGTGACGCTGAAGGCGCGGCGCGACGTTCGTGTGGTCCGATCATTTCTGAATACGCTCGGAAATCTTGGCGTGAGACAGTCGTGATAGACCTATAAGAATTTCCTATTGATCGATATGTAAGACAGATTTTACAGATGCGTTCGAACAGGAATTATCGGCTATGTGTTCTGATCGAATATCCGCGGGGGCAAAGTGGCGGACCGACCAAATGTTCTCTTTGTCGTCATTGATCAGCTGCGCGCTGATTGCGTCTTTGGGGCGCTTGCGGAGCATGTAGACCTGCCTCATATTCGGGCGCTTGCCGCCGACGGCGTCTCGTTCCGCAATCATTTCTCGGTAACCACGCCGTGTGGGCCATCGCGGGTGTCGTTGTTCACGGGGCAATATGCGATGAACCATCGTGCGGTGCGCAATGGAACGCCTGCACGCGCGGACACACCGACACTGGCGACCGAAGCGCGAAAGGTTGGCTACGAGCCGCTGCTTTTCGGGTACAGCGACACGGCCCAGGATCCGCGTCACCTGAGCGCGGATGATCCAAGACTTCATAGCTACGAGGAAGTGTCGCCCGGCTTTACCGAAGCACTGCGTCTGCGCTCGGAATCGGACACCACGGCCTGGGAGGATTACCTGCGCGGCAAAGGCTATGACGTGCCGCCCTTTCCGGACACCTATCGTCCAACTGGCCCGAACCCGAATGATCCCGCCTTTTACGCCGCCGAAGACAGCGACACGGCATTTTTAACTGATCGCACGCTGGATGATCTGGCAGGTCGCGAACCGGGTTGGTTCGCGACAGTGACCTACGTTCGCCCGCACCCACCGTTTGTCGCGCCGGCGCCATATAATAAGATGTATGACCCAAATGTCGTACCGCCTGCGCGGCCTTCAGGCGGACACGCCGCTTCGCACGCATTTCTTGGTCCTTCGCGCGAAGCGGTGAAAATTTCAAGCTTGATCGAGGGTTTTCCGGATTTTGCGCAGACCGACGAAAATGTCCGGCTTCTGCGTTCCATTTACTTCGGGCTCGCGACCGAGGTTGATCACCATTTCGGGCGGCTGATCGGATGGCTCAAGGAAAGCGGTCAGTATGAACAGACCCTGATAATCATGACCTCGGATCACGGCGACATGCTGGGCGACTTTGGGCTTTGGGGCAAGCGGACCTATTATGATGCAGCCTTTCATATTCCGTTGATCGTGCGGTCACCAAAGGGGGCACACGACAAAACGGTTTTTCGGCATACAGAATCGGTTGATTTAACCCCCACGATCCTTGACTTTATCGGCGCGAGGGTGCCGCACAGCATGGATGGATGCAGTATGCGTCCTTTCGTCGAAGGGCAGGATCCGGCGAGCTGGCGAGACCACAGTGTCTCGGAACTTGACTTTGGAGACCCGATCGAGCCGACACTCTGCCAGCGCCGGCTCGGTGTGCCGCTGGACCAGGCAAACCTCGCAGTTTTGCGAAATGACAAACATAGATTTGTTCAGTTTGCAGCGGATTTGCCGCCGGTTTTGTTTGACATGGACGCGGGCGGCGAGGCGGAAGATATCTCGGGTCGCCCCGATGCAATGCCAATTTTGCTTGATTTGTCGCGCCGGATGCTTTTCCATCGGATGCGGAACGCCGACGGTACGTTTTCGCGCACCATCGTGACTTCGGAAGGTGTCATGGTCGGTGCGGACTAGCTATGCAGCGCAAACTGTGCGTTGATCAAGTTTCCCGGTCTTTGAGATCGGATGGGGGAAAGTTCTATGCCTGGTCTGGCATGATGCCAGATCCGGTGACTGTAAGTCTCGCGACCTTCGACTGGGATCGCGATACTGCCAAACGAATACGTCGAAGCTGGGGCAAACCCGGAAAACAAAAACAGATACGATGGGAGGAATGATGAAACGTTTATTGCTTACGGGTATTGCCACGATTGCCCTGCCGGGCATGGCGCTGGCCAATTGCCCAGGAATCTCACTGGCGGACATGCAGGGCGTCGCGCCCGGCGAGTTTCCGCAACAATATGAGCTGGCCGAGTTTGAAGCGGCCGCCGGTTGCACGATGGAATTTTCGGCAAACCCAGACTCGGCGTCCTTGAACGCGCGCATTAAGGGTAATCCGGATTTGCCCGAGCTGGCCGCACGGATTCCGTCCGAGCCGCTGGTTGTCGTGCCGTATGACAGCGTTGGAAAATATGGCGGCACGTTCGACGCTTTGTCGAACGCGACCGAGGCCGGGACATCCGACTTCCTGTCGATCCGCCATGTGAACCTGGTGCGCTATTCGGATGACCTGCAGACTATTGTGCCGAACATCGCGAAAAGCTGGTCCTGGAACGACGATTTCACCCAATTGACGTTCAGTCTTCGCGCCGGTCACAAGTGGTCGGACGGTGCGCCGTTTACCTCGGCCGATGTGAAATACTGGTACGACAATCTGGCGCTAAATCCGAACGTCATCGCCAAGCCGAAAGACTATGTTCTGGTGGCTGGCGAGCGGATGACGGTCGATACGCCTGATCCGCAGACAGTTGTATTCAACCTGCCGTCACCCAAGCCGGGCCTGCTGGCACACTTTGCGACATCGTTTGCGCAAGGCTTTCAGCCGATGCATTTCCTGGGGCAATGGGACCCGGAACTGAATGCGGATGCGGACACGATGGCGCAGGCCGCAGGGTTTGAAAACGGACTTGCGGTGCTGTCAGCCTATTTCGGTAACTCGGACTGGACCGACACGCCGTCACCGCTGTTGAACAGCCCGGCCAAAGTTGCCGACCTGCCCAAGGATGTGGTGCCGACACTGGAAAGCCACCTGACTGTAACCGACACCACCGAAGGGCGCCATTATGTGGCCAACCCGTATTTCTTCCAGGTGGACACGGCGGGCAACCAGTTGCCGTATATCAGCGAGCAGGACGAGGTCTATATCAACGACAACGAAGTTCGGATCCTGAAACTGGTTAACGCCGAAGTCGACTACAAAGCGCAATCGCTTGGTCTGAGCGCGGCTCCGCTGCTGCTCGAGAACCAGGAAAAAGGCGACTATACGGTCGAATTGCGTCCGGCGATCTCGATAAACGGGGTCTTTTCGTTCAATCTGACGTCGGAAGATCCAGGCAAGCGCGCGGTGTTTGGCGATCTCCGGTTCCGCAAGGCAATGTCGATCGCGATGGACCGCGACGAGATCAACGAGGTTGCCAACTTTGGACTGGGCGTCGTCAGGCAGTATATCGGCTTTTCGCCGACGCCAGCTTTCGTCGATGAAAAGTGGGCTACTTTTGCCACCGAATACGATCCGGATGGCGCCAAAGCCTTGCTTGACGAGGTTGGCATGGTGGACACCGATGGTGATGGTTTCCGCGAATTGCCGAACGGCGACAAGATCGTTCTGAACATGCAGTTTGCGGTTCAGGGTATCGACGGCAAGATTGTCGAGATCGTCGGTCAGTATTGGGCCGATGTGGGCGTTCAGACAACGGTCAAGGAAGTGACGCCGGACGAGTACCGCTCGCAGCAATCGTCAAACCAGCTTGATGTCGGCATGTGGGAAAAGAGCCAGCCATTGGCGATCATCCTGGGCAACAACGAGTTGTGGGTGCCGCCGTTCGAGAACTACTTTGGCCACCGCACAGGTTTGCTGTGGGCTGAATGGGTTGATTCAGACGGCGCCAGCGGTGTCGAGCCGCCGGACTTTGTGAAGCAGTTGATGGCCGACGTCGATGCGTTTCAGTCGACGCCTGCGGGCACGCCTGAATCCGATGCGTTGGGCGAACGTCTGGTCGCCAATATGACCGGAAATCTGCTGTTCATCGGAACGGTTCTGGCACCGTCGCCGATTTATCATCGCAATGCGCTGAAGAACGTCCCTCAGTTCAAGACCGCATCCTACGAGTACTACCGGACCTATCCGTACCGTGGAACGCAATGGTGGCTGGACGAATAGGACAATTTGGGGTCTGATGACACGACCGCGGGCGGGCTTGCTCGGCCGCGGATTACCAGGGGGATAAGCGGCCCGCGTGACAACCGGTCGAACCGGGGCGGGGCCAAACGACGGGGTAGCCTATGCTGAACTTTGCGCGCTTTGTCGCTACCCGAGCCGTCATGGCGATGATCACGCTGATTCTCGTGTCGCTGGTTGTCTTCTCGCTGATGGAACTGGTGCCGGGCGACTGCGCCGAACGCTATCTGGCGTTCAAGAACACCCAAGGATCGGGCATTTCCATCGCCGATATCGAAGTCGAACGCCAGCGGCTCGGTCTGGACAAGCCCTTCATGACCCGCTGGGGCACCTGGATCGTCAACGCGTTTCAGGGCGAATTCGGCGACAGCTGTATCCTGCGCGTGAATATTGCCCAGCTCTTGGGTGACAAATTCTGGCTCAGCCTGTCGATCTGCCTTGCATCGCTCACGCTGGCCTACGCCATTGCCATTCCGGTCGGTATTATCGCGGTCGCCTCGAACAATGCGCTCATGAACAATTCGCTGCGCATCGTCAGCTATCTGGGCCTTGCCATGCCGAATTTTCTCTTGGCACTGATGGTCATGCTGTTTGCCACGGTTTATTTTGGCAATACGCTTACGGGGCTGTATTCTGACGAGTTCCGAGACGCGCCCTGGTCCTTTGCAAAATTCATCGATCTGTTGAAACACGCGTGGCTGCCAATTTTCATCCTTGGCTGGTCGGCAACGGCCTTTGCCCTGCAAACGGTGCGGGCGCTGATGTCGGACGAGATCGGCAAGCTGTATGTGACTGCCGCGGCCGCGCGCGGCGTACACGGGCGCCAGCTTTTGTGGAACTATCCGGCCAAACATGCGCTGGGGCCAATCATCAATTCGCTTGGTTTCGACCTGAACCGCATTTTTAACGAACTTCCCATTGTGGCGTTGATTCTGGTTTTGACGGACGCTGGCGCGTTGTTGATCGAGGCACTGGCGCGATCAAATGACCAGCAGCTGGCCGGCGCAATCATCTTTCTGCTGACGGCGTCGATCGTCACGTTGAATTTCGCAACCGACGTGTTGCTCTCAATACTCGATCCGCGCGTTCGCAAGAGTATCATCCGATGACAACAACAATCGAACCGACCGAAATTGCGGCCCAAAGCGCCGAGAGCAAAAAGGCCAAGGAAGCCTATTTCACGGCCTCGCAAAGCCAGCTGATCTGGGCGCGTTTCAAAAAGCAGCGCGCGGCGATGGTCGCGGCGACTGTGTTGTTCGCATTAATTGTGGGCGGGATTTTCGCGCCGTTTTTGTCGCCCTACGATCCGACGATCGCCGGCCGGGACAAAGATTACACCAACGGGGCACCGCAGTTTCCACAGTTCTGCGATTCCAACGGCTGCTCGCTCAGGCCGTTCATTCACTCGGTCGAGCGCCAGCGGTCACTGGCCACGAATTTCCGCTGGGTGACCACGATAATTGAGGACGAGCGCCACTACCTGCGGATCTTCGTAACTGGCAGCCGCTACAAGCTTTTTGGAATTATCCCCGGAAGCCTTCATCTGTTTGGTGTGGACGATGGCAAGATCCATCTGTTTGGAACTGACGAGGATGGTCAGGACATCTTCAGCCGGACCTTTTACGCGGTCTGGACCTCGCTCCAGGTCGGCGCCATCGGGGTTTTTATCGCATTTGTGCTGGCGCTGATCATCGGCGGGGTCTCGGGCTATTACGGCGGCTGGATCGACGGAATTCTCCAGATGATCACCGATGCGGTCCGAACCGTGCCCGCGATCCCATTGTTTATGGCGGTGGCAGCGTTCTTGCCGCCCGAGTTGTCCGCCGAGGCCCGGTTCTTCTACATATCGCTCATTCTTGGCTTTATCGGCTGGCCCACGCTAGCGCGCCGGGTCCGCACCCATTTGCTGACCGAGCGAAACCAGGAATACGTTCTGGCGGCGCAGCTGTGCGGCGCGTCACCGGCGCATGTCATTCGACGGCATCTGCTGCCGTCGTTCACCAGCTATATCATCGTCGATCTGGTGATCTCGTTTCCCTACATGGTGCTTTCTGAAACCGCGCTTTCCTTCATTGGCCTTGGCCTGAAAGACCCGGTCAGCTCGCTTGGGGTCATGCTTCAGAAAGCCACCAGCGCGGACGTCATGCTGAACTATCAATGGTATTTCATCCCGGTGATCTTCTTCATCGTGCTGGTCATGGCCTTCGTCTTTGTGGGCGACGGTCTCAGGGATGCGGCCGATCCTTACGCGGATACAAAAAAATGAGCGCGCTGATCGAAGTTCAGAACCTGACGTTGCAGTTCAAGACCGACGAGGGTCTGATCACCGCGGTTGATGACGTGTCATTTACGGTCGACAAGGGCGAGGTGATGGGACTGGTGGGCGAAAGCGGCTCGGGCAAGTCGGTGACGGCCAAATCGTTGATGCATCTGAACGCGAAAAACGCCGTCTACACCCCCGAAAGCAGGATCACCCTGCACGTCGACGACGGGCCGGTGGATGTGCTTTCGCTTAAATCCCCACGCGAACTGAATGTGGTTCGGGGCGGCGCAATCAGCATGATCTTTCAAGAGCCGATGGCCAGCTTCGCCCCGGCGATCACCATCGGCAAGCAGATGGTCGAACAATTGCTGCTGCATTCCGACATGTCGAAAAAACAGTCCAAAGAGCTCTCGGTCGAGATGCTGGACCGTGTCGGTATCTCGGATGCCGGATCGCGGTTCAATCAATATGCCTTTGAACTTTCGGGCGGAATGCGCCAGCGCGCGATGATTGCCATGGCGCTGTCGACCAAGCCCCGGCTGTTGATCGCCGACGAACCGACAACCGCGCTGGACGTGACCATTCAGGCGCAAGTCATCGACCTGATGAAAGACCTGGTGACCGAGTTTGGCATGGGGATCATTTTCATCACCCACGATCTGGGGGTGGTTGCACAGACTGCCGACAAAGTGAACGTGATGTATCTGGGCCGGATGATCGAGGAAGGTCCGGTGCGCGAGGTCATTCGAAACCCGAAACATCCCTACACGCAAGGGCTGCTGGCGGCACTTCCCAAGCTGGAAGATCTTAACGCCAGTCTGACGCCAATTCCCGGGGACATCCCGTCGCCGCTGGAACGTCCTTCGGGTTGTGTTTTCAACACAAGATGCAGTCAAGTCGTGGGCGACCAGTGCATGTCGCAATTGCCGCGCGACGTGAAGGTCGACCAGACACACAGCGTCGCGTGCCATATCTACTCGGAGGCCGCGGAATGACCGACATTCTGATCAAGGCCGATGGGCTGTCGGTTGGGTACCAGATCGGCAGCGGGTTATTCTCCAAGCAGATCCTGAAGGCGGTCGACAACGTTTCGATCGAGATCGAAAAGGGGTCGTTCTTCGGTTTGGTGGGCGAAAGCGGCTCGGGCAAAACGACGCTGGGGCGCGCGCTGTTGAAGGCCGCGCCGATAACGGCGGGCGGCGCGCATTATACCGACGGCGAGGTCGAATATGACCTCGAAAACATCTCCAAGGACGAACTGAAGGACTATCGCAAACGCGCCCAGCTGATTTTTCAGGACCCCTATTCCGCACTTTCGCCTCGGATGACGGTGCGTGACATCATCGCTGAACCGCTGCAAGTGATGGGGATCACCAAAACGCGCGAGGAAACCGACGCGCGGGTGCGCGAGATCGGGGCGAAATGCCGATTGAACCTCGAACACCTGCGCCGCTTCCCGCATGCGTTTTCCGGCGGCCAGCGGCAACGGATTTCGATTGCGCGGGCGCTGGTATCGGCGCCCAAGTTCATTGTGGCCGATGAAAGCGTTGCCGCGCTGGATGTGTCGATTCAGGCGGATGTTCTGAACCTGTTGAAGGATATCCAAAACGAGATGGGCCTGACCTTCATGTTCATCAGCCACGACTTGTCCGTTGTTGCCCATACCTGTGATCACGTTGCGGTTATGTATCTGGGCCGATTGGTGGAAACCGCGCCGACGCGCCAGCTTTTTGCAGCACCCCGGCACCCGTATACCAAGGCGCTTTTCTCGGCGATCCCGTCGCTCGACCCCGATGACCGGGGCAAGGCGCAAAAGCTCGAAGGCGAGATCCCGTCGCCGACCAACCAGCCCACGGGCTGCAAATTCCATACACGGTGCCCGCATGTAATCGACGTTTGCAGGAAAGACGAGCCGCGGCTGCAAGGCGACGGGTCGGGTCACGAAGTGTCCTGCCATCGCTGGAAAGAGCTGATGGAGGCCGTTCCAGCCTGAGCCCCACAAGATTGTTCACACGCGCTTTGACCGGCACGCCGGCCCTCGGACGGCCGGTTCGGTGTCCGTGGAGCGGGTCGGATATTCATTGAATTGCGTGGGATTCCGATTTGGGTAAAATTACCGCCGGTCTCAGCACCATCCGCGCGCCAATCGGCGGCTTTTTCCTGGCAAGCGCCGCGCGGCATCGTTAATTTGGGCTCGCAGCAGCCAACCAACCAATCTCGTGATTGCTCGTCTGAGGCGAGTGAGCGGCGAAGTGGATGTGCCACAAACGGTCGTTACGGCCGTGAACCTAAGTTGCAAACTTCAGGCGATCCGTCAGGTTGCCCCTGGTTGAACGTCTGCCACCACGAGGACGACCACGATTAAGACCTCGGCGACGAGCGGTACAAAAAGGGCCTTTTGGTAGCCGTCAATCAGAATACTTATGACACGCCCCACGGCCACAACACCCATAAAGACAGCGACCGCGAGGTACCAGATTGTCTGGCCGGTCGCGAGGCCGATGACCAGCATCACAAAACTAGCGAGAAATGTCCCGCCAATCATGGAGCGGATGGTGTTAAGTCCAGCGATCCCAACAGGCTCGATGAAATGTTTATCTACAGCCTTTCTGGGGGCGAACATTGGTATTGTGCCCAGGGCCAGCATCATCAGTGCGATCGGGCCGACCAGGCCCCTAATTACCAGTTCCATTGCACTGCCTTCATGACTACTTCATCGTCGGCCCTGCAGGTATCGCTGGAATCATCACTTAAGCCATAGGCGATGGGCGTTCAAAAGAGAAAGGGGTAATCAACATGTTTATAGGTCACTTCGCGCTTGGAGTAGCGACCAAGAAATTGGCGCCAACGATGCCGATTTGGATATTGTTCATGGCCCCGCAATTTATGGATTTGGTGTTTGTGCCGTTTGTGGCGATCGGCATCGAAAGCTTCGAGATGGGTGCCTACGGCCACCTCACCCTGAACATTCTTTACAGCCATTCTTTGGTGGGTGCATTGGCCATCGCGGCGGTTGCTTACTGGATCGGAAACCGCTTTTGGAAATCCAGTCGTGGCGGAATAATTCTGGCCAGCCTGAGTTTTTCACATTGGATACTTGATGTGCTGGTGCATCGCCCGGACATGCCGATATTGCCGGGTAACCAGGGTAATTTTCCCTTGCTGGGATTCGGCTTGTGGGATTTTGAATATGGCGTGCTCGCGACCGAAGTTGCGATGGCAGTCATAGCCGTCTTTCTCTACTTTCGTTGGGCGCAGAAAGAAAAACAAGGTGCGCGCTGGTTCATTGGCCCTGCCATTATCACCCTGTTTTTTGCTGTGCTGATAATATCAGAATTCCGGAACTTGCCAGCAGCCTAGCAACCGCCCGGCCTGCTCATCTTGGGGCGCTAGCAGCGGCGAGCATTTCTTTCACGCGTGGCGTTTGGTATCTGCACCATTGCGGTGCGGAGGTTGGTACATTGGGCTCGAAGCGGTCCAATTTAGGGGCAAATCGGACGGGCGGCTGCTGGTTGGCGTAGGGATGGCGAGTGACTCAGAATTCCGTTACGGCGCTGAGCGGCGACCACAGCAGGACCAGAGGACACAAATATCTCGGCCCGTTCAACGAGTTAGCCCTCATCGAAGATGAGTGATCTTGTTTTTCAGTAACGGTGCAACGGCGCACACTGTGTAGGCACCGGCATTTTTTTGCTTTATTGTCCCGTAGTCCTGGTTCTAAAGTGAAAAAGCGAATTAGCCGATTGTCAGGCCAAAGGATCAATCCATGATCACCGCCAAAGCGACGCCAGGTCATTGCGCCCTCTCCATATATTTGATGACATTTGCCACCGTCGTTCTCATCACTTGGACTCCCGCACATGCCGAGGCAATATTCACCCGGGTTCAAACCCAATATATCGCTGCATTGGGCAATTCCGCGGCCACATCCGGCACAGATGCAGCAACTTGGGGACTTTGGGCCGTGGACCCTGGTCCGCGTGGGGTCCGGGTCCGCGACTACCCGGACCTGATCGCCAAAACCGGCTTCGCACCCGACGGCTGGCAGTTTGACAGCGCTGCATGGTGGCTGGAAGAGCATGGGTTGATCATGGAAGCACCCAGCTTCCCGCTGCCGCCCGGCCAATATGTTGTGACTGGTGCACGCAGAGTGACTTCGGTCCTGACAGTGGAAAAAGCTGACGCGTCAGGCAATCAGGCCTGGAGTCTGACCAATGACGCGACGATCTATGACGTCACCCATTTGCGCTGCCGCGCCGCCCTATATACGGCGCAGGGTGATGGCCAATCGTGCACTCCCGACAACACGCCCACGCATGTCTTCCCGATGAGCCCAGGCGTCGTGATGCCTGCAATAGAGGGCTGCAGCAAGCTCGACTATCAAGTCCTGATCGTCTTTGGAATGATGATTGAGAGCTGATGTCATAGGGTTTCGTGAGGCGACGTTTGATCAAAGCGAACCAGGTCGATTTTGGCGCATTCCCGACCTTGTCCGAACTGCTGTGGCTGCACTGACGCCAAAAACCCGCCCGGCTGCGCGGCAAGAGTTACCGGCTCAGCATACCCACAAATCCGCCGTCCAAGATCCAAACAATACGGTTTGCCCATGATCCACCTCGTCTCAGGAAATGAATCAGACAAAAGCGCCTTGGGGAATCCCAATTCGATTCAGATCAAATGCAAAGCGCTTTAGGCG
Organism: Brevirhabdus sp.; assembly: GCA_047518005.1. Taxonomy (GTDB): domain Bacteria; phylum Pseudomonadota; class Alphaproteobacteria; order Rhodobacterales; family Rhodobacteraceae; genus JAKZRT01. The sequence goes on from JAKZRT010000026.1 coordinate 45,650, forward strand.
TCGCGCGATTATTTGCCGGGGGCGTTGCTTTGATGGCTTACCCTTTATCGCGGCATGCTGGTAGGATTGCGCAACTTGCGGCAACTGGCGGAAAGGCAGCAGAGATGGGCGATGATTTCAACATGTCGATGCGGAAATTTCTCAAACAGGTCGGTGTAACCTCGCAACAGGCGATCGAGGCCGCGATACGCGACAGCGCCGATCCGGGGCGGTCGTTTGCGGCCAAAGCGGTTATCACCATCGAAGACCTTGGGTTGGAACACGTCGTGACCGGCACGATCCGGGGCCGGGACTGACCCGGGTGAGCGTTGATTCCGAGGCCGTTCTTGAGGCGCTGAGGGCGATTGCCGACCCGGTTGCGGGCGGTGACATCGTGACCAGCGGCGCGGTTCGTGCGCTGAATATCGAGGGCGAGACGGTTCGCTTTGTCCTCGAAGTCGATCCGGCACAAGCCTCCGAATACGAGGCCGTACGCATCGCAGCCGAAAAACGTGTCACGGCGCTGGCTGGCGTCAAGGCGGCGTCCGTGGTGCTGACCGCGCACAGCGCCAATCCCGCGCCGCCCGACCTCAAACCAAAAGCCAAGGCCGCGCCGAAGGGCCCTGCGAAAATCCCCGGCGTCGATCACATCATCGCCATTGCCTCGGGCAAGGGCGGCGTGGGCAAATCGACCGTGTCCGCCAATCTGGCCTGCGCGCTGGCCGCTGAAGGGCGTCGCGTCGGGCTTTTGGATGCTGACGTTTACGGCCCGTCGCAGCCGCGCATGATGGGCATCTCGGGCCGCCCGGCCAGCCCCGATGGCAAGATCATCACGCCCAAGCAAAACCACGGCGTCACCATGATGTCGATCGGGCTGATGCTCGAGGACGGTAAGGCGGTGATCTGGCGCGGACCGATGCTGATGGGGGCTCTGCAGCAGATGACGATGCAGGTCGAATGGGGCGAACTGGACGTTCTGCTGATCGATCTGCCACCGGGAACCGGCGACGTTCAGCTTTCGCTTTCGCAAAAGACCGTGGTTGACGGGGTTATCGTCGTATCGACCCCCCAGGATGTCGCCCTGCTGGACGCCCGCAAAGGCATCGACATGTTTCGTAGGCTGAATGTACCGATCCTGGGAATGGTCGAAAATATGTCGACCCACATCTGTTCAAACTGCGGCTTTGAGGAACATGTCTTTGGCCATGGCGGCGTGGCCACCGAGGCGAAACACCTGGGGGTGCCGTTGTTGGCCGAGGTTCCCCTGCATTACGACATCAGGGTGGCCAGCGACGGCGGCACGCCGATTGTGGCCAGCGCGCCGGACAGCGCCCAGGCTGCGCCCTTTTTCGACATCGCGCGGCACCTGATCGCGCAGGGTGTGGCCTGACAAAGAACGCGATTTATCCGGGCATCAGGGCCTTGCGTTAAAGACAAAAAGCGCCTGACCATTGATGCGGTAGCCGTTGATCAGATCAGCGGCACGGTCTGACACCAGCCAGGCCTCGAGCGCTGTGGCCGCGACGTGGTTGGCGTGGCCATGCCGGTCGGGGTTCACCGGAATATACGCATATTGGTTCATCAGCGCCGGATCGCCCTCGAAAACGACGCCCAGATCGCCCTTGTTGGCGAAATTGATCCAACTGGCGCGGTCCGCCAGAACATAGGCGTTCATGCCCGAGGCGGTGTTCAATGCCGCCCCCATTCCGGCGCCCACGGCGCTGTACCAGGGGCCGAACGATGCCGGGTCCATCGCCGCAGCCGACCACAGGTCCAGTTCCATTTTGTGGGTTCCGCTGTCGTCGCCGCGACTGACAAACGGCGCTTTGGCCGCCCTGATCCGGGTCAGGGCCTGAACCGCGCTTTGCGCAGCACCGGCGCTGGCGGTGTCGCCGCGCGGACCGAGGACGACAAAGTCGTTGAACATGATCGCGCGCCGGTGCGTGCCATGGCCGCTGGCCACAAAGGCATCTTCGGCCTGGCGCGAATGCACCAGAATTGCATCGACGTCACCGGCCCTACCCAGGCGAATGGCCTGACCGGTGCCGACAACCAACAGCTGGACAGTCAGATCAAGGTCGTTTTTGATCTCGGGCAACAGGACATCGGCCAGACCCGAGTTGTGGAACGACGTTGTGACGGCCAGGCGCAGGGTCTCGGCCGCCATGCCCGGACCGGCCAGCAAAAGCCCGAGAAGCGCGGAAATCAGCCTTGTCATTCGACAATATCCCCCCTCAAGAACTGCCCGGCCTCGGGTGTCTTGGGATGGTCGAGAAATTCTTGCGCAGGTCCCAATTCGTGAACCCGCCCGTCCAGCAGAAACACGATCTCGGTCCCCAATCGTCGGGCTTGTCCAAGGTTGTGGGTCGACATTATGATCCGGGTGCCGGCCGCGGCGGCGGCGATAAGGATCGCCTCGATCTCGCGCGTGGCCGCCCCATCGAGCGCCCCGCAGGGTTCGTCAAGAAACAACAACCTGGGGTCGCGGATCAGCGCCCGCGCCAGCGTAAGTTTTTGCCGCTCGCCGCCGGAAAGCCGCGTCGCCGGCCGGTCGAGCGCGTGGCCGAGACCGATGCGGTCGGCCCAGCCGCGCGCCCTTGCCCGCGCCGGTTTGCGGGCGAGCCCCTGCAAGCGCAGCGGATAGGCAAGATTGTCGAGCACGGACCGGCGCAACACGACCGGCGTCTGAAAGACAAAGGCTTGTTGCGCACGGGCCGCTGGTTCCGGGCAGGACCATGTGATCGCGCCATCGCTCAGGCGGGTGATCCCATGCAGCATCCGCAGAAAGCTGGTCTTGCCCGACCCGTTCGGCCCGATCACGACGGTGACGCCGACCCCCGAAAGCTCAAGGTCGATCGGGCCGATCAGTCGCTTGCCGCGGCTGCGCACTTCGGCGGCATCCAGGCGCAACGGGAACATCTCCATCACCACCGCCCCCCGCGTTCGGTTCCGGCCAGCCAATGCGTCGCCAGATTCGCCGCTATGGCCAGACCGATCAGAACAAAACCCAGCGCCAGGGCCAGGGCAAAATCGCCCCGGCTGGTCTCCAGCGCGATGGCGGTGGTCAGAACCCGCGTCGCGTGGTCGATGTTGCCGCCAACCACCATGATCGCGCCGACCTCGCCAATGCCGCGCCCGAACCCGGCCAGCGACGCGGTAAGCAGGGCGCGCCGTGCGTCCCAGATCAGGGTGACGATCTTCTGCGACCGGGTCGCGCCGAGCGAGATCAACAAATCATGGTAGTCGCTCCAGAGATCGCGGATCGCCTGATGGGCGATCGAGGCGATCAGCGGCACGATGATGATCGTCTGGGCGATGATCATCGCGGTCGGCGTGAACAGCAGGCCGAAGACCCCGAAAGGCCCTGAGCGGGACAACAGGACATAAACGATCAGCCCGACCACCACCGGCGGCAGGCCCATCAACGCGTTCAGCACCCCGATGGTCAGGCGGCGGAGCCGAAACCGGCGAATAGCGATCAGCGCGCCAAGCGGCAGGGCGATCACGCAAGCGATCAGCAGCGCGGTCAGGGTGACGCGAAAACTTCGCAGTGTGATCTCGACCAGGTCGGGATCAAGCGTCACCACCATCCAGAACGCCTGGGAAAGGCCTTCCCACAGATCAGTCATGCGGCCCGTTCCCTAGCTTGTTCGCGCCCCCGCCGGTCGCGCCCGCACAGATGCACGAAATGCGCCAAGAGGTAAAACCAAAACCAGCGGCAAGTGCGCGGGTCAGTCGCGCAAAAGATCGCGCGCGATGACCAGTTTCTGGATATCGCTGGTGCCCTCATAGATCTGGCAGATGCGCACATCGCGATAAATCCGCTCGACCGGGAAATCGGCCAGATATCCGTATCCGCCGTGGATCTGGATCGCCGCCGAACAGACCCGTTCGGCCATTTCCGAGGCAAAAAGTTTGGCCATCGACGCCTCGCGCAGACACGGCAAGCCCGCGTCCTTCATCCGCGCCGCGTTCATCACCAGTTGCCGCGCCGCCTCGATCTCGGTCGCCATCTCGGCCAGCCGGAACGACACCGCCTGAAAGTCCGATATCGGGCTGCCAAATGCCTTGCGGTCCAGCGCATAATCGCGGGCAAGCTCCATGGCCTTGCGCGCCATGCCCACGGCCTGCGACCCGATGCCGATGCGCCCGCCCTCCAGATTGGCCAGCGCGATTTTGTACCCCTCGCCCTCGGCCCCCAGCAGGTTCTCGACCGGAACGCGCATATCATTGAACGCCAGCTGGCAGGTGTCCGACGACTTGATACCAAGTTTTTCCTCGATACGGACAACCTCGTAGCCGGGCCAGCCGGTCTCGATGATAAACGCGCTGATGCCGCGTTTGCCGGCAGCTTTTTCGGTCACCGCGAAGACGATGATCAGGTCGCCGTTCTTGCCCGATGTGATGAATTGTTTCGCACCATTGATCACATAATGGTCGCCGTCGCGCCGGGCGGTGGTTTTGAGGTTTGACGCATCCGACCCGGCCTGGGGTTCGGTCAGGGCAAACCCGCCGATCCAGTCGCCCGAGGCCAGCCGGGGCAGATAGCGCGCCTTTTGCGCATCTGTGCCATAGCGCACGATCGGCACGCAACTGACCGAGCTGTGGACGCTGAGAATGGTCGAACAGGCACCGTCACCGGCGGCGACCTCTTCGATGACGCTGGCATAGGTCTCAATTCCAGCCGCAAGCCCGCCATAGGCCTCGGGCACCAGCATCCCCATAAACCCCAACTTGCCCATCTCGGTCAGTTCGGCGCGGGGAAACGCACCGGTTCGGTCGCGCTCGCCGGCCCCGGGCCAAAGCTGCTGGTCCGCGAATTGCCGCGCCATGTCACGAATGGCAATTTGAGTTTCGTCCAGCATCGGTTGCTCCGCCCCTGACCGGGAATACCCTGCCTTTACCCGGTCGCGCCGCGCGGGTCCATGTAGTCTCGCATCGCGCTGACCCGGTTTTCCCAAACCGAGCGTCGCCTAAGGCGCGCCATGGGGTGAAATAAGGGGGTGAGTTTCGCGCGTGGGATCCAGCAATCAAACCCAAGCGAATTGGTTTGGAAGGGGTCCGCAGCCATGCCTGTCCAAGACAGCGAAAAGGGGCCAGAGACTGCACTCTCTGGCCCCTTGAAGAACTCGCTACACTCGCTTCACCTCGGAGAAAGGTGGCGGGCCCTGCTCACCAGACGTCGGGGCCCTTGTCGGCAAAGGAATGGACCAGAAAATCGATAAATGCGCGGACCTTGGGCTGGGTGAACCGGCCCGGCGGATAAACCGCGTATATGCCTTGGGTTTCGACCGGCAGGTTCGGGATGGCCTCTTCGATCACGCCCTGATCCAGGGCGTCGGCGTAAAGGAAGCTGGGCAGATAAGCGATGCCAAGGCCCGAAATGGCGGCGTTCAGCAGCGACTGACCGTCGTTGACCGTCAGCCAGCCAGCGGTGCGCACCTGGCGCTTTTCGCCCGAGGGCGCGGTCAGCTTCCACACGGCGCCATTTGACTGGTTCGAATAATGCAACAGCTTGTGTTCGTTCAGATCGTCGATCTTTTCGGGCCGTCCGTACTCGGCAAAATATTCCGGGCTGGCGATCATTCGTTTCGACGTATGGGTCAGCTTGCGGGCGCGCAGCGTGCTGTCTTCCAGTTCGCCGATGCGCACGGCAATGTCGAAGCCCTCCGAGATCAACTCGACATAGCGGTTGTTCAAAACCATGTTCACCGTAATGTCAGGAAATTCCTGCAAAAACTCGCCCAGCACCGGGCTGAGGTGATTGACGCCGAAATCGGTGGCCACCGAGATGCGCAACAGACCCGAGGGCGCAGATTGCATCGACGTGACCAGGGCATCGGCCTCGCCAGCATCGTTCAAAACCCGGCGCGCGCGGTCGTAATACCAACGGCCCTAGTCGTTGACCGTTTTGGCCCATTGTCTGGTAGTGATTGACGTGATTGCGGTTTTGTCGTTTGCAAAGAAGTTCCATGCTTCGCAACACCTGTCGACGATCTGCTCATAATTGTCGAAGACGG
>JAKZRT010000027.1:0-5010 GCA_047518005.1 Brevirhabdus sp.
GCGAAAAGGTTGGCCTGCGGCCAACGCACCCTGGCACGCATCAGCTATTTGGAAAGCACACGCACCAGGGTGCGCACCTAAATCAAACCAGGTGTCCAGTTTTGCACCGGGACATTGACCCTTTTTACTCCGGGATTGACAGGCTGTCGTCACCGGCCAGCATTCTGAAATAGTCGAACGAAATACCACTACGCTGACCAGGAATGGTACGAGCTATTGCTTCGGCCTTTGCCAGGCGATCATCGTCCAAATCGGGAAATTCATCAATTCCGGCATCCCGCAGAGCCAGCGCGAACCGCCGGACAGCTTCCGCTTTTAGGATTCCTGATCGGGTGGATGTGCGCTGGCGATTGCCGAACAGCGCGTCGGCGGCGTCTTCCGGGGCTAACCCGGAGAAGCATTCCAAAAGATCAGAAATTGACTTCTCACCGGTTGTTCGATCATTGGCAGGCCCGATATCCCAGCTTTAGTTTTCACAAAAGCGGATCACCGTTTTCCGCGTGGAAGTATACGTCACCCCGATCGAATACACGGCATCAATAATACAGAGCGGAAGTGATGGATAGTAAAACTCAGAGGGCAGCGGCAAAGGTTCAAGCCCGGTAGCTTCAATGTAGTCCGCCAAATTTTCGAATGGGCGATTAGCGGTGCCGGTCGAGGGTGTTACGAAGTTGTGAGAATTCATACGAAAGATACCTATTGTCGTCGATCAGTGACATCAGGAACGCTTCCTTCGAGCCGCAAAGTCAAGCATGAATGGCACTGATCGTCTGAAGACGGATCGGCGACATCGCATGCCTTTGGCAGCATGGAAATCCGCGAACGCCTCAGCCTTAACATGCGCCGGTTGCGCCAGTCGAAAGGCTGGTCACAGGAAGAGTTTACCCATCAATCCGGATTGCACCGGACCTATGTCAGTGATCTGGAACGCAGCGCGCGTAATCCGACCATTTTGGTCGTGGAAAAAATGGCTCTGGCGATGGAGGTGTCGGCTGGCAAGCTGCTCGACTGAGTGCGGCCCGTCCCCCAGAACAGGCGAATCACCCTCTGATATTTGAACAACAGCACACACGATCAGACCTGGTTGATCGCTCCGCGGTCATTAAATTGCCCCTAAAACCGCCAATTAGGGAAAAAACATTATAAGCCATTTATTTTTTGGCGGATTTTAGGGAAACTTTTTCTTGCGTTGCAGTTTGCTCAGAACGTACAGCTTGGAACGTGGCAGCGCAGACTATCGCGCAACTGCATATGGAAATTCTGTCAGTATACTGTACGCTTTTTCATGAAATTTACGAAGTGAGACGGATCGAAGGCTTTCCACTCTCACGCTGCAATTGCGGCCCTTCGTACAGGACTGATGTTGGTCCGGCCTTCCATACATCGCTTAAGCCGCTGTGTCGCTCTGGCGAGGCAGTTTTGTTTGTCGCGCTGAAAAGCGTGGCTCAGACTGAAGGTATTGGAGACTGACCATGCCCAATAAAACACTCGACCTCGAAACTTCACTTGTCGCGCCGGCACTGCGCGACAAGTTGTTTCGGGTAAATCCTGCTGAGCTGATCCGTGATTTTCAGCCGATGGGCGAACTCGATGAAGAAGATATTTCTGAAGTCGTGGAAACTCTCTGTGTCATGGGCTTCTGAACGCCGGTTCTGATTGACGGTGACAATGTTATCATTGCCGGACAGGGCCTTGCAGACGCCGCTACGCGGACCGATCTGGAAGATATTCCGGCGCTCAGACTTGAGGAATTGGATGCGGAAGAGCGAAGTGCCTATTTTCGTATGATGCATCATTTCTTCAAAATTTCCGGGCTGGATCCGAAGATTTTCCAGATCGAAGCGCAGCATATTCTGTCGTTCACCGCGAGCGGACGTCTGGCGCTTGAAATCCAAAACAGCTCCGCTGGCGCTCAACTGATACGAACCTCAGGGCTGCGCATTTTTGCGCGGTCCTGAACAACCAAGCGAAGCGATCGGTGGGAGGGCCTGCCGATCTTGTGCCGGAAATTTCCGGCCCTTCGCAAAGAGCCATGGATGGCTCGGCCTTCACATTCCTTGAAACCGGCTGCGCTTCTCAGACAGGGGCGCAGCCCGCGCCGGCCCCGGCATTCCGGATGGCGCACAAGTTGTGAGGTAACCCTCATGTCTGACTACACTGAAGGAGCTCAGGCTCCGATCCTTCCGGCCGAAACCCGGCTGAAACCCGGCTGAAAATTGAAAATCGCGATCCGGGCAAACTGATTGCTTATTATGGCAACGCGCGTACGCATTCTGAAAAACAGATTGCGCAGATCGCGGCATCGATCAGAACATTTGGTTTCGTGAATCCCATTCTGATCGGTTCCGGTGGCATCGTTATCGCTGGTCATGGCCGTGTTGCCGCAGCGAAACAGCTTGGTTTGCGCGAAGTTCCGACGATTGAACTTGCGCATTTGTCTGAAGCTGAACGGCGTGCCTATGTGATCGCCGACAATCGTCTGGCTGAACTGGCCGGCTGGGATCGTGACATCCTGCGCATTGAATTCCAGGCTCTGGCTGACCTGGAGCTCGACTTTGAGCTGGAAATCACCGGCTTTGAAACCGCCGGGCTTGACCTGCTGCTGGACGACGACATGGGTGAGGCTTCCGATCCGGCCGACGACGTACCGATGCCCAAACCCGGCCCTGCGGTCACTAAACCGGGCGATGTCCGGTGTCTTGGGCAGCATCGGCTGATCTGCGGCGATGCGAGGGCAGGGGAGACCTACGCGGCTCTGATGGGTGATGAGCTTGCCCATGCGGTATTCACTGATCCACCCTACAACGTTAAAATTGATGGTCACGTTTGCGGCTCCGGGGCGGTAAAGCATCGCGAGTTTGCCATGGCGTCCGGCGAAATGGATGCGGGCGCCTTCACCGCGTTCCTCGAAACTTCGCTCGGCGCGATGGCGGCTGTCAGCCGTGATGGCGCAATCCACTTTGTGTGCATGGACTGGCGTCATATGCCCGAACTCCAGGCGGCCGGAACCACTGTTTACAGCGAGCTTAAGAACCTAGTTGTCTGGGCTAAGACGAATGGCGGTATGGGAACATTTTACCGGTCGCGTCATGAGCTTGTCTATGTCTGGAAAGTCGGCAGCGCGGCCCACACAAATACTTTTGGGCTTGGCGAAACTGGCCGTTACCGCACCAATGTCTGGGATTATCCCGGCGTGAACAGCTTTGGCGCGAACCAGAAAGATCTGGAATTGCACCCGACGGTGAAGCCAGTGGCTTTGGTAACCGATGCCATCAAAGATGTTTCCAGACGCGGTGATATCATCCTGGATGGATTTGGTGGTTCCGGCACGACGCTGATTGCGGCGGAGCGCTGCGGCCGTATTGCCCGGCTGGTCGAACTTGATCCGATCTATTGCGATGTCATTTGCCGCCGCTATGGGGCCCTGACAGGCGATGAGGCGGTCTTGGCGGCTACCGGTGAGAGCTTTGCTAATGCCGCTGAGCGGCGCACTGACGAAGCGGTAGCGCCTTTAACGGAGGCTGCTGTATGAGCCGATCAAAACACGCCGCAGGTGGGCTTTGGATGCCCGCCCGAGCAAACCCGATTCAAAAAATGCCAGTCCGGCAATCGCAAGGGCCGGCCTAAAAAGAAAGACGACATCTACACGCTGTTGCAGCGGGTGCTGAAACGCAAAGTTCGGATGAAGGGCGCTGACCGGAAAATGCAGGTCCGCGAAGCCCTGATCCGCAAACTGCGGGACCTGGCGCTGTCGGGCGACCGGCGGGCGATAGACCTGCAGCGGCGTATTCTGGACGAAGCCGGGGTAAATCATCCCGAGGCCGAGGATGCGGAAGAAATTATACAGCGCATACTCGACGGGTTCCGCAACATGGGCGTGGAGATTGTGAATGAAGGAGATGACGATGCCTGAAGAATACGAAATCGGCTTTGGCAAGCCGCCAAAATCCAGCCAGTGGAAAAAGGGACAATCAGGCAACTCCAGGGGCGACCAAAAACCAGATCTGGACTGGTCAAGGACGCAGCTGCGATCCTGTCCGAGCCGGTGATTGCCCGCACGCCCCAGGGCCGGACCATATCGCTGAATGGGTTTGAGGCCGCCTATCTGGCGCTCTGCAGGAAGGGCTTGAAGGGGCACGCCCCATCCCTGATTAAGGCGATCCAGATTATGCTGGAAGTTCCGCCGGCCACAGATGACCACGAGGACGGGAATCGCCGGGAATATGAAGACCTCATCGCACGGTTTGAAAAAATGGGAATTCCGATGGACTGATTGAAAATCGTTTCGGTCACGGATCCGATGCCTGAGGGCGCGCCCTGAAGCTGGCCCCGCAGCCGCTTTGTCGGCCGCTGCGGGGCCTTTTGTTTTCAGAACGGGGTTTGGGATGGAAATCTGAATTGCGGCCGCCAGCGGGCCTGCCCGTCGCCCTCCGGGCAGGCCGGCGGATAATTGCGTCTGATCCTGACCCGGTTCACAGGCGCGTCCTGAGCTACTCGCCAATTGTCGGACAGGTTCTGGTGTAATTTAAGCTACTCTTTTCTCCTGCTGATCCGTTGCCCGGCAGGTGATGTTTACATCACCGTTAGGGGGTTTGATTTCTTCAATCCTCTGCCAATAGACCACTGCGGGTGGTTTGCCGCCAAGGGCGGAATGTGGGCGTTTGCGATTGTAGAACTGCATCCATTTTCCGACGCCCGCCTTCGCCTCCGATCCGGCCTCCCAGGCGTGCAGGTAGACGCATTCGTATTTCAGGCTCCGCCACAGCCCTTCGACGAAGATATTATCGAGGAACCGGCCCTTTCCATCCATTGATATCCGCACGCAAAGACGTCTCAGGCGATCCGTCCAAGTAAAGGATGTGAACTGAAAACCTTGGTCGGTATTCATGATCTCAGGCGGACCAAACTTATGGATCGCTTCGTTCAATGCCTCGACGCAGAAGTCCGCCTCCAGTGTGTTCGATATCCGCCATGCCAGAATTTTGCGCGTGTGCCAGTCCATGATGGCGA
>JAKZRT010000028.1:0-11446 GCA_047518005.1 Brevirhabdus sp.
GGTGCGCGGTGATGCGCGGTTGCAGAGTGAAAACGGTGTAGTACCGGCGCAGGAAGACGATTGGGGCCGCGAGTTTCTCGACATGAAGATCGCTGCGAAAGTTGTTGATAACATTGATGATGCGATCACCCACATTCGCAAGAACGGGTCCGATCACACCGATTGCATCATGACCGAGGATGTCGCCGCGGCGGACCGGTTTTTTGAACGGCTCGACAGCGCCATCCTGATGCACAACGCTTCGACCCAGTTCGCCGATGGCGGCGAGTTTGGCATGGGCGCAGAAATTGGCATAGCCACCGGCAAGATGCACGCGCGCGGTCCGGTGGGTGTACGCCAGTTGACCAGCTTCAAATATCTGGTGACCGGCGCGGGCACCATCCGCGGCTGAGATCCTGCCCCGAAATCCGGCCCAGCTGCTGCCAAACTGGGCGCCTGCGGCGCGGAGATAAGTTGCCAAGAATTAGACAACGACACCGCGCCGCGCCTGCTATCACCTTGCCAAAAATACTCCGGGGAGCGCGAGGGGCAGCGCCCCTCGCCCGTGGCACCGCGTTAGCGCGGCGCAAGCCAACGGTCGCTGGGGTCAAGAGCGATCGACTGTGCGGGTTAAATGTTTAAAATGTCGGAATTATTTCGGTTTCAGCGAATTCGACCGCAAGCCTGCGTCCTTGCCTGCGCATTTGCCGCGCGGCCATCGCAAAGTGAACATTTGCGGCAGAGATATTGGCACCGACACCGGCACTGGCGTTTTGGGCGGTCTCCCAAAGCATCGGTTCGGCTTTGATACGCTCGGCCCTGGCCCGCAGGTTCCACGATTTACCGCGCTTTTTGGTCGTAACTGTCCCACCGTAAGGCAACGAAGTTTCCAGGCATTGCATCATCAGAAACGCAAGTTTCGCCTCGCCCCGGTCAATGGCCTCGTCAACGCGCCAAACCAGGTCAACCTTGCCGTGCCGAGAGATGTCATCGAGAATTCTGCGAATTTCGCGAGCGCCCATCTGCCCGCCGTCGGTCGCCGCCCCGAACGCAACCCGGAACATAGCGATCCGCGCCATCGCGCTGTCAACGCTTTGCGAAATCAGCGCCAATTCGGCGCTCGGTGGCGCGTCCGCCATCGCAAGCAATTCGACCCCATTGCCGATCGCCCCAATCGGGTTGATAAGGTCATGGCAAATTCGGCTTCCGACCAGGGCGGTCAGGTCAAGGTCATCGGTCGGCATGGTAACTGAACCCAAATAAGTGAAGTTTGCGAAAAGTGATGAATACTTTGTTAACGCCTGGAATGTTCGTACGGCACCCTGGCCAGCCGCAATGGGGACTTGGCCAGGTGCAGTCGAACATCGCCAACAAGATTACGGTCAATTTTGAACACGCGGGCAAAGTCGTGGTCGATACTGCAAGAATCGATCTCATCGAGGTAATGGATCCGTAAAATTCGCGGCGCTTTTCAGAGAATTAGCACAACCAATGCGCGAAACCAAGCGGCTAGGCGGTCAGTTTGCCAAAATCCAAGCCCGCGTTTAGAAGCGCGATCAAGACGATCAGGGGACCGAATTGACCGGACACGAGCCTAAATTCGAGCTGAAAATCGCAAGCTCGGAATTTGACCGCCGGGCCGCGCAAAGGCTGCGTTACCGCGTGTTTGTTCAGGAACTTGGCGCTGATGGTCCGCTGGTGGACCACGAAAACCGCCTGGAACGCGACCGGTTCGACCCGTATTTCGATCATCTCGTGCTTTTTGACCGCACCAAGCCGAAAGACGATATTGACAGTGCCGTGGGCGTTTACCGGGTTATGAGCGACGATCAGGCGCGGCAAGGCGGGCGGTTTTATTCCGAAGACGAATACGATCTGAGCGCGCTGAAAACCTCGGGTCGCCGACTTTTGGAACTGGGCCGGTCCTGCGTTGATGGAAACTATCGTGGCGGCGCTGCGATGTACCATCTTTGGAACGGTCTGGCACGTTATGTGTTTGATCATGGTATAGAAATTCTATTTGGCGTGGCCAGTTTCCATGGCACAGACGTGGGCACGTTGTCCGAGCCGCTTGCCTATCTTCATCACCACCATCTGGCCCCCGCGACGCTGCGGGTCCGGGCTCAGGCAAAGAATTTCCAGACCATGAACCTGGTCGCCGCCGACCAATTGGACCGGCGACGCGCGATGGTGGCCACACCGGCTCTGATCAAGGCCTATTTGCGGCTAGGTGGCTATGTGGGCGAGGGCGCTTATATCGACCACGCGTTCAACACCACCGACGTGTGCCTGGTCATGGAAACAGCCGCGATGAACGAGAAATACCACAGGCATTACACCCGGGCCCGCGCGTGAGCCCAACCTGGTCTTCCGATGACCCGCCAACGCGGGCCCGTATTACACCCGTCGGCTGGCTTCGCGTGGCGATCAAGGGCGGCCTGATCAGCGTCGTGACCTTCGGCGGCCTTGGCCTGTTGTTGCTGGGTCGCCTGATCGAGCGGCCGGTTTGCGGGGCGCGCCGACCGGTGACGCCGTTCATTACGCAGTTCGTGTGCCGATTTGATCTGATGGTAATCGGCATTCGGCGCAGCCAGGCTGGCCGCCCGCTGCGCGGCTTTGGCGCGCTGGTGGCCAACCATTCATCCTGGATGGATATTTTTACGCTGAATGCCCGCGACCGATTTTATTTTGTGGCCAAAACCGAGGTTTCGGCCTGGCCTGCCGTGGGCTGGCTGGCGTGGGCGACGGGCACGATGTTCATCGAACGGCGCAGCGGTGCGGCGGACGATCAGCGCCAGGAAATTCTAAGACGCCTGAAAAACCGCCACCGGCTTTTGTTCTTCCCCGAAGGGACCAGCACCGACGGGCTGCGGGTGCTGGATTTCAAGTCGACGCTTCTGGCCGCCTTCTTCGAGATCGAGGCCGGGGCCGGGCTGTGTGTGCAGCCGGTTTCGGTGCGCTACAGCGCGCCGCAGGGGGCGGACCCGAGGTTCTACGGCTTTTGGGGGCAGACCGATTTCCTGCCCCATTTCATTCAGGTTCTGGCGGCACCGCGCCAGGGGTCGGTCGAGGTGATATTCCACGATCCTTTGCGCGTGGCTGATTTCGCGGACCGCAAAGCGCTGGCCGCAGGCCTTGGCAGGGCCACGCGCGAAGGGTTCGGCACCGGTCAGGTGATCGCGGCCAGATAGTCGCCGAGCCGCGCGGACGGGTCATCGGCGGCCCAGATTTCGTCGCCGAGTGCGAGAAAATCGATCACCGGCGCAAGCGCCCGTGCGGTGTCGATGTCAACCGCGCCTTCGGCGACAATCGGCACTTCGATGACTTCGGACCACCAGGCAAACAGGTCAGGCATGGCGGGCGTGGCATGGCCAAGCGGCGTTACGCGCACCGGGCCAAACGCGACATAATCGGCCCCCGCCTCGGCCGCGTTCAGCCCGTCGTGCCGCGAAGCGCCGCAGAACGTGCCGATAATCGCGTCGCCGCCAAGATCGCCGCGAACGCTGCGCACCGAGCGGGCGCCGTCGGTCAGATGCACACCGTCGAGCCCAAGCCGACCAACGAAACCAACGTGATCGGCCACCACCAGCGCCACGTCGCGGGCATGCGCGACGCCGCGCAAGGCGTCGCCGGCGCGCGCGATGGTGTCTTCATCCGATCCGGCCAGGGAAAGGCGGACACACGCGACGGCGTGGGCGTCGAGCAGACCTGCCAGGGTAGGCGGAAAGACCGACAGGTCGAACTGGGGCGGGGTGATCAGGTAAATCTGCGGCTGCTCGGGCTGGGCCATTGTTGGCTCCTGTCAGGGGCGTCGCCGAGGCTATAGCGGGGAACGCGCGGCTTTGCTACTTGGCGGGCATCGCCCCGACAAAGTCGATTGCCAGGCGCAGCCAACGGCCGCGTCTTTCGTCGTCGGCAAGGGCGGCATCGCTGACATCGATCATGCCGCCCATCGGCCGTCCGGTGAACGCCATCGGCGCGGCACCGTCGATGGCCAGGCCCGCGGCCTCGGTGGCCTTGCCGACGCGAAACATGCCGCCGTCTTTGTGGACACCACAAAGCATGTTGCCGTTCAGCATGAAGCAAAGACCGCCAAACATGCGCTTTTCAGAAATGCCCGGCATATCGACCAGATCGCCGCGAAATATCTCGGCAAGTCCTTCGTCGTAGGCCATGGCCCCCTCCTTGCGCTGAGAACGCCACCGGCTTATCACGCGCACCGCAGTCGGGGAATGACCATGGGCGACACGGCCACGGACGGACGGCAGCCAGTTTTCGTGCTGGTGCGACCGCAGATGGGCGAAAACATCGGCGCGGCAGCGCGGGCGATGTGGAATTTCGGGCTGGACCGGATGCGGGTCGTCGATGCGCGCGACGGCTGGCCCAACCCGCGCGCGGTGGCGCTGGCCAGCGGCGCGGGGCGGGTGCTGGACGACGCCCAGCACCATGCGGGGCTGACCGAGGCGGTTGCCGATTGCACATTTGTCTTTGCCACCACCGCGCGGGCGCGTGACCTGACCAAACCGGTGTTTTCGCCCGCGGCCGCGATGGCTAAGGCGCGCGATTTATCCGCGCAAGGTCAAAGAGTTGCGGTGCTTTTCGGGCCGGAACGCGCCGGGCTGGAAAACGATGAGGTGGCCCGCGCGAATGCGCTGATCAGCGTGCCGGTGAACTCGGAGTTTCCGTCGCTCAACCTGGCCCAGTGCGTCTTGGTGATGGCGTACGAATGGCGGCGTCTGGCCGACGACGGGCCGGGCGAAATTGCGGTCATGGCCGGGACCGAGGCGGCAACCGCGCTGGAGGTGGAAAAGCTTGCTCAGCATTACCAAGATCGTCTGGACGACGCCGGATTTTTCCACCCGCCCGAAAAGGCCCCCGGCATGAAGATCACCCTGCGAAATTTGTGGAGCCGCATGGCGCTGACCCGCGCCGACGTGCAGATCCTGCATGGGATGTTGCGACAATTGCTGCGGTGGCGCGACGAATAAAAGCCACCGCCCGCATTGCCCCTGTTGTGGGCTGCATCTAGGAAGGTCCAAAGCCATCATGGGGGCCCGCGTGGCCGACAAACGTTCGATCTTTGAAGAGGTCTCGAAAGGCAAGCAGGCACCGCGAGCCGCACCGTCGGGTGGCCTGATTTCCGATGAAAGCGCCGGCCCGCGACGTAGTGCGCGGCGCTGGCTGGCGGTGCTGTTGGGGCTGGTGGTGGCGATGATCGTGGTTGGCGGGCTGACCCGGCTGAGCGACGCAGGCCTGTCAATCACCGAGTGGCGTCCGGTAACCGGGGCGCTGCCGCCGCTGTCGCAGGACGACTGGCAGAGCGAATTTTCGAGATATCAGGACATTCCCGAATTCAGCCTGCAAAACAGCGCCATGACGTTGGACCAATTCAAATCGATCTATTGGTGGGAATGGGGGCATCGGCAATTGGGGCGGATCATCGGGCTGGTCTGGGCGGTCGGATTTTTTGGTCTGCTGGCGGCGCGAAGAATGCCGCGCGGCTGGAGCGGGCGGTTTTTGGGGCTTGGGGTCTTGGGCGGCCTGCAAGGGGCCATCGGCTGGTGGATGGTGGCGTCGGGGCTGGGCGGACGCATGGTTGACGTGGCCTCGTATCGGCTGGCCATCCACCTTGGGCTGGCGTTCGCGATTCTGGGGCTGATTGTTTGGTATATTCTGAGCCTTGCGCGCAGCGAGGGCGCGTTGATGCAGGCGCGGCGCGCTGGCGAGCCGAGGCTTTTCTCTGCCGCCACCGGGCTGATGCATCTGGTGTTTCTGCAAGTGCTGCTGGGGGCGCTGGTCGCGGGCATCGACGCGGGCCGCGGGTTCACCGACTGGCCGTTGATGGCGGGCGGTATCCTGCCGCCAGGGCCGTTTGATCTGAGCCCGCTCTGGGTGAACTTCTTCGAAAACGCGGGGACGGTGCAGTTCGTGCACCGTCTGACCGGTTATGTGGTCCTGATTGTCGCTCTGGTGGTCTGGCGGCGGTCGCGGCGCAGCGGCAATCGCAGCATCCGGCGCGCCATTGACTGGGTCATTGTCATGACATTCGGGCAGGTGGTGCTGGGCATTGGCACGGTGATTTATGCGGCCCCTTTGGGCTGGGCAATTGTCCATCAGGTCGGCGCGATCGCCCTTTGGACGCTGATCCTGCGGGCGCGGTTTTATGCGCGTTTCCCGGCCAATCAATCGCTGAGGAATTGAGAATTGAGTGCATTTGATGAACTGATCGCCTTCGCGCGCAAGACCCAGGCGCTGGCCGGTATTGCCGGGCGGCTGGGCTGGGATCAGGAGACGATGATGCCGCGCGGTGCGGCCCAGCAGCGTGGCGAGGAAATGGCGGCGATCGAGGCCGTTCTGCACGCCCGGCGGACCGACCCGCGCGTGGCCGATTGGCTGGCCGAGGCCGAGGCGCAGGAAACCGACGCGGTGGCGCGGGCCCAGCTCAGAGAGATCCGCCACGATCACGACCGGGCCGTGAAAGTTCCGCCCGAACTGGCGGCCGAGATTGCCCGGACAACCTCGTTGGCGCAAGGCGTCTGGGCCCAGGCGCGTGCCGACGAGGACATCGCCGCTTTTGCACCGACGTTGGAAAAGGTTGTGCGCCTGGTGCGCGAACAGGCGGCCGCACTTGCCGATGATGGCGGTCTCTACGATGCGCTTTTGCAGGGCTACGAACCGGGGGCCACCGGCGATGGCTTGGCCGAGATGTTCGGCGCTCTGCGGCCGCGTCTGGTGGCGCTGCGCGACAAGATACTGGACCGACCCGCGCCTGCGGCGCTGCGCGGTGACTTTGCCGAGGACGGACAGTTGGAACTGTCGGCGCGGCTTGCGGCGGCTTTCGGGTATGATTTTGCCCACGGGCGGATCGACAAGGCGGTGCATCCGTTCTCGTCCGGCTCGGGTCTTGACGTGCGGATCACCACGCGGATCTCGGCCAGCGACCCGTTCAACTGTTTCTTTTCCACCATCCACGAAGTTGGCCACGCGACTTACGAGCAGGGGATCGACCGTGCCTATCTGCTGACGCCCCTGGGCCGCGGCGTGTCGATGGGCGTGCACGAAAGCCAAAGCCGAATATATGAAAACCAACTGGGGCGCAGCCGGGCCTTTTCTGGTTGGCTGTTCGAGCAGATGACAGCCCAGTTCGGTTCGCTCAGCACGCCTGACGCCAGCACCTTTTACGCCGCGGTTAACCGGGTGAATTCAGACTTTATCCGCACCGAGGCGGACGAAGTTCACTATAATTTGCATGTGCTCATGCGGTTCGATCTGGAGCGCGCGCTGATCGCGGGCGACTTGCAGGTCGGCGAACTTGAGGCCGCCTGGAACGACCGGTTCGCGTCAGATTTCAGTATCGAGGTCGACAGGCCTTCGAACGGCGTGTTGCAGGACGTGCATTGGTCGGTCGGCGCGCTTGGGTATTTTCCCACCTACACCCTGGGCAATGTCTATGCCGGGTGTCTTTTTGAAGCGCTGCGCCGCGCGGTGCCCGATTACGAGACAGCGCTGGCCGCTGGTGACCCGAGCCCGGCGACAACTTGGCTGCGCGAAAATTTGCAGGTTCACGGCGGGCTGTACGAGCCGCGCGAGGCCGTCGCGCGGGCGGCGGGGTTCGAGCCGTCAGAGGGGCCGCTGCTGGGGTATCTGGAAGAAAAATTCGGCGCGCTTTACGATCTCTAGGCTGAATTGGGTGGAGGCGGCATGTCACTGCAAAAGGATCGCGACGATCTGCATGGATTTCTAGCAGAATCGTTCCGGCAGGTCGCGGGATGGTTTGTGGCCGAGCACGTGGCGCCTATGGAAATCGCGGTGCGGATGTGGGTCGGCGAAGGTGATCTGCGCTCGGGTGGAACGGTCTCGGGGGAATAGAAACGTGGCAAATATCGAAGCCCCTCAGGCGCACCCTGGCGGTCCTGCGAAGTACGACGACCTGCCACCGGCGGCCTGGAAGGCCTTCGCGACGTATTTGCTTGCGATCATTTGTTTTGACCTGATGGCGGTGCTGGTGCGCGTTCTGCTAGATCGTTACTCTGCGCCTGAACTTTCAGCCTACCGCAATATGTTGGGGGTATTTCCAAGTCTTATTCTGATGATCGCCTCGGGCGAACTTCGGCTGCGCGGCGCAAATCTGAGAATCGACCGCTGGAAGCTCGCGTTGTCGCGCGGCGTAGCAGTCGCCTTTGCGCAGCTCTTTTTCTATACTGGGATCGGCGCGCTGGCCCTGGCGACGGTTTCTTCGCTGGGCCAGACAGTCGCATTTTTTGTGGTTCTCCTGTCCATCTTCATTCTCGGCGAAAGAGTCGGCCCGGGCCGCTGGATTGCCTTAGCAGTAGGTTTTGCGGGCGCGATCTGGATCATCAGGCCGGGCGGGGATGCCTTCAATTTGTTTGCCCTTATGCCTATCGGTGCTGCCGCCTGCTATGCCTACGCGATGGTGACGGTTCGGCTGTTTGACAAGAGCGTGTCGAACGCCCTGCTCTACCTCTATTCCTCCTTCGCTTCGGCAATCGGCGCGACAATACTCGCCCTGTTCACCACAAGCTTTTCGCCGATCACAAGCTGGCTCGACGCTGTGCTTATCCTGTCGATGGCCACATTCGGCGGTTGCGGTGTGCTGTTTCTGATGATTGCATTTCGAATGGCCGCGCCGAGCGCGCTGGCAATTTTCGGCTACATCGGCATTCTGACCGCCTTTTTCTGGGGCTGGGTCTTTTTTGGCGAGGCCCCAGTGGGAGACCTTTTTCCCGGCGCCCTTTTGATTGTCGGTGCAGGCGTCTTCGTTATCTGGCGCGAACGGTGGCGGTCGTAGTTGGGGTAATCCAATACCCCAAAATTAACATGTTGAAAAGATGAGGAAATTCGTGGAAAAAGGCTATTGACTGCGGGTTCAATATCTTTACAAAAGCCCAATCCAAATCCCATTTATACGGGTGAGATCATGAAAACCTATACCGCCAAACCGGCGGATATCGACAAGAAATGGATCCTGATCGACGCCGAGGGCGTGGTTCTGGGTCGTCTTGCCGCAATCATCGCCACGCGCCTCAGAGGCAAGCATAAACCGTCGTTCACGCCGCATATGGATATGGGCGACAATGTCATCGTGATCAACGCGGGCAAGGTTCAGCTGACCGGTAAAAAGCGCGACAAGCCGAATTACTGGCACACCGGGTATCCCGGCGGGATCAAGTCGCGCACCACCGGTCAGATCCTGGAGGGCAAGCACCCCGAGCGGGTGGTCACGCAGGCCGTCAAACGGATGCTGCCGGGCAACAAGCTGGCCCGCCAGCAGATGACCCATCTGCGCGTCTTTGCCGGGGCCGAGCACAGCCACGAAGCGCAGGCGCCGCAGGTGCTGGACGTCAAGTCGATGAACCCCAAGAACGCGAGGGTCTGATGATGGCCGACGAGATAAAATCACTCGATGAACTGGACACGGTCGCCGAGGGCACCCAAGAGGTTGTTGTTGCCGCGGCCCCGGTCGAGCCACAGCGGGACGCGTTGGGCCGGTCTTATGCGACCGGCAAGCGGAAGGATGCGGTTGCCCGGGTCTGGATCAGGCCGGGGTCGGGCAAGGTTACGGTGAATGGCCGGGCGCTGGAAATTTATTTCGCGCGTGCGGTGTTGCAGATGATTCTGCGCCAGCCGTTTCAGGTGGCCGGCGTTGTGGGCGAGTTCGACGTCAATGCCACTGTCAAGGGCGGCGGCCTGTCGGGGCAGGCAGGTGCGGTCAAGCACGGTATTTCAAAAGCTTTGCAGCTTTACGAGCCTTCGCATCGCGCAGCCCTAAAAGCCGCAGGGTTCCTGACCCGCGACAGCCGGGTGGTGGAACGCAAGAAATACGGCAAGCGCAAGGCGCGTCGCAGCTTCCAGTTTTCCAAGCGCTGATCTCAGCCCCCAAAGAATTCCTGGCTCTATTCGTCCGGGTCGATCAGCCCCAGGCCGCGCAGATAAACGCCGATGCCCGACTCGAGCAGGTCCTCGGGCGGGAACGGGGCCTTGGTGCCGGGCGATCCGCGGGCGAACAATTCGACCACCCCGTGGCTCAGCGCCCAGATATGGGCCGAAAACATTTGCGGCGGCGGGCGTTTTTCCGGCGGGATGCGTTTTGACAATTCGCCCGCGGCGCGTTCCAACACCGCAAACGCCCGGCCCGAGACCGCCGCAAGCTCGGGCGTCCGGTTGATCGAGATGCCGCTCTCGAACATCGCCACGTAGTGCCCCGGATAGCGGTTGGCGAAGGCCAGATAGGCGCGGCCCGTGGCCTCGAACGACGCCAGCGCCGAGGGTTGGCCGGAAGAATAGGCAAATTCCATCAGGTCGGCGAATATCTCGTAGCCCTGGCGCGCGGCTTCGGCGATCAGGTCTTCGCGACCGGCGAAATGGCGGTAAACGGCGGCCGGCGTGACCCCGGCGCGTTTGGCGGCCTCGGAAAGCGTGAACCCGGTCGGTCCCTTTTCTTCGATCAGCTTTAAAGCTGCTTGGACCAGGGCAGCGCGCAGATTACCGTGGTGATAGCCGCGCTTTTTGGCCATCGGGCTATCCGCCGGGGGGCTGGCAGGCCAGGGAGCTGATCTCTTGCGGCTCATCCGCGGTCCCCAATGGTTTCGATGTCATAGGGCGTCGATTGATATATCTCGTTGATCCAATTACCATAAAGCAAATGCCCGTGGCTGCGCCACCGGTTTTGCGGTGGCTGCGAGGGATCGTCGCCGGGATAATAATTCATCGGCACATTGATCGGCGTGCCGTTCGCGACGTCGCGGTCATATTCCTCTTTCAGCGTGCCGCTGTCGTATTCGAAGTGATTGAAGATATAGAGCGCCCGGTGGCCCGGATCTTGGACCAGACAGGGGCCGACGTCGTGCGAGCCCAAGAGCGTGCGCAGACCGGTCGCTGCGTCGATCTCGGCCTGGCGCATTTCGGTCCAGCGGCTGACCGGGATCACGCAATCGTCGGAAAACCCCCTGAGATAAGGGCTTTGCGGGTCAAGGTTAAGGTGGCGATAACAGCCAAACGCCTTGGCGTCCAGCATGTGTTTGTCGACCCCGTGGAAGTGTTTAATCATCGCCATACCGGCCCAGCAGATGCCGAAAGTCGACTGCACGTGCGTCTGGGTCCAGTCCATCACCTGGATCAGTTCGTCCCAATAGGTCACCTGATCGAACGGCAGATGTTCGATCGGGGCACCGGTGATGATCAGGCCATCGAATTTCTCGCCCCGGACTTCGTGAAACGGCCGATAAAACGCGGCCATATGGTCGGAGGCGGTGTTTTTGGTCTGATGTTCGGACATGCGGATCAAATGCAGGTCGATCTGCAGCGGTGTCGCGCCGATCAGACGCGCGAACTGGTTCTCGGTCTGAATTTTCTTCGGCATCAGGTTCAAGAGCGCGATCCTGAGCGGCCGGATGTCCTGGCGCGCCGCCTGCCGTTCGGACATGACCATGACCCCTTCGCGCGTCAG
>JAKZRT010000029.1:0-5855 GCA_047518005.1 Brevirhabdus sp.
TCTCAAAGACTGGTATGGCGGCACCTTCGATCCCAATCAGCCCGAAACCGACAAACTCAAACTCGAAGTCCTCAGTCTCGCAAAACGCTGGAAGCCCGGAAAACCAAGGAAATAAGGCTGTCAGACCGGACGCTTACTTTCGAACGCGAATTTCGATGCCCTGTGCGTCATTGAAAACGCAAACCGCTTTAGCGTTCGCTGACCCAGCTGCGCGACAGCGTCACGAAAACGGCGTTCGAGCGGGCAACAGTGCCTGCGCCGTCATCGGTGATCCGGTGTTCATATCCGGTGAGAAGGGACCAATTGTCGGTAACGCTGCGGTCATAGCTGACGCTGAGTGATGCGTCGCCACCGGTGGGTCCGGACGCGGTGCTGTAGGATTGAGAGAAGTCCAGGTCGACCAATATCGCGGCGTCGTCGGTGAGATCATAAGTGTAAAACCCATCGAAGCTGGCGTTGACTTCTTCGGTTCCGCTTGCATCCGTGGTGACTTGACGGCTGAGTTCGGCCGAGACCTCGCCATTGGGCAGCGGCTGGACGAGGTCAAACGAGGCGGTAACTTCGTTGCCGCCGGCGGCGGTTCGCGTCAGGCCGATACCCGCAGTCGCGGAGAAGTTCGGAAACGCGAAAACCCGGTCATAAAACACCCCTGTGCGGACCCCGGCGGTGGACAGGTCGCGGTCGATACTGAAGGTTTGGCTGCCGGTCGGGGTGGTGATTGTCGCAGCGACGTTCCAGTCAAGCGACGTTGTGGTCGAGGTCAGGGCGAATATCGTGCTGTCGATGGTGTCCCGGCTAACTGCGGCGGTGATGTTCAACACTTCGGAAACGTCGGCGTCTGCGGTCACGCCCAACACGGTCGTCACCGTGCGGGTGCTGGCCGCGTCGTCGGCGCGATAATCGGTACGCGATACCTTGGGCCCCAAGGTGAGCTTGCGGCTGACTGCCAGGCTGAGTGACCCGTCAATTGTTTGGGTTTCCTCGTCGAAGTTAGCGACATTGGTGTTGTCAATGTAGGTATCAGATAGAAAGCTCAGACCGAAACTGCCGCCCAAGGCGGCGTCCTGGCCGAATTCAAATCGGGCGCTGGCGGTGGCATTTCGAAGGTCGCCACCGCCGACGTCAAAGGCATCGCGCGACACGTCGAGGTCGATCCGGCTGATTTCTGCCCCGAGGGTCAGTTCGGAATTCGGTCCCGATTGCGAATAATCGGCCCGCGCGTAGGGGTCATAGAGCCCGCTGAAGACGCCGGTTGCGGGAAGGGTTATGCTATCAAGATCGGCCCCGATCGCGAGGTCGACTTTGCTGGTGCGCGTCGCCGATGTGAGATCGAGGCTGAGCGCATTGGCCAGTTCAACGCCTCGACCGCTCGGCGCGGCCAGCATGAACCAGTTATCGTCGGCGCGAAGCGTCGTGGACAGCCCGAATTCGACCCGGGTTCCGGCATCCTGCGCGCTGGTAAGTCCAAAAGGTGTTGCCAGCACAATGGCGCTGACAGGCACCACGAAGATGAGCTTTTTTATGGTCCCGACCCCTTGTTGGTTCGTGTTATTCGAATAGCCGCTTTTCGGGCACAACGATGACGTCACCGTCGATCATCCGGGCCATGGCATTGGGCACATCGCCGCCACGCTCGACCGCCCGGTAGTCTATGGAATACACTTTCACAATACCGGTCGAGGCTTCGGTGCGGCGCAGTTGAATACGCTTTTTCGCCGCGAATTTGGTGAAGCCGCCGCTTTGCGCCAGAAACTGCAAGACGGTCGTGCCCGAGGTAATTTCGTGCATGCCGGGTTCGGACACTTCGCCGATCAGAAAGACCTCGATCTTGCGGCGCGATGTCCCGCTCGAGCGTCTGGCCACCGACTGAACCGCGACGAAAACGGTCGGTTTGGCAGCGAAGTTCGGCGCAAGTGCTGTGGTGAGCGCGGATTTGAGCCCTGCAACCGTCAGCCCTGCGGCCTTGACGTTGCCCGCCAGCGGGAAGGAAACATTGCCGTCAGGCAAAACCAGCAACACCCGGTTCAGCGACGCGTCTTCCAGCACCTCGATACTCAGGCTGTCGCCCGACCTGATCTTGTAGTCCGAACCCTGCGCCAGCGCAGCACCAGCCAAACCAAACGCAAGGATTGCGCTGATAATCCACTTAAACATTATGTCACCCCTTGGTTTCATCGTTACAAAACCCCCGCTTTCGAAAACCTGCCACCAGTTACGTGTCGCAACGCAAGAAGCCGTCAGTCTTTTGAATTTATTGACCCTCTGCCGCATTATTCGCGGCGTCAAGCCGCGCTGCCGTGTCGGTCATCGGCGACTGGGGTTCGCCGCCTGTCAAGGTCAGCACCTTCTGGTATTGCTCGGCGGCGTTCTGGTGCTGATCAAGCACCTGGTAGGTCCGCGCCAGATGATATTGCACTAATGGATCGTCCGGCAGGCCGTCGGCCGCAGGCTGAAGGTGCTCGAGTGCGTCCTCATGTTGACCGCGCTGGAAGGCGATCCAGCCGTAGGTATCCTGGAACGCGGCCTGGGGCAGGCCCCGAAGGCGCCGCGCGATCGTATAGGCACGCGCGACTGTATCCGGGTCGTCGCTGTAACTGGACAGAAGGCTGGCAAGGTTGTTCGCCGCGATAAGCGAGCTTGAAGACTCGCTGTAAAGCGACTCGTAAATCTCAATGGAACCGGCTATGTCGCCCCGCCGTTCGAGAAAACCGGCCTTGATCCACATAAGATCGCGCGATTGCGGCACCGCAGCGATGGCTTCGTCGACGATCGCCTCGGCGCGTACCTCGTCGCCTTCGCTTTGAAAAGTACGCGCGAGGGCAAACCAGACGTTGATTGCCCGTGACTGATCGTTCAGCACTTCCCGAAATATTCGACGCGCCTCGAGCCAGTCGCTCTCGACGCTGGCCATTATGCCTGTCGCGAACTTTAAGCCGAGGCTTTCGGGGTCATCGACGACGGCATCAGTCAGAACCCCTTTGGCCTTTTCAATGTCGCCGTTGGCCAGGTGCGTCCGCATCAGTGCGATGGTGCCCCGCGAGCTGTTGCCATCCGACCGCGCCAGCGCCTCGATCAGCGACAGCACGTCTTCGCCGCGGTTTTGCGCCTGAAGAACGGCCAATTTGATATTGTCGGCCTGGGCGGTGGTTTCATCCGTTCCAAGCGCCCGCAGGCGGCTTTCCACAAAAAGCGCGTCTTCAAGTTTTTCCATCCGCAAATATATTCGGCCAAGGCGGGTCAGAATTTGCGGGTTGTTCGGATATCGACGCAGCGATTCGACCAGCGCCTGCTCGGCCGGCGCCAGCTGGTCGCGGGAGGCAAGGAAGGCGGCCAGGCGCAGGCTTTCGTCTGGAGCATTGCCCGAAACTTCGGCCGCCAGCGCCAAAGCTTCGCCCATCAATTCGCGATTGCCGTTTCTTTCATGGGCGCGTGCGGTAATCGTCAGGATCGAAGCGTTGGTGGGTTCCTGATCCAATGCGCGCCGCAAATGCGCCACCGCCTCGTCGGCCTTGTCTCCGTCGATCAGGAAATCGGCCTTAATCTTTAGAGCCTCAACTTGGGTCGGATCTTCGGCAAGCACCGCTTCGACAAGCGCGCGCGCCAACTTGGTTGCCGGTTGTTCGCTGCATTTGCGCCAGAATAATCTTGAAGGTCCGGGTCTGGTCTGATGGCTCACCGCTGGCAACCAGCTGTTCCAATTCGGCCATCGCCGTTTCGCGATCACCGCCGTCAAATATCAGACCCGCACGGATCAATCTAAATATATCGGGATTCGTCGTGTCGAGCAGAATCTTCTCGATTTCAGCCAAGGCCTCGTCAGACCCTTTGGTCGCCCGGACCAATTGCACCAACGCGACCTGCAATCCGATGCGTTTAGCCTCGTCCGATCCGTCGGACAAGTCACGTACAAAGTTTTCGGCAGACTCGGCGTCGCCACGCGAAATATACCACTGGATCACCTGCCGTTGAAAATCGGTATCGTCAGGAAAACGAGTGACCATGTCGAGCATTTGCTCTTCCAGCTCGGGGAATTCGCCAAGCGTGTTGAGCAAAGTAAGGCGTATACGGTAAAGTCGGATATCTTCCGAAGCCGTTTCCAGCGCCTGATCAACTTGGGCAAGCGCTTGGCGTTCGCGGCCCTGAAAGATGAACCAGTCAATGAGAATTTGCCGCAGTGCAATATCTTGCGGCAGCACCTCGGTAAGTTTCTGGACGCGGTCCGCGACCTGTGCGCGGCGCGCGCCGTCGTTTTCAATTATCGACTGACGATAGTCCAGAGCCGCGACGACTGCCTGCACCCGAAGTGGTTCAGCGTCGAGCTTGGCTGCGCGGCGACCATAGCGGTCGGCCTCGGCCCAGGCACCCAGTCGAACGGAGATTTCAGCCAGACGCAAGACGCCCTCGAAATCGTTGGGATAACTTTCTACCAGGAAGAGGTAGTGCTGGAGCGCCTCGTTCAGCTTGCCGTCATCATCCAGACCCTTGGCGTAAGCGCGGCGCGCTTCGCGGTAGGTTGGGTCCAACTTGAATACATTGAGCAATTCGACCCGCGCACGATTGTGATCCCCCTCTTGGATCAATGCCGTCGCATTTTGAAAATGCTTCTCGGCACGTTCCTCGGCAGTGTCGCAGGCCCCGACCGATAGCCCGATCAGCAGGATCAAGGGGATAAGCGCGATTTTGCGGGTCATTGGATTACAGAGCCCCTTTTCTCAATTTGCGCCGATCTTAGAGGCGTGCAGCGGATGCTTCTAGCGGGATATCGACACCGTTCAAAAGATGGGCGTCAGGTGTGTCCCCGACGCCCTCGTTGATGTGTCAGTAACCGGTGCAGCGCAGCACCACGCCGATCGTCGATGCCAGAACCGAGATGTCGGTTCCGAGCGAAAGCTCGTTGAAATAGCGGGTGTCGTGACCGGCGCGATCTTTGAATTCGCAATCATTCCGGTCCGAAATCTGCCACATGCCAGTGATGCCGGGGCGCATCTTGAAATAGGCAGAACCCGGGTACATCGATGTTTGCGAAACCAACATCGGGCGTGGACCAACCAACGACATATTGCCGACCAGGACATTGATGAGTTGGGGCAATTCATCGATCGAGGTCCGGCGCATGAAGCGGCCAATCCGCGTGATGCGCGGATCGTTTTTCAGCTTTTGGCTGGCGTCCCATTCCTGACGCGCGGCCCGATCATTAGCCAGGTGACTGGCCAGAAGGCCGTCGGCATCGGGAACCATGCTGCGAAGTTTCCAGATGCGGAAAATTCGCCCGTTACGGCCCACGCGATCCTGGCGATAGAAAGGATTGTGCCCGTCTAGTGCCACAAGCAGCCCAAAAATCAGCATTATCGGAACCGATATCGGCAAGGTGACCAGGGCGAATGCAGCGTCGATAAGCCGTTTGAAGAATTTGCGGTAAAGCCGGCCACGAACTATCGCGTCGGCGCGTTGAGGCCCCCGCGTCAGACCAACCTGATCAGGAATATCATTAAAATGAACAGTCATACTCGCTCCCGGACAAAAAGCCCGTACTCAAAAGGTTGCGCCACAGCGCGCGCGGCGCTCTGGCAATCACTCAAAGGGAAAGTCCCCCACTAACAGCACACCCTGCCTAGCACTTACCTTTGATTCTCGCAATTGCGACGATTTTTAGGTGTCGGTAACACGCGATATGTCCGGTTTATGTACCAGATGATCTGTCCGGTTTTAGAACGCCTCCAAGCCATGGAGGGAGGCGATGCGTCGGACGGAGCAGGTACAGGGACGTAAGCGTCCGGTGTGCCCCGCCTAACGGCGCAGATTTTGATGGGTTAGTGTCCACCATTGATAGTGGACACTTAGGGGCACTCTATGGC
>JAKZRT010000030.1:0-10963 GCA_047518005.1 Brevirhabdus sp.
CCCGAAGACATTGCCGAAACGATGAAGCGGGGGGTCCCCTTTCCTATCGCTTGGCGATCAGTAAGGTAGCGGCGACGAGAACCAGAGGGGATATCATGGCAGAGATCGGCGTGATCGGGCTGGGAACCATGGGGGCCAATCTGGCGCTGAACTTCGCGGACCATGGATTTGGGGTTGCGGTTTTCAACCGGACCACATCTCGGACCCATGATTTCATGGCCGATGCCGGTGATCTGGCGGCCAACCTGACGCCCTGCGAAAGCCTGGCGGCGCTGGCGGCGGCGCTGATGCGACCGCGCGCGGTGATCCTGATGGTTCCGGCGGGGGCGGCGGTCGATGGCCAGATTACCGCGTTGATCCCGCATCTGGCCCGGGGCGATGCAATCATCGACGCCGGCAACGCCAATTTCCGCGACACGCAGCGGCGGGCGGCGGACCTTGCGGCCCAGGGGTTTTCGTTCATAGGCATGGGCGTCTCGGGCGGGTCCGAGGGGGCGCGTCACGGCCCGTCGATCATGGTCGGGGCCGAGGCGGCGGACTTTGCGCGGCTGGCGCCAATGATTGACGCCATCGCCGCGAAATTCGACGGCGATCCCTGCGCGGCGCACCTCGGCACCGACGGGGCCGGACATTTCGTCAAGACCGTACATAACGGCATCGAATACGCCGATATGCAGGTGATCGCCGAAGCCTACGGATGCATGCGCGACGGGCAGGGCATGGCACCGGGCGAGATCGGCATGCGGTTCGAGGCCTGGAACAAGGGCCCGCTGCAAAGCTATCTGGCCGAGATCACCGGCGCGATTCTGGGGGCCCGCGACCCCGCGACCGGAAAGCCAATGGTCGATGTCATTCTCGACCGCGCTGGCCAGAAGGGCACCGGCCGCTGGACCCTGATCGAGGCGCTGGAACTGGGTCAGTCGGCCACCACCATCGAGGCCGCGGTTGCCGCCCGGTCGTGGTCGGCGGACCACGAGTTGCGCCAGGTCGCGTCCGCGACCCTGGGCTCTGATACCGGCAGCGTTGATCTGGCCAGCGAGGCCCTTGAGAATGCGATGTTGGCGGCGCGGATCATCGCCTTGGGCCAGGGCTTTGGGTTGCTTGAGGCCGCGTCGCGGCGCTACGACTGGGGTCTTGATCATGCGCGGATCGCCGAGATCTGGCGTGCCGGTTGCATTATCCGCTCGGCGCTTCTGGATGACATCGCCAGCGCCTTTCACGCCGGTCCTCCGCAAGGCAATCTGTTGCTGGCACCGGCGATTGCCGCGCAGCTTGCGGCGGCCTTGCCCGATCTGCGCCGGGTCGTCGCCGCCGGGGTCGGGGCCGGTCTGCCGGTTCCGGCGATGGCGGCTGCGCTGGGCTATTTCGACAGCCTGCGCCGGGCGCGCGGCACCACCGATCTGATCCAGGCGCAGCGCGACTTTTTCGGCGCGCACGGGTTCGAACGCCTCGATGGCGGGTCCGGGCATCACGGGCCCTGGCGGTAAGGTCTCGATACCCTGCTTCAGGTGACGACCACGGTGCCTTTCATGTTCGGATGCACCTTGCAATGATACCCGAACGTCCCGCGTTCGGTGAATTTGATCTGACCGCTTTCGCCACGTTTCAGTATATCGGTGTCAAAGCCGCCCGCATCGGCGGTGGCCGAATGGCGCGCGCCGCCCTGATTGGTCCAGATGACGTCGTGACCCATCGTGACCTCGACGCTTTCGGGGGCAAACTTGAAGCCTTTGATCGCAACCTCTTGTGGCGGCACGTGGCTGGCACCAATGGTGCCGGACGGAATGAGCGACGAAATCAGCGGCAGGGCCGAAAAATAACCCAGGAAACGGCGTCGGCGCATTGGATTTTCCTTTCTTGAAATCAACATGCGGGGCGACGCAGCGCGATCACCCCGCTTCACCCTATCCCCCTGGCCAGCTTATGCCAGTAACATGTTCTTGCTCTAACGCCGGGGTTTCGCCTTCAATGTCGGAGCCGCCGCCAACGGGTCTTCGGGCCAGGGGTGTTTGGGGTAGCGCCCGCGCATATCGCGCCGCACGTCGCCGTAACTTGTGGCCCAGAACCCCGGCAGGTCCGAGGTGACCTGAAGGGGCCGCCCGGCGGGCGACAACAGCGTCACC
The DNA here is from genome assembly GCA_047518005.1 of Brevirhabdus sp. Taxonomy (GTDB): domain Bacteria; phylum Pseudomonadota; class Alphaproteobacteria; order Rhodobacterales; family Rhodobacteraceae; genus JAKZRT01. The sequence goes on from JAKZRT010000030.1 coordinate 2,124, forward strand.
AAAAGCGGCGTCCGGTCAGGGCCCACGGTCGGGTGGGTGGCCTGGCCGAACATCTCTTGCAGGCGCAGCGCTATGGCGGGCTGATCGGCGCCGTAATCAATCGCGATGGCGCGGCCAAGCGGCGTGGTAAAACGCGGCGGGGCCAGGCGGTCGACAACCTGACGCTGATCCCAGGTCAGCAGCGTCGCTATCGCGGCGGCCCAGTCGGTGCCGCCGAGGTCTTCCAGGCGCCGTGCGCGACCGGCCAGCGGCGTGAACCAGGCCTCGGCTGTGCCCAGCAGCCCAGGCTCGGTCAGGTCGGGCAGGTCGGTGCCCCGGGCGCGCAGAAACCCGACCCGGTCCGCCAGTCGCCCGGCCACCGGGCCAAGTCCCAGCGCCGCCAGCCCGCGCGCCCGCAGGCCTTCGGTCAGCGCCTGCGCGACCGCCGCGTGCGGAGCGTCGCGCCAGTGCTCATCGCGCAGGATCAGCGCGCCGAATTTTTCGCGCCGCCGGGTCTCGACCTGGTTGGCGCGCCGCGACCAGACCGCGGTTTCCTCCCACGCAATCTGGTCGCCATAAAGCGCCCTCAACCCGGCCTCGGTCAGCGGCGCGGCCAGCCGGATCCTGGCCTCGGTCGCGTGGCCGTCGGTTTCGGCCACGACGATCAGGCGCGCGCCCGCCAGCGCGTCGGCCGCGTCCATCACCGCACCTTTGCCGCCGGAAAGAACGAACCGCGGGTCGTCGCCCCGGCGCCGCATGCCGATCCGGTCTGGATAGGCCAGCGCGGCGGCCTCGCCCGGATCGGTGATCGGTTCGGGTGGGTCGCCGACCAACCGGGCCAGCCGCTTGGCCTCGGTCCGGATGCGGCTCAGAGTGGCTGCGTCGGCGGCCGGGGCCTTGTCGCCGCCCACAGCGGCCAGGCGCGCGCCGATGTCCACCGACCCGGTGCCATAGAGCGGGTCACGGTCGCTCAACAGCGCCGCCAGCGGCGCGGCGGCAGGCCCGGCGCGCACCAGCATATGGGCCAGGCGCGGGTGCAGCGGAAATCGGGCCACTGCGCGCCCATGCTCGGTGACCTGCCCGGTCGGGTGCAGCGCACCGAGGTCGCCGAGCAGGGCGCGGGCGCGGTCCAACCCGGCCTCGGGCGGCGGCGTCAGAAACGCCAGATCGCCCGGCGCTGCCCCCCAGACCGCAAGGTCCAGCGCCAGACCGGTCAGGTCGGCGGTTTCGATCTCGGGCGGGGCAAAGGCCGGCAGGGACCCCTCTTCGGACCGGGCCCACATCCGGTAGGCCACTCCTGGTCCGGTCCGGCCAGCCCGGCCCCGGCGCTGGTCGGCCTCGGCGCGGCTCACGCGTTCGGTCACCAGCCGCGCCATGCCCGACCCCGGGTCATAGCGGGCGCGGCGGGCGCGGCCGCAGTCGACGACGCACGTGATATCCGGGATGGTCAGCGAGGTTTCGGCGATCGCGGTCGCGAGCACCAGTTTGCGCGCCCGCTGGGGCGCCAGCCCGGCCCGCTGCGCCGGCGCGCTGGCAGCACCGTAAAGCCGGTGCAGACGACAGCCCTGGGGCAGGCCCGGCTCGAGGCGCGCCGCCACGCGTGCGATCTCGGCCGCGCCGGGCAGAAAAGCCAGAACGCCGCCTTTGGTGTCGTCAAGCGCGCGCTTGACCAACGCCGCGGCTTGGTCTTCGAACCGGGCGCCCGCAGGCAGCGGCCGGTCGCGCCAGCGGGTCTCGATCGCAAACGCCCGGCCCGCGGCGGTAACCACGGGCGCGTCGTCCAGAAGCGTTGCCACCGGTGCAGCTTCCAGCGTTGCCGACATCACCAGAAGCACAAGATCGGGTCGCAGCGCGCCGCGCGCTTCCCACGCCAGCGCCAGCCCCAAATCCGCGTTCAGCGAGCGTTCGTGAAACTCGTCGAAGATGACCGTGCCGACGCCCGTCAGCCCGGGGTCGCGCTGCAGCATTCGGGTCAGGATGCCTTCGGTCACCACCTCGATGCGCGTGGTTTTCGACATCCGTGCCTCGCCGCGTATCCGATAGCCCACGGTCTGGCCCACCGGTTCGCCCAGCATCGCCGCCATCCGCTCGGCGGCGGCGCGCGTCGCCAGGCGGCGCGGCTCGAGCATCACGATGCGCCCACGCCCAAAGCCTGCGTCCAGCATCGCCAGCGGCACCCGCGTCGTCTTGCCGGCCCCCGGCGGCGCCTGCAAAACCGCGCGGCCATAGGTTTTGAGGGCGCGCATCAGCGCCGGTACGGCATCGTCTATGGGCAGGCGGTCGGTCATCGCATCGTTATCCGCAATCGGCGCGGCGCTGACCAGCCCGACCGGCGCGGCCTTTGTTGCTGGACAGAGGTCGTCGCAGAGGGCATTCAGACCTCCGAGACAAGGGTCCCCGGCCATGCGCCAGTCAAACTCGCTTGCAAAGGACGTCTGCGCCGGGTCGCGCCGGGCCTTGGCGCGCGCCATCACGCTGATTGAAAGCCGCCGTCCCGATCACCGGGCCGAGGCCGAGGCTTTGCTGGCCGAGCTTGGACCGGTAACCGGCAGCGCGCTGATGGTCGGGTTGTCAGGGACGCCCGGGGTTGGAAAATCGACCTTTATCGAGGCCTTCGGGATGATGCTGACGGCGGCGGGCCACCGCGTGGCGGTCCTGGCCGTCGATCCGTCGTCGACCCGTTCGGGCGGGTCGATATTGGGCGACAAGACCCGCATGGAACGCCTCAGCCGAGACCAAAACGCCTTTATCCGCCCCTCGCCCAGCCAAACCCAGCTTGGCGGAGTGGCGCGGCGCACCCGCGAGGCGGCGGCACTGTGCGCCGCCGCGGGCCATGACGTGGTGCTGATCGAAACCGTGGGCGTCGGCCAGTCGGAAACCACCGTGGCGAGCATGACCGATCTCTTCGTGCTGCTGCTGGCCCCGGCCGGCGGCGACGAATTGCAGGGCGTCAAGCGCGGCATCATGGAGATTGCCGATCTGGTGCTGGTCAACAAGGCCGATGGCGAGCTGAAATCGGCGGCCACCCGGACCTGCGCCGATTATGCCGGTGCCCTGCGCCTGCTGCGCGCGCGGGCCGGTGACGCGCTGGGGTTTCCGCGCGCCATGCTGGTGTCGGCCCAGACCGGTGACGGTCTGACGCAAGCCTGGGACGCGATGCAGGCGCTGACCGACTGGCGTCGCGCCATGGGTCATTTCGAGGCTCGCCGTGCCGGCCAGGCCCGCGACTGGTTTCAGGCCGAGCTGCGCGAAGGCCTGCTGGCGCTTTTGCGCGATGACCGCGATCTTGCCGCTCTGGTCAAGCGTCTGGGCGACGAGGTCGCGGCGGGCCGTGCCGCAGCGCCCGCTGCCGCCCGTCAGGTCCTGGCGCGGGTGATGAAAGGCGGACAGTAGACCATGGCGATTGCCCAGACAGGCATCGGCCGTCTGCGCCTTGCGCCGGGTGATTTTCGTCTGGGCGAATTCCTGGACGATCTCGAGGCGATCTGGCAGTTCACTGCGCCGAATGGTTTGAACAGGCCTATGGCCTCCGGCTTTTGATTTGGCGGGTCCAAACCCCCGCCCGCCCGGATTTTGGCGAAGCCTTCGCGCGTCTCGACCATTTGCGCCGCCATGGCCCCCCGGACCACGCGCAAGATTGCCACGGGTCAACGGGGGCCGCCGCCTCGGCTCCGGACCGGGTCCGGCGCATTCACCCCCGGGGTAATTGCGGACTTATGTAGCAAACGCACCAAACATCCGGCCCATTGATCGCTTAAACTTGCGGCATGAAAGAAGCGGTCCTAATGCAGCGCCTAAGCGAGAAATCCGTCGCCCGCGTTCTCTGCTACGTCCGCTCTGAGATTATCCGCGAAGGCTTAGATGGCCAAGAACAAGTTGACGCCCTGTTGTGCGCCCGTGGGCTGGATCCAGCGGCCTATCACGTGTCCCGCAAGCGCCCGATACAGTTTAAACTTAGGCACCCAAAGCGCAGGCCGATGGACACGCTAAGAGAAAGCCCCAGTGGCTCCAATGAACTTGCTGAGCGAGTCAGGGCCGACTGGATGTCGGTACAAGTGGCGTTGTCAGAAATGAAGTTGCGGGGGCTGGTTAGGCATGAGGGGCGGGTGTGGCTGGCCCCGTAGGGCCAGCTTCATGCGACCTTGTCAAAATCGCCCCATTTGTCATTGCAGTAGGACAGATGAATTTCGTCGCTTGTTTCATCGGCCCTTGCCAGCTCTTCAAGTGTTTCAATGTATTCGTCCAGAATTTCGCTCCGAACACTTTGGGGAATAAGGGAGCAGACGTACAAGACCTTGAAGGAAAATACAGCGGTTCCGGGTACGTCAGTCTGTCCCTTCTCCCATCTCGCCACACTTTGATCGGACACGCCAAGGCGTGAGCCGAGTTCGGCTTGAGAAAACCCCATTTCAGTTCTTAGAAATCGCATCTCTTGCCCGGTTGGGGCTTTCTTTTCCAGGACAATATGAAGGCCAATGGCTTGGTGAAGCCCGTCAATATCAGTGACAGTAACGTACTCGCAATTGTCGATATCTTCGGGCTCAAAGCCATTTAGAAGAAAGATGTTGTCTAAACCACAGTCGGTGTAGTGCAACACCTCGTCCTTGACGGCCTCACTCGGCCGGTGGAATCCTCGCGGTTTCATTTCAGTCTTCCCATTCAACAGTTTTCACTAAGATGCGTGTCTCCCTTATTAGAATCATGACCACGCCGACCTCCCTTCGACCGGGGACGGGGAAAGTTAGTTTGGCCTTCCACTCCCCTGCCATTTTGCCAGTGACAATCTCGCCACTAATTCCGCCACACCGAAGGACCATCATGGCCATCCGGTTGTTTATTTCGCGCCCCCTAAAGCGCTCGCGCGCGTGACTCGACCACGCGATGTTTTTCGAGTCTTCCGCGAGAGCCCTCACAATCATTAAGAATGCATGAGGACGCTGCCTGAGCGGAAGTATCTTTGCTTCCTGATTTCTGCTCATAAACCTATCAATATGATAGGTAGCAGTGTGGCGTCAATATGGCGATCTCAGGTAAATGATAGATTAATGGCAAAAATATCACGCCGCTCGCTGCCGATACCCCTTCCACTGGCGGCTGACACGGCTCAGCATCGCGTTTTCGACACGGCGGTTATCTTCCAGCCATGCCGCTTGGTTCGCATAATGGTGCAGGTACTGCGGGCTGACGTGGTGATGCTGGCCGCGAACCATGCGGCGCATGCGCGAGAAGTAGCTTTCGACCATGTTGGTGTGCTTGCCGTGGTCCGAGTAAGTCAGCTCGGTGCGTTTCCTACATAATGCCGGGGATTTGCAAAAACGGTGAACGCCTTGCGGGTCCGGCGACCGCATGGGCCGACTTGGCGCTTGACGACGCCGGAGAGGCGGCGTAGAGACCGGCTGTCAAATTTCCGGGCGCGGCTCAGGCTGTGCCCGCACCGATTGCACTTCCGGCCATGCGGGCCGGACCCGACCGAGGACCAAGCCCATGGCGCGCCGCTGCGAACTGACCGGAAAAGGCCCGATGACTGGCAACAACGTCAGCCACGCCAAAAACCGAACCCGCCGCCGGTTTATCCCGAACCTGAACGACGTGACGCTTCGCTCCGAGACGCTGGGGCGCGGCTTCAAGCTGCGGATTGCGGCGTCGACGCTGCGCACCGTCGATCACCGTGGTGGGCTCGATGCGTTTCTCGCCAAAGCCAAAGACGACGACCTTTCCGCCAATGCGCTGAAGATCAAGCGCGACATCGCCAAGGCCCAGGCCAGCGCCTGACCCGCGCCGGACCGGCAGCGCCGAAAGCCCCGAACCGCCGGGGCTTTTTCTTTTGCGCCATATCGACCTGGAAGTGTTCCATGACCACGCGCGTGCTTTTCGTCTGTCTCGGCAACATCTGCCGGTCGCCCACCGCCGAGGGCGTCTTTGGCGCGCGCGCGGCGGCGGTCGGTCTGGGTGTTGCGACCGACAGCGCCGGCACCTCGGACTGGCACATCGGCGATCCGCCTTATGGCCCGGCGGTCCAGGGGGCGGCGGCGCGCGGGGTCGATATCTCGGGCCTGCGGGCGCGCCAGATTGACCGGACCGATTTCGACCGTTTCGACCTGATCGTCGGGATGGATGCCGGCAACATCCGCGCCATCAAAGCGCTGCGCCCCCAAGCCTGCCGCACGCCGGTACGGCTTTTGACCGATTATGCGCCTGAATGCGGGGCGACCGAAGTGCCCGACCCCTATTACACACGCGATTTCGACGGCGCGCTCGATCTGATCGAAGCCGCCTCAGACGGGCTGATCGCCGCTCTGACAAAGGCCTAGCTGCAATAGGTCTTGGCGCTGCTGCCAAAGCGCTTGTAGCGATCCCAGAAGTTTTGGTCGCTCCGCGAGATTGACTGACGAACTTCCTGCGCCCTGTGCGGGTCGGCGAAAAATGTCGCCGCCTTGCGCTGATCCGACCTGGTCAGCGTCAGATCGGCAACATCCTGAATGCAGCCGCAGAGCATGCGGCTGACCCCGGGGCGATCCGATTTCAGACAGGCGCTTTCGATGATTTCGGCGTGCGCAGGTCCCGCCAAAAGCGCGGATGCGACACCAGCGTAGATCAGACTTCGCATGATATTCTGCCTCGATCCTGCCGCCGCCCGGATGTGCCTCCGGATCACAGCGTTGGTTCCCCGCTTTGAACCCTGCCAGAGATTGTCGCGATTTTCAATCGGCGTAGCGCCGAGAATGTCTCGAATTTTGTGCGTCTGCGACGAACCTATGCTAGCCTCGGGCCAAAGCCATGCAGGTACAAAGGACGCGACCAATGGAAAAAACGCCCTGGCATATCTGGACCGTTGGCGTGCTCAGCTTGCTCTGGAACGCCATGGGGGCATTGGATTATGTCGCCACCCAGTACAGTGTCGAAACCTATCTCGAGGGCTTTACCCCCGAACAGCTTGACTATTTCAATTCCTTCCCGACCTGGACCGTCGCCGCCTGGGCGATCGCGGTCTGGGGCGCGGTGCTGGCCTCGGTCCTGATCCTGATGCGCCGTGCCTGGGCGGTGCCGACGATGCAGGTGTCGTTTGCCGCCATGGTGATCGTTACGCTTCAAAACTATGTGCTGTCCGATGTCACGATGGCCGAAGTTGTCGGCCCCGGGGCCGCCGCCTTCGCCGCCCTGATCTTCGTCGTGGCGGCGCTGTTGGTGTGGTACGTGATGGTGCAGCGTCGCGCCGGGCGGCTGAGATAGGGCGGGCGCGCCGCTTCAGTGCAGCCGCGCCGCGACCACATAGCCGTCGATGGTTTGCTCGCCCAGCGCCTTCATCGCCTCGAGCCGGTGCAGTCCCTCGATCAGAACGTAACCCGTCTTGGCATTGCGCACCCGGATCGGCACCTTCTGGCCGTTGTCCAGAATGTCCTCGGCCAGGGTCTGAACCTTGTCGGGCTCGAGCGTTTTGACCCGTTTAACCGGAACGCGGACTTCGGCGATGGGCAGGGGGATGATTTTGAGCATTGGCGCAGGGTGCACTTCTTTTAGCGCAATGGCTATAGTCGGCCGATTTGACCGATTGGCCCGCCCGGCCTTGCGGCCGGGCAGCCCCCGACCGCCCCCAACGGTTGGGCTGGCTTTTGTTCAAGTGTCTGACGACAATTGACACGGAAACTTTGTCGTACAATCGTTGAGTGATGCATTTATCCTGATCGGAGCGAACATTGTCGGACCAAATTCCAAGCTATTTAGTACAGGGCGAGGCCGCGCGTCTGTTTCCTGTTTTGTCGAATGTCTCAAAAGAGGGGCGAACGACTTCGATAGTTTTGGCGTGTATAGCCAAAGTTCCGGACTTCGCAGCTAAGCTACTTTTCCCAATCGGTATCAAAGTTGGAGCAAGGACGCAGATCACGTCCTTTACCGAAGTTGTTTTTTCCTCGGACCTCGGCGACTCTGTTCGTCCGGATGGGCTGATAATTTTGGGTTCCCGGAATAGTAAGTGGAGGGCTCTTGTCGAGGCAAAGGTTGGCTCATCCGATATTGTGACAGAACAGATAGAAAGATATCGTGCTCTTGCCCGCGAAAATCAAATCGATTGCGTTCTGACGATCTCCAATCAATTCGCGACCCGGCCAGAGGCACATCCCGTTGAGGAAATTAGAAGAAGCCGGTCTAGAGTTCCAGTGTTCCACTGGTCCTGGATGTTCATTCTGACCACAGCAGATTTGCTGTTGACGCATGACGTAATCCAAGATCGTTCGCAACGAGACCTACTAAACGAACTTCGAAAATTTCTGAGCCACGAAAGCGCAGGTGTGAAGGGTTTTGACAAGATGCCTCGGGAGTGGGGGGACCTAAACAAATTGGTCGCGAGCGGAGGAACTATTCCGGCGAAATATGATGTCGCGGAAGCTGTTATTGATGCTTGGCACCAGGAAACTCGCGACCTATCTCTGATACTTAGTCGGCTAACAGGAACCGCTGTGGTTGAGCGCTTGTCACGCAAACACGCAGCCGACCAACGCGTCCGCCGACTGGATGAATTAGCGCGCTTGCGAAAGTACAAATCGCTCTATTGTGAGTTTGAAATTCCGGGCTCAGCGTCCGCTATCGAGGTTTTGGCGGACATACCTAGACGAACCATTGACGTTTCCATGTCGGTGAGAGCGCCGACTGACAGAAAATCGGCGAAAGCGCGCGTCAACTGGCTTTTGCGGCAACTGAAATCTTCAGATATGGGCGACTTGCATATTAGGGAAGCTCTGAATAACACATTTTGAGCTGCGAGCTTGTTGGCCTCGCCCTGGGATTTGATGGTTTTCCGCCAGTTTTGGCTGGTTAGGCACTCGTTTCACCGGGTTTTCCCTGTTTTCAGACAGATTCCGCCCTCA
>JAKZRT010000031.1:0-5667 GCA_047518005.1 Brevirhabdus sp.
CTTGCATAGCGTCCCGAATGCCGTTCATATCGGGCGCGAGTGGTTTCAGTCCAGGCCATTGTGATCTCCCTCGAATCTTATCAATCCGATTGAATCACAACTCGCTGAAATCACTCAATTAGTTTTGGATCAGACACTAAGGTCCAGGGGCACAACGGCCTCGGCAACTTCGGCGGGCCCGTCGCCAAGGTCAAACCGCAGTTCCGCCGGGGCAACGCCATCGGGCGAGGGGACCAGCCCCAATGGAATTTCAACCACTAGGGTCATCCCAGACAGATCGAACGGTCTGAGCGCGCTTTTGGTCAGCCCCCGCGCGGTGCCCTGGCGAATATAAAGCTCCATATGCAGCTTCCGCATGGACCCCCCACCCAGAATTCGCCAGGGCCCGAAACGACCCTTTAACCTCAGGCCGTCGCGTTTGTGATCGAAACTCGTGACCAAACTGTCTTCACCCGCCTCCAGCGCCTGGTTGGCAAGATCGATGCCGATCGCCGAAACGGTGTCCCACCCAAGAAGTTTCATGGCGTCTGGCCAGCGCGCGACGCCATGAGGCTGGCAAACGGCGCCTGAAACTGGCGCTGCGCCGCGGACGGGTCTTCGGCACCCAGCAAACCGGTGTCACCGGTGATGCCGCCGATTTGCAGACCGCCGTTAAGGCCCGCGAAGATCGGGTCAAAGCGGCTGGCGGTCGACCAACTGACCGCCTGGCTGGCATTGGTCAGCATCAGGTCAATCGGCGGTCCGTCATTGCCCGAGATCAGCTTGATCGCGTCCCGCGTGATCGTGCCGATCAGCAAGGCCGCGACAATGGCTGCGACCACAATGGCAACGCCGCCGGTGACAAAGCCCAGAACCACCATACCGACCAGCGCAAGGCCGCGTGCGACCCATTCGATGATCGTCGCATCCTTGTCTTGTTTGGTCTGCTTCTTGTCGTCGTGGCTGAGCTGTTTGAAGGCCATGGTCTTTTGCTTTTTCGAATTCTCGGTCAGCCCATAGGTATAGGTGTCGATCGTATTGATGATCGACCAGACGCCCTTGGTGATCTCGGTGTGGGTTTCGCTTTCAAGCTTCACCTCGGTCTCGCCCACATGCACCATCATGCGTTGCAGATAGGGCGAATATGACTTGCCCTTTTCGTCCTTTACGTTGTCCAGTTTCAGGCGTTTCTTGACCGAAACGGCAGTGTCTTTCGACGAATAAAGCAGGTCCGATGCCTCGAGCCCGTCAAAGGCCAAAGGCAGACCCCGACCGATCATGTCGTGTGCAATGCGCTGGCGCGAAATGCACAGCGCCGCATTGGCACCCTGGGGGATCATATCGGCCTGGGCCTGGGCGATCAGCCCGTCACCCTTGCGACCCCCGGTCATGCAGAGGATCGACAAAATACTGTCCTCGGGCGTCTCAGCGTTGTGACCAAAGGCGTAAGACACGGTCGAGGGCACCAGCCAGTCAAAGCCGCCTTCGGTCTCGTCGTGCGCCGTCTTGACGATGTTTACGGTGGCAAAGACGTGCTGGAAGGCGGCCAGATTGGCGTTGAACCACTGGTCCAGGCCGACCTTCAGCACCGAATAAAGCCGCGTCGGTATCGCGCGCCCGCCATCGACCGACAGCACTTGCGCCACCCGCGCGTCTTCGCCGGTGCCCAGGACGCCCGCGTGGGGCGCAATTTTCAGAACCAGCAGGTGTGTCTCAACTTCCTGCTCGCCGCCGCCGGGTGCGGCCATCATGCGCGGGCCTGCGGGCATGTATTGAAGGTGAACCCGGACCTGCGCCACGCCTTCGGCCAGCACCGCATTCATGCCGCGATAACTGACCGCGACGTTCTTGATCGGCACCGCCAGGTTGATCAGCAGGCCGTTGCCGTCGGGCGAGATCGCCCAGGGGTCAAAGCTGCCCGCAATAGTCGCGCCCTCGACCGGATTTGCTGAAAAGCTTGTCGGCGAGGTGCCGGCATTGCGGATCACGGTGTTGATGTCGCCGATCCGCACCGCCGACACCACATCCCAGCCGTTCGGGTCGACCGGTCGGGTGTTTGACGGGATCGTTGCCAGTGCCGCGTTGCGCGGGTTTTCAAGTTCTATCGTGTCAAACATTTCTCGCTCCTATTGGCAGGGGTTAATCTGCAAACGTCGGGTCGCCGCCCATCTGCACGCCGCCGTTGAACGCCGCCGATGTCAGGTCGAACCCGCTGCTGCCGGGCCAGGTGATCGGCTCCATGACCATGTTGGCGAAGACGCCGACGTCAGGGATTGTGTCTTTGGGGTCATCGCCGGAATTGATGATCTCCTGCATGACGTTTTCCAAAAGCCCCAGGGCGCTGAGCCCGCCAAAACCGGCCAAGGCACCATAATAGACCGAGGTCAGCACACGCATCGCCGTGTCCTGCGCACGGGTCACGCCGGCGATGGACCCCGAAACGATTTCGGTCCCACCACGGGCGATGGCCACCGAATTGGTCGCGGTCGCTTCGCCGACCTTGATGGTGACTTTGGCCGCACCCTGCAGAGCGGCGTCGGTGGTCTCGGTCGCGACCGCCGCGGTCGCGGATTTGTAGATCACGCCGACGGTGACCAACAAAAGCAGGACATCGACCACCAGAATGGCCCACTCGACGCCCTTGGCCAGATCGGTCTTTTCGACAGTGGCGTAATGGGTTGGCGGGTTCAGGTCATTGCCGTCCGGGTCAACTTCGCCCGAGCCGGGGATCAGCACCAGTTGTTTTTTGTCCTCGGAAAGCCCGATATGAGCATCCATGCGGATGTCGTGATAAACGTCGTACCAGCCCTTCCAAAAGGGGTGCATGAACCGGTCCAGATTGATCGTCAGCCAGTTGTCTTCCAGATCGGCCTGAAACTGGCGCGGCTGGATCGAAGCCGGATTGGTCTTGCCGTTGATCTCGAACTCTTCGATCCCAAGGGCGGCGGTGTTGGTGATCCGCGTGCCGTTGCCGGTGATCTCGAAATAATCGTCCGGCCAAACTGTGCCGGGTTTTTTCGGATCATCGAACATCAGTGCCAGACCCGGCATCAGCATGTTGGCCATGTACATCCGCTTCGAGATCAGAAATCCGGCGCGCGCGCCGTTGGGCAACAATTCCGAGGCCACGTCCTGCTGAACCGGTTTGGCGCGATTTTCTGTCATGCAGAGGATGGCGAGAATACCATTGCCCGCACCGTCTGCGGATACGCCGTAAGCCACAGCCGTGGGCGCAAGCCAGGCAAAGGCGTCGGTCGCGGCGCGCGAATTCAGGTTGACCGCGGCAAAGGCGTGATTGAATTCCTGCAGGTTTGTGTATTCGCCCGGGGCGGCTTGAAAGTTGATCCAGTTGCTAAAAAGCAGCCCGATGTCGTCGGGTGTCAGCCCGTCGGCGATCGAGGCCGGTTGCCCCGGAAAGCCGCCGTCGGGCGGCAATGCTGGATAACTGACCGTCAGCACCGTGCCGGGATCGCCCAGAATGTTGCTGCCTTTGATGCGAAACTCGACCACACTGCCGCGCTTCGCTTTTACGTTGGCTGCCGGTTGCGGGATCTGATCAAGCTGAACCTCGATCTGGATCGCGACCTGCCTGCGCTCGGTGTCGGGATCGGCACCGAATGCAAAAAACAATGCGTCAACCGGCAGGGTCATCTGCAAAAGCTGCCCCGAACCGCCGGTGACCGTCCAGTCGCTGAATACTCCGTTTATCTTTTCAACGCCGGGATCGTCATAGGTGAAACTGGCCGGGCTGGAACCGGCGTTCACGATCGCCTGGTTCACGTCGCCAAAGCGAATGCCAAAGACCGTGTCCCATCCAAGCGTGTTGGCGGTGGTGAAATTGGCCGAGGCGATTTTGGGGTTTGTATCAAGCATGGGGTATCGCTCCCTCTTAAAGTTTTGGGTTTGGGAAATAGACGATGGTGGTCGTTAGGGCGTCAGGCGCGCTTTCGTCGGAAGAAGGCCAGGCAGGCCAAACCCACCGACGAAAGCGCTAACCCAGCTGGTAAGGGCACACTCGTTACCGGATCACTGGCTTGCGTCAGCGAGCCGTAGATTTCATATTTCAAAGGGTTGAATACTGGATCGCTGAATGTCGTAAGGTCCTGAAACGGCGCTTCAATAATGAAATTGTTATTGGCATCGACCGACGTGTAGTTTACGCCCGGCGTGATGTAGGCAGCATCCCAGGTAGCCGCAAAACTTGCGTGCCAGGAAGCGGCACCTTGGGTAATTTCCAGAACCAGAGTATAAGTTGTCCCGGCCAACAGCGTCAGGATCAGGTCGCTCACCCGCACATTTTTCGTAATGATCTGGTTCAGATCCAGGTCGGCGACGGTTATCAGAGTGTTATCGAAATCCACCTGATCAAGGCGTGCAATCACGGGAACATTGGGCGCAGGTTCACGATCAAACAAATACACCGTGCCTGCGCACGAAAAGCAGTGAATAGTCATTCCAAGCGTGGCGTCGTAGATGTCCTGGTTCGGTGTGAACGTTGCAGCAGCAGCGTAATATCCGTGGTTGGGTCCAAGCAAGACCTGACCGCCGGTCGGGCCGTCGACATCCAGCAAAAGGGTCGAGGCCGCTGACGGAAGTACGGAAATAATGAGCACCGTCGCGGCCGAAGCGATGAAAGACCAGATGCGTGAAAACATGATAGCAAACCCATAGTTTCCGAGCCGTTAACTGTTTTATGGGGCGATTCTAGCTGGCCGCGCAGTGACGACCGTCACAGGTGGGTCAAATTATTTATTGACCGCAACCATGCGAAGCGGCCAAGAAACCCTATGGCCACCACCGAAATTCAGGGCGTCGTCTTTCCTGCCCTTACCGATGCGCAACGACAAACCCTGTTATCGCGATGCACCCCGCGCGCTTACGCGAAGGGCGAGACGATATTCTCGCGCGGCGAACCCGGGTCGCTGATATTCGTGATTGAAACCGGGCGCGTCGAGGTCAGCGTTACCTCGCGGCGCGGGCGCCGGACGATCCTCAACCAAATGGGTCCGGGCGAAGTTCTGGGCGAACTGGCCATGCTCGACGGTGATCCGCGCAGCGCCGATGCCCGTGCCGCGACCGATGCCACTGGCCGCATCCTGACGCGGCAGCATTTCCTGGTGTTTCTCAGTGATTTTCCTGAAATGGCAGCGGCGATCATTCAGGAAATTTGCCGGAAACTGCGAAACCTCAGCGATCTTCACGCCGACCAGCTGGCGACAGACGGGGCCAGGCGTCTGGCGTTGGTCCTGTCCAGGCTGTTCTCGAAATGGGGCCAGACAGGCGAAAACGGCGAGGTCTATCTGGACCATACATTCTCACAGTCCGATCTGGGTGATTTTGCCGGACTGGCGCGCGAAAACGTCAACCGGCGTCTGCGCATCTGGACCCAGGACGGGTTGTTGCGCGCCGACGGTTCAAGGCTTGTTCTGACCGACCCGGTGCGGTTGGAACGGCTGGCAAACGATTAGTCTCTCAGTTCCACCGCTTCGACCGGATCGGTCAGCCCTTTCAGATCATAGCGGCTGGCGGTTCCCCCGGTTGGGATGGCGGTGTCGAGAACATTCTGAGTTGACCGGTTTATGTACCATATGAGTTGACCGCTTCTGTTGCGGTTTCTGGCCCTGTGGGGAAGTGGTCGGTCGCGGAGCGGCTGTCCACTTGTCCACAGGGCGCCGGTCGGTCGCGTCG
>JAKZRT010000032.1:0-3886 GCA_047518005.1 Brevirhabdus sp.
TGAGGGCGGAATCTGTCTGAAAACAGGGAAAACCCGGTGAAACGAGTGCCTAACCAGCCAAAACTGGCGGAAAACCATCAAATCCCAGGGCGAGGCCAACAAGCTCGCAGCTCAAAATGTGTTATTCAGAGCTTCCTTAGCGTATCTTCTGCACTTCATGGCCCGACCGGGCGCGCGGGTGATCGGCGTCGCTATCCGGCGCGGGCGGATGGTGGCGTTGCCCGACCGTTACCTGCGGCAACTGGCCGATCTGGCGCGCCGCACCTGGCTGGGGGGCCAGCCGGTCGGGTCCGCCACCAAAAGCGCGCGCGTGCGAATGCGTATCTGGCTGGCCCTGCAACGGCGGATCATCGGCGTCGTCGATGCCCAAATCCGTGGCCTCAAAGGGCCGATCACCTACGTCAACGCCGGCCACAGCCACCATTCGGGGGCTGCAGTGTTCGACGTGCTCAAAGGTCAGTTGGGGGGCCGAGTTTTCATCTATATTCACGATCTCATCCCGATTGATTACCCCGAATTTGCCCGCCCGGGGCACAAGGCCCGCCACCAAGCGCTGATGGTCCTGACCGCGCAGGCGGCGACGCTGGTGCTGACCAATTCGGACCACACCCAGCAACGGTTCGCGACGTTTTGCAGGTCGCACGGCGTCGCGCCGCCGGCCCTGACCACGCTTCCTCCGGGGCTCGAGCAGGTGT
Organism: Brevirhabdus sp.; assembly: GCA_047518005.1. GTDB lineage: Bacteria > Pseudomonadota > Alphaproteobacteria > Rhodobacterales > Rhodobacteraceae > JAKZRT01. Next base: position 696 of record JAKZRT010000032.1, read on the forward strand.
TTCTTGCCTCACGCGATCCGACGCCCGAATCTGCCGAGACTTACTTCGTGGCCGTGGGTACGCTCGAGCCGCGCAAGAACCTGTCGATGCTGTTGCGCATCTGGACGGACGCGCGCGCCGATGGCGCGCCGCTGCCCGCACTTCGCCTGATCGGACAGCGCGGGTGGATCACCCGTGCCAACTCCGACACTGACCGCCTGCTGTCGCACCTGCGCCCTGATGTCGTTCACCTGCCGGGTCTGGCCGACGCGGCTCTGGTCGAACAGGTTTCGGGTGCCCGAGCGCTGTTACTGCCCACGCAGGCCGAGGGTTGGGGGCTGCCTCTGGCCGAGGCCTGTGCGCTTGGGGTTCCGGCCATTGCCTCGGACCTGCCCGCGCTTCGCGAAGCGGCGCAGGGCCGGGCCAAGTTCCTGGCGCCCGACGACCCCGAGATCTGGGCAACCACGATCCGGCATTATACCGCCCCCGCCTCGCCTCGCCACGCCGCCGCGGTCAGCGCGCTTTACGACTATCGGCCTCCAACCTGGAAGGCGCATTTCCAGAAATTGGATGCCCTTCTGCGCAAGTAAAAATTTAGGCAATTCTTAACGGCACCGGGCCTAGCTTGGACCATGCGCTTTGTCGGTGTGATCCTATTGCTCGCCCTGCCCGCCTGCATGACCCACGGGCCGGTCACCCGGACCAGCCCTTTCACTGGCGTTACACTGCACCGGTCCGCGACCACAATTCGGTTCATCGACACAGTGTCGCGCCTCGAAGTTGCCGCCACCGTGATGACGCTGGACGGGCACGAGCGCTGGGTAGTGAAAACCTTTGTGACCCGCCGCGACAAGAATTATCCGGCAATTGGGTCGGCATGGTCGCTGGGGCAACGCCGCATTGACTATGTAGCCGATGACCACCGCCGGATCGGCAACGACCGCCAGGAGGCCGGGCATATCCGCCTTGATCGCGAGTTTTTTCAACGCGCCGCGCGAACCGGATTTGCGTTCGAACTGATAGGACTGCGCGGGCGATATTCGATCACGGTACCGCCGGATGCCTTTGCCGAGGCGCTGAGCCTCTACCGCGCTGCCAATCCCTAGGGGCACGGGGCAGGAACTTGTGGATAACTCCGTGTACGAATTTTCAGGGCGGTTCGGCATTTGAACCAGTCAAACAACCTGGAGCCGCTTTGACCGCCCAGCTCTGACCGGCCCCGCACAATTCCGTCGTGAACCGGTGTTATTTCGGGGCGATCGGGCCTGGCCTTGGCCACCTGACACTTGCCCGCCGTTTGGACCAGCAAAACTGGACTTTTGTGGCCTCATCAGGCTGCCGCCCGAACCACACGTTTGCCCGGTGTTTACGTTTTTGGCGCTTTTCAGAGACCAAGAAACACTTTTCGGGCATTTTCAGCGCGGATTCGTTGACCCAAGCGCCCTTTGGCGCTAGAGCGGGGGCCGATCGAAGACCAGTGTGTATAACCTTCGCCGCGCTGGCCTGTTGCCAGAGACCGATGCGGGTTAAGTTGACGCCGCAGAACACGGAAAAATATGACCAAATTCCAAGACCTCAAGCTTGACCCTCGGGTCCTGTCCGCCGTTGAAGAAGCGGGCTACACGATCCCCACCCCGATTCAGTTAGGGGCGATTCCACCGGCGCTTGAGGGACGCGACGTTCTGGGCATCGCTCAGACCGGTACCGGCAAGACCGCCGGGTTCGTTTTGCCGATGATCACCAAGCTGGCGCGTGGACGCGCGCGGGCGCGTATGCCGCGGTCGCTGGTTTTGTGCCCGACGCGCGAACTTGCTGCCCAGGTCGCCGAAAACTTCGATACCTACGCCAAGAACGTCAAACTGACCAAGGCGCTGCTCATTGGCGGGGTCAGCTTCAAGGAACAGAACATTTTGATCGACAAGGGTGTCGATGTTCTTATCGCCACGCCGGGCCGTATGCTCGACCACTTTGAGCGCGGCAAACTTCTGTTGACCGGCATCGAGATCATGGTGGTGGACGAGGCCGACCGGATGCTCGACATGGGCTTCATCCCCGACATCGAACGCATCTTCGGCCTCACCCCCTTCACACGCCAGACATTGTTTTTCTCGGCCACCATGGCGCCGGAAATCGAGCGCATCACCGCGACATTCCTGTCGGCCCCGGCCCGCATCGAGGTCGCGCCCCAAGCCACGGCCCCCGAGACCGTTGCGCAAAACGTCGTCATGTTCCAACCCTCGCGCCGCGACCGCGCGGCAAGCGAAAAGCGCCGGCTTCTGCGCGCGCTGATCGACGGCGAGGGCGAGAATTGCACAAACGCCATCGTATTCTGCAACCGCAAGACCGAAGTCGACATCCTGGCCAAAAGCCTGAAGAAATACGGCTATGACGCGGCCCCGATCCACGGTGATCTGGACCAGTCACAACGCACGCGCACGCTTGACGGCTTCCGCGATAAAGCGCTGCGATTTCTGGTCGCCTCCGACGTAGCGGCGCGCGGGCTCGATATTCCTTCGGTCAGCCACGTCTTTAATTTCGATGTTCCGTCGCACTCCGAAGATTACATCCACCGAATTGGCCGTACCGGTCGCGCCGGTCGCGCCGGCAAGGCGATCATGATCTGCGCGCCAGCCGACGCGAAAAACCTGGACGCCATCGAACGGCTGATCGTCAAAAGCATACCGCGCGCCGAAAATCCTCTGGAGGGATCAAGCGCCGATACGGCGGAAAAGCCAAAACCGGCGGCAAAGGCCGAAAAACCGGCGATTGTGGCAAGTGATCCTGCGCCGAAATCCGTTGCAAAGACCGCCAAGAAACCGGCAGAAAAACCCAGCCGCCGCGTCGGTCGCGGCCGGGCTGATGCCAAGGTGACCGGCATGGGCGACCACCCGCCCAGTTTCATCGCGATGAGCTTTGCCGAACGCAAAGTCAGCTGATCTTGTCGGACGTTTTTCGCTAGAATTCCCCGTCGCCGTCCGTCCCCGTGGGTGATCCGAACGAGCGACTTCAGACTTGGCGGAAGCCATGCCTCTCATCGACATTCGCGTCCTGAAAGACGTATTTTCGCTCGAAGGTAAGCGTCTGGTCTGGCTGCCCTGCCTGAGGCCGCAGATGTCAGATAGTGTCCATGATCGTTAATGGACATTATCGAGGTCAGATGTGGGCAGGAAGAAGCGCCGGAACTGGAGCAATAACGAGAAGCGGATGATCTG
>JAKZRT010000033.1:0-6396 GCA_047518005.1 Brevirhabdus sp.
GGTCGTCTATCGAGAACTCATAAAACAACGCGCCTTGCGCCTCCTGCTTTGGTCCTAACATCGCTATCTCCCCCACTTCGATAAGGAAATTGAATCAGCGAATGGACCGCAAATCAAGAAGAGTTTTTCAACAGAATAGGCTCAATGCAGACTTTGACTCCGCTCGGAAATAGTGGCCTGCATGCGGCTCTGGCGCACGATACATTTGTCCGCGCCGGTATTTCGGGCAAGCGTCCAAGACTAACTCGCCCGCAAACGTACACTAGGTTTCCAAGATGTTTCCCTATCAAATCAGCGTCTTAACCCCGGTTTCAACCTTGAAACCCTTCCGCCCAACTGGCCTATCACCGCCCCCGGCGGGCCAGGCCAGGGCGTGACCAAAAGCCGGGGCTGTTTGGCCCTTGGTCCGCGCCCGGCTTCCTGACAAACTGCACGCCATATGCCAAGTGACCAGACCCTGATCTTTGCCATTTTCGCCGCGGTCTTCGTGCTGCTGATCCACGGCCGGGTGCGCTATGATCTGGTCGCCTTCGGGGCGCTGGTGCTGGCCGCGATTCTGGGCCTGGTCGAAAGCGAGGCCTTGTTTTCGGGCTTCGCGCACCCCGCTGTCGCCATCATCGCGCTGGTGCTGATCGTGTCGCGCGGGCTGACCGGGTCGGGCGCGGTCGAACTGATCGCAACGCGCCTGCTGGACCGCGAACGCCCGGTTGGCATCCATATCGCCGCAATGGCTGCCGTCGGGGCCGGGATCTCGGCGATCATCAACAACGTCGCGGCGCTGTCGCTTTTGATGCCGCTCGATCTCGAAGCCGCGCGCAAGGCCGGACGCGTTGCGGGCCGGACGCTGATGCCGCTTTCCTTTGCGACCATCCTCGGCGGCATGATCACCCTGATCGGCACGCCGCCCAACATCGTCATCGCCGCCTACCGGCAGGAAGCCCTTGGCGAGCCGTTCGGGATGCTCGATTTCGCGCCCGTGGGGCTGGCCGTGGCGCTGGTCGGGATCACCTTCGTGGCGCTGGTGGGCTGGCGGTTGCTGCCCGAGCGTGGCGGACACGAGGTCCTTGCCGCCGACGGCGAGGCGGGGCGTTATGTCGCCGAACTCAGGGTCGGCGATAAGGTGGCCGAAACCGGTTCAATTGTCGCCGACCTCTACCCGCTGGCCGACGAGCACGATGTCAACATCCTCGGGCTGGTGCGCGGGGGCCGGCGCCAACCCGGCTTTGCCCGCCGCGCACCGGTCCGACCCGGCGATTTCATCGTGATCGAAGGCGATCCACGCGCCATCGAGGCGTTCATGGGCCAGGCGTCGCTGGAATTCGCCGGGTCCGAGAAACATGAAAGCGGCGTGGCCTCCGAAAGCCTTGCGCTCTCCGAGGCCATCGTGCCCGAAGGCGCGCGCATCGCCGGGCGCACGGCCCGCGACCTGCAGCTGCTTTTCCGGCACTCGGTCACGCTTTTGGGCGTGGCGCGCGGCGGGCGGCGATTCCGCGACCGGGTGCGCCTGCTGACCATCAAACCGGGCGATGTGCTGCTGCTTCTGGGCACGCCCGAGCGGATCTCGGCGGCCTGCGCCTGGCTGGGCGTGCTGCCGCTGGCGGGCCGCAAGACACCGGTGATCCAGCGCTCAAAGGCCGGGCTTGCGATCGGGCTGTTTGCCCTGGCCATCGGCCTCTCGATCGCCGGCGTCCTTTCGCTTCCCACCGCGCTGGCGGCCTGCGTTGTCGCCTACGCCGGGCTCGGGCTGGTCGGCGGGGCGGCGATTTACGAGGCGGTCGAATGGAAGGTGATCGTGCTGCTGGCCAGCCTGATCCCTTTGGCCGAGGCATTTGAACATCTGGGCGGCGCCGACTTGATCGCCGGTCAGATTGTGCGCCTCACCGGCACCTGGCCCGCCTGGACCGCGTTGCTGGTGCTGATGATCGTCACCATGACGCTGTCGGATTTCCTCAACAACGTCGCCACCACTCTAATCGCCGCCCCCGTGGCGCTTGGCCTGGCCGAAGCCACCGGATCGAACCCCGACGCCTTTCTGATGGGGGTCGCGGTGGCGGCCTCCTGCGCCTTCCTCACCCCGATCGGGCACAAGAACAACACCATCATCCTCGGCCCCGGCGGCTATCGCTTTGGCGACTACTGGCGCATGGGCCTGCCGCTCGAGGTGCTGGTGCTGGCGGTCTCGGTGCCAGTAATTTTGGTGGTCTGGCCGCTTTAGGCACACCCGAACCGGATTAAATGCGCTCAATTGAAAGTTGATCTCGTGCAGCTTAGACTGGCGCGACATTGGGCCAGATGATCGAATTACGGCCAGCCAGTTCTTCATTGATTATTTGACTGAAATTTAGGCCATGAACGCGCGTCAGGAAATCGAAAGACTCTATTTTCTGGACTACGGGAACCCCGTCGAGTTCGGGATTCGCTTTGGCGCCATTTTCTTTGCCGCCGTGTCTTTTTATGTCTACTCCGGCTGGCTGATCACCTGGGTCTGGTTTGGCGCATACGCCGCTACACATCTGTTATATTTCATCTTTTTAAGGCTTCGCAAGTCTTCCGCTACGCGCCTGGACCTGCATGTGGCAAGTGTTTTGCTGCTGGTCGTCATTGCCGCGTTCCTGTGGTTTCCAGCCTATTTGGTGCTTCAGCCTGACCGTACGATGCAGATCGGTGGAATTGGGGCGATTGGCATCACTGTCGTTATCATGGTCCGTCGCAGCGACACGCCGCTTTTGGTGATCATCACCGAGATAATATTTCTGGCCTTGATTGCAGCCGCGATCCTTTTTTCGTTCTTGCCGTCGCTTGAATTTGTTTCCGCGAAACTGACCCTGACTGTGATCGGCGTTGCTTTTGTGGCCTATTTTGGCGAAGCAATTGTCACCACCCGCAACCAACGTCTTCGCGCTGAGGCCAAAAGAACTGACGATCTTCAGGCACAGAAAATGGAAACGCTAGGGCGCATGGCCGGTGGAATTGCGCATGATTTCAACAATTTACTGACCGCAATTGGCGGAAACCTTGATCTCTACAGTGAGGTTACGGATCAGGCGCGGCGCGACGAATTCGTGGACGCCGCCAAGACCGCGACAATCAGCGCCGCAGCACATGTCGAACAGCTTTTAGTCTATGCGCGCCGGGCGCACAGGGTGCCGGTGTTGACCAATACCAGAACGGTTCTGACGGAAGCCCACAATCTTGCGTATACGTTGTTGCCCTCATTGGTCAGACTAACGGTCGATTTTCCGGACGAGCCTGCGCTGATCAAGGTCGATACCAACCAGATGGTCAATTCGGTCCTCAATCTGATCACCAATGCCCGAGACGCGATGCCAGGCGGCGGCCACATAGACCTTTCCTACCGCATCACCAGGTCCAATGTTGCCTTGCCCCAGATCAGCGGTGAAAGCCTTCCGCCCGGGGATTTTGTGGAAATTCACGTATCCGATACCGGTCCCGGTATCGACGAAGAGATTCTGCCGCAGGTGGTAGAGCCCTTTTTTACAACAAAGGGCAGGGTGAACGGCACCGGTCTGGGGCTCTCTATGGTCGAGGGATTTTGCCGCTCGTCAAACGGCGGGCTATCAATACGGACAAGCTCAGGCGGCACGGTTGTGTGTATCTTCCTACCGCTAGTGACTGCAGATCAGGCAAACGAAGGCTGAGTTTCCCGGCCGCCACGCAGGTTAACATTTACTTTGTCCGATCAAAGAATTGACCACCGACCCCGTGTGACTCCCTTCGCTGTCAGACCATCCCTGCCACCGAGGCTATTGCATCGGCGACGACCGGCGGATGGGCCTGCCGCTCGAGGTTCTGGTACTGGCGGTCTCGGTGCCGGTGATATTGGTGGCCTGGCCGTTGTGAGTGGGCGGGCATCAAATTGAGGTGGTCCCGAAGAATTTAAGGTCGATACGGTCTTGGCTACTGCCAAGGGTTTGTCGTCAAACTCAATTGTGCAGGTTAAGCGCGAATTGAAGCGAGTTTTCAAATCCGGTGAAGGGTTGCCTTTCGAAGATTTGGCAGACGAAAAAGTTCAAGTTCTGGATTGCACTTGTGCTGAACTTATGCACGAATTCCACCGGTTTTTGAGTACATAGGTCTAAGCTGGACAATAACGCAGTAGGTTACGCTTCAGCGCGCCTTTCCGTCCGGGCCCTTTCACGGCTCGGACCGCAAAGCATCACCAATCCCTACACGCGCAAAAGTGATGTTAACACTTTTCCAACACAAAAACAGTAAGTTATCTCAAGTTTCAACCTTGAAACCTTCCGCCACTAAACCATCACCGCCCCCGACGACCCGATCGCCCCCTCTGTCGCGGCCCCTTCGCCCAGCAGCATCTTGTTGTGCGGCTCGCCCGACGGGATCATCGGGAAACAGTTCTCGTGCTTTTCGACGTGACAGTCGAAAATTACCGGCCCGTCATAGGCCAGCATTTCCATGATGGCATCGTCCAGGTCAGCCGGGTCCGAGCACAGAATTCCCTTGGCCCCGAAGGCCTCGGCCAGTTTCACGAAATCGGGCAGGGCTTCCGACCACGAGTGACTGTAGCGCTCGCCGTGCAGCAGCTCTTGCCATTGGCGAACCATGCCCAGGCGTTCGTTGTTCATAATGAACTGCTTGACCGGCAGCCGGTACTGCGCCGCCGTGCCCATTTCCTGCATGTTCATCAGCCACGACGCTTCGCCCGCGACGTTGATCACCAGCGCGTCCGGATGCGCGATCTGCACCCCGATCGACGACGGAAACCCGTATCCCATGGTGCCCAGCCCGCCGCTGGTCATCCACCGGTTCGGCTCGTTAAAGCCCATGTATTGGGCGGCCCACATCTGGTGCTGGCCGACCTCGGTACAGATATAGCGATCCGGGTGATCGCGGGTCAGCGCTTCCAGCCGTTCGACCGCGTACTGGGGCTTGATGGTCTTTTCCGAGGCCGCGTAATCCAGACACCGCACCGACCGCCAGTTGGCGATCTCGGCCCACCATTTGTCCAACCCTTTGGCATTGGTCTTCGCCCCACGCGCCTTCCATTGGTTCATCAGATCGGTCAACACCGAACCGACATCGCCGACAATTGGCATGTCCACGTGGATCACCTTGTTGATCGACGAGGGATCAATGTCGATATGCGCCTTGCGCGATTTGGGGCTGAAATCCTGCACACGTCCGGTGATCCGGTCGTCAAACCGCGCGCCCACGCAGATCATCAAATCGCAGTCGTGCATCGCCAGATTGGCCTCGTAGAGCCCGTGCATCCCCAGCATCCCCAGCCAGTTCTTGCCGGTCGCCGGATAGGCCCCCAGACCCATCAGGGTCGAGGTGATCGGAAAGTTGGTGGCCTTGACCAGCTTGCGCAGCGTCTCGCTGGCCTCGGGGCCGGAATTGATCACCCCGCCGCCGGTATAGAATAACGGTCGCGCCGCCTTTTCCATGGCGCTCACCAGCTCGGCAATCATCGCCGGGTCGCCGACGGTCTGCGGCCGATAATGCGACGTGCGCGCCTTATCCGGCGGCGTATAGGTGCCGATTGCGAATTGCACATCCTTGGGGATGTCCACCAACACCGGGCCCGGGCGACCCGTCATGGCAACATGAAAGGCCTCGTGCAACCGACCGGAAAGATTGTCAGTTTCCCTCACCAGCCAATTCATTTTTGTGCAGGGCCGGGTGATGCCAACGGTATCGGCTTCTTGAAAGGCGTCGTTGCCGATCATGAATGTCGGCACCTGACCGGTCAGCACGACCAGGGGGATCGAATCCATCAGCGCATCGGTCATCCCGGTCACCGCGTTGGTGGCTCCTGGTCCCGAGGTCACCAGAACAACGCCGGGCCTGCCGGTCGACCGCGCATAGCCTTCGGCGGCATGCACCGCGCCCTGTTCGTGGCGCACCAGGATGTGACGAATGTCGTTTTGCTGAAAAATCTCGTCATAGATCGGCAACACCGCACCGCCGGGATAGCCGAAAACAACCTCGACCCCCTGATCTTTCAGCGCCTGAACCACCATCTTGGCGCCGGTCATCGTTTTCTTTGTCATCGCCTCACCGCGTTAGATGCGTACCAGGCGGTCGCCCGCCATAAAAAAACCCCCGAGCGGAAGTTCGGGGGCGGGATGAAGGACATTTGGTTTCCTCAGCCGGCCCTTATGTGAACCACCACAGCAAGCCCAAGAAAATCAGTCACTTCCCGTTCCTTCCCATTTTCACCGCAGCGACCCTATGAGTGTGCGCCAGGGCCGTCAACCGGCATTTGGCGGAATTGTCGGTAACACGCGATATGTCCGGTTTATGTACCAGATGATCTGTCCGGTTTTAGAACGCCTCCAAGCCATGGAGGGAGGCGATGCGTCGGACGGAGCAGGTACAGGGACTGAGATTGATGAAGTTCGAGGAGGTTTA
>JAKZRT010000034.1:0-19428 GCA_047518005.1 Brevirhabdus sp.
GTGTTGAGAACAGCCGATTTCCGGCCATTGAACACGACCGCATCCCGCTTTTGGACGACAGCCACGTCGCCATGCGCGTCAACCTGGATGCCTGCATTCACTGCAACCTCTGCGTCCGCGCCTGCCGCGATGTTCAGGTCAACGACGTGATCGGCATGGCCGGGCGCGGCCGCGACGCGCAGATCATCTTTGACCTCGATGACCCTATGGGCGCGTCGACCTGCGTTGCCTGTGGTGAGTGCGTCCAGGCCTGCCCTACGGGCGCGCTGATGCCCGCAACGGTGCTCGACGCGGCTCAGGTTGGCGACAGCGCCGACTTTGACCGCGAGGTTAAATCAATCTGCCCCTATTGCGGCGTCGGCTGCCAGCTCAGCTTCAAGATCAAGGACGACAAGATCAAATATGTGGACGGCCTGAACGGCCCGGCCAACGAAAACCGGCTGTGCGTCAAGGGCCGGTTCGGGTTCGACTATGTCGCCCACCCGCACCGCCTGACCAAACCGCTGATCCGGCGCGCGGACGCGCCCGCCAAGGGTCTGAACGTCGATCCCGGCGATCTGGCCACGCATTTCCGCGAAGCGACGTGGGACGAGGCGCTGGATGATGCGGCAAACGGCTTTGCGCGCGAACGCGACATCGCTGGCACCCGCGTCGCCGGATTCGGGTCGGCCAAATGTTCCAACGAAGAGGCCTATCTGTTTCAGAAGTTTATCCGTCAGGGCTTTGGACACAACAACGTCGATCATTGTACGCGGCTCTGCCATGCCTCGTCGGTGGCAGCGCTCATGGAAAATGTCGGTTCGGCCGCCGTGACGGCCACCTTCAACGAGATCAAGAACGCCGACGTGGCCATTGTCATCGGCGCCAACCCGATCGAAAACCACCCCGTCGCCGCGACCTATTTCAAGCAATTCACCAAACGCGGCGGCAAGCTGATCGTCATTGACCCGCGCGGCGTCGGTCTGGGGCGGTTCGCCACACATCGGTTGCAGTTCAAGCCGGGCGCAGATGTAAGTTTGCTGAACGCAATCATGCACACGATCGTCGAGGAAGAGCTTTACGACCGCCAGTACATCGAGGCTTTCACCGAAAACTGGGAGGCCATGAAAGAGCACCTGAAAGGCTTCCCGCCGGAAAAGATGGCGGCGGTCTGCGGTATCGAGGCCGATGTGCTGCGCCAGGTCGCCCGCGACTTCGCCGGTGCCAAGGCGGCGATGATTTTCTGGGGAATGGGCATTTCCCAGCACATCCACGGCACTGATAACTCGCGCTGTCTGATTTCTCTGGCGCTGATGTGCGGTCAGGTCGGTCGCCCGGGCACCGGACTGCACCCGCTTCGTGGCCAGAACAACGTACAGGGCGCGTCGGACGCAGGTATGATCCCGATGTTCCTGCCCGATTACCAGAGCGTTACCGACGACGGCGTGCGCGCGGCATTCAACGAGATCTGGGGGTCGGACAACATACTTGGCGAGAAGGGTTTGACCGTGGTCGAGATCATCGACGCGATTCACGCGGGCGATATTACCTCGATGTATATCCTGGGCGAAAACCCGGCGATGTCGGACCCGGATGTGGAACATGCGCGCGATGCGCTCGCCAGCCTCAAGCATTTGGTGGTGCAGGATATATTCCTGACCGAGACCGCGAATTATGCCGACGTTATCCTGCCCGCCTCGGCCTGGGCCGAAAAGACCGGGACGGTGACCAACACCAACCGCCAAGTTCAGATGGGCCGGCCCGCCGTGCCGCCGCCGGGTGAGGCGCGCGAAGATTGGCGGATCACGGTCGATCTGGCCAACCGCCTGGGGCTCGGCTGGGGCTACACCCATCCGCGCGAGGTCTTTGCCGAGATGAAACGCTCGATGAAATCGCTCGACAACATCACCTGGGACCGGCTTGAGGCCGAAGGCGTCGTGACCTACCCTTCGCTCAGCGCTGACGATCCGGGCCAAGACATCGTCTTTGGCGACGGCTTTCCGCGCGCCGACGGCCGCGCACGCTTCACGCCTGCCAATGTGGTCGCGCCTGCGGAACTTCCCGATGCGACCTATCCGTTCGTGATGATCACCGGGCGTCAGTTGGAACATTGGCACACCGGGTCGATGACGCGGCGCGCCAGCGTGCTCGATGCGGTCGAACCCGAGGCCAATGCGTCGCTGCACCCGCATACGCTGCGGGGTCTGGGGATCGAGCCCGGCGAGATGATCGAAATTTCGACCCGTCGCGGCACCATCCGCATCATGGCGCGCGCCGACAGGTCAGTGGCCGAAGACAATGTGTTCATCCCGTTTGCCTATGTCGAAGCGGCTGCCAATGTTTTGACGAACGCAGCGCTTGACCCCTACGGCAAGATCCCCGAGTTCAAGTTTTCGGCCTGCCGAGTGGTCAAGGCAGGGGCGATGGCGGCCGAATAGCGGGGTCAGAGGCCAGCAGCGACAGTATTTTCTTTCGCCAAAACACCTCCCCAACGCGTCGAAGCCCTGTGGCAAATTTCTATTATTCAAGTTCTCGGCTCGCCGGGTTGCGAAGGTGGGGGCGTTGGCGCCAGAATAGGCCATGACCCATAAACTGACCCCCGACACGCCGGCCCCGGCGCTGTCCTTGCCGCTGGTGGTCGGGGGGCAGTGGGCGCTGAACGACCCGCCACCCGAGACGTTCACGATGGTGGTTTTTTATCGCGGGCGGCACTGCCCGGTGTGCCGCGCATACCTTGAGCGGCTGAACGGACTTGCGACCGGGTTCCGGGCGCAAGGGTTCGAGGTGCTGGTGGCCTCGATGGACAGGGCCGAGGATGCAGCGCAAACGGTGCGGGACTGGGACATTGGAAATCTGCGCGTGGCTTACGGGCTGGACGAGGCGACCGCGCGGGTGTGGGGCCTGTGGCTCACGGCCGCGATCAAACCGTCCGAGGCCGAGATATTCTGCGAACCCGGGCTTTTCTGGGTGCGGCCCGACGGGAGGCTCTATCTCATCGACATCTCGAACATGCCCTGGCCGCGCCCCGATCTGGACCTGTTGCTCGCCAAAGCCGCCTTCGTCCGCGAAAGCGGCTATCCGGCGCGCGGAACCTATTGAAGTGCGGCCAATGCATTCAGGCCACCTTCCCCCTGCCCCCGAATTGAGCGCCTGCGCAGATAACTTTGCCACGAAGAAGGCCAATCCGCCCCACCTGCCATACCTTGCCCCTATCACCCTTCCAAAATACTCCGGGGAGCGCGAGGGGCAGCGCCCCTCGCTACGGGCGACGCGTGTAACGCGGCGCAACTCCTCACCGCAGTGCGCCCGTCAGAAGATTTTCATCAAATCTTAATGACCTTCGGCGTTCTCTGGAGTTCATCTGGGGGATCAGAGGGTGTGGATTGCCTATTGGGGGATGCAATGCAGGCTTTGATCGTCCACGACAACCCCGCCGAAATTGACCGGCTGCGTTCAGTTCTGGCGCGGCGCGGGTTTATGGTGTCGTTCTGCACCGATCAGGAAGCGGCGGTGAAATTCGTGCGGCGCTCGGTGACCGATCTCGTGGTCCTGAAACAGGTCATTGACGGGCGACACACCACATCGGTGGCGCTGGCGGCCGAGCATTTCCACTCGCGCGCGGCAACGATCCTGCTGTCGGATCGAAAACGCCGCGACGCGGTAGAACTATTCGAACTGATCCCGTCGCTGCATGCGGTGCTGGGCTTGCGCCCCGAATCGCAAATGTTGGGAACCCTGGCAATTTCAGCCGTTCAAAGCGCTGGCCAGCCGGTGCTGGTTCTTGGGCCCGGCACGCGGGTCGATCCGGTGCCTGCCCTGCCCGTCGCCCCGACCAGGGTCGGCTCACCGCCAAGTTTTGCCTCGCGGCGCGAGGCTGTGGCCTAGCCGACCGGCCATCGGTCACCTATCGCGCTGCCCCTTGACCGGGGCGCGGTTTTCGCGCCCCATATTCCAGCGATCTTGAAGCGGAGCGTATCGGTGGACTTTTCTCGGGCAGACCTTAGCGACGCGGCAGCGCTTGTTCACGCGCGGATGCTGCCGACGTCGCAACATTGCTGGCCGCTTTTGAGCGCGCGAACCGGGGCCGAGGTTTGGGTCAAACACGAAAATCACGCGCCGACCGGGGCCTTCAAGGTGCGCGGTGCCGTGACTTATATCGACTGGCTTTTGGCCCGGGACCCGGGTGCGCGCGGCGTCATCACGGCAACGCGGGGCAACCATGGTCAGGCGCAGGCGCGGGCGGCGCGGGCGCGGGGTCTGCGCGCGGTGATCTATGCGCCGCAGGGCAATTCGGTCGAAAAGAACGCAGCGATGCGGGCTTGGGGGGCGGAGCTGGTCGAGTTCGGCGCCGATTACGACGCGGCCCGCGAAGAGGCGCTGCGGGTGGCCGCGGCGGAAGGCCTGATATTCGTGCCGCCGTTTCATTGGGAATTGGTGCGCGGGGTGGCCACTTACGGACTTGAGCTGTTGAGCGCGGTCCCGGATCTGGACACTGTTTATGTGCCGATCGGCTGCGGGTCGGGTATCTGCGGGGTGATGGCGGCGCGCGACGCGTTGGGGTTGAGAACCCGGGTCGTCGGTGTGGTCGCCGAAGGCGCGGCTTGCGTGCGACTGTCGGTCGAGGCCGGCAAGCCGGTGGAAACCAACGCCGCCCTGACGTTTGCCGATGGAATGGCTGTGCGGGTGCCGGTTCCGGCAGCGCTGGAGGCCATTTCAAATGGGGCAGAACGGGTCGTGGCTGTCAGCGACGATGAGATTGCCGAGGCGATGCGGGCCTATTACGCCGACACCCACAATCTGGCCGAGGGGGCCGGGGCGGCACCGCTGGCGGCGTTGCTGCGCGAGCGCGAGGCGATGCAGGGAAAAAAGGTCGGGCTGATCTTGAGCGGCGGAAATATCGACCGCGACTGGTACGCGCAGGTCCTGGCCGGAAAAACGCCCGTCCCGTAGTGTCCACGGTTGGACCACGGGTTACTCGCTTGATTTTACCAAATAAAATGACTGGCTACGCGAATTTGGATTTCCGGAAAACCCGAATAGTCAGGCGCTGCGCGGGGGCGATGCCCACACCCCTGGGCCGGGCCCGGGCGTTGACATTCATAATATTGTCCCATTCTTCAGGCGAGGTGTTCAGGATCGAACCCCGGTCCGTATTGGCCGCCGAATTCACCAGCGCGGTGATCCGGCCCACGCAGACAGCAGCCGCATCAACCATCCCTGTGACCGCACCGATGTCCGCCATATCGACCGCAAGAAAATGCGCATTGACCGACCGTGACGCCAATTCTGACACGGCTTTTTCGCCTTTGGCCTCGTTGCGTCCGGCCAGCACAATCCGTCTGCATCCCTCATCGACCAGCCGATGCGCGACAGCCAGGCCCAAGCCTTGGCCACCGCCGGTTATCAGCGCGGATGTATCCGTATGGTCGTCCATTGTTTTTCCCCGTGCCAAGGGCCGCATTGACGTGACGTCAATGTCCGCACCCCCGACAGTGTCCTGACCGGGAGAATAAATCCAATAGAAAGGGAAAAATCGACCGAATTAGCGATAAATTCACGTCATTGCTACAATTATCAGGCGGATAACCGACAAGTTTCGTAATTCTTTTCTCGAGAATCATGTCAGCGCTGTTCCTGACGGATCGCCCGTCAAGGCGCGCGTCAAGGACCCGCACGACATGTTTTCCGCCACCCCGCAGCGCATGAGATCGACCGGGCATTCCGGCGTAAGCTCGGCGCCAAGCGATAGTGTCGAACAGAATCATCTGGCTTGCGCTATGGGCCGCAAACACGCCCAGTGCAGGATTGCGGTTCAGAATTGACGGGTCGGTTGGGATCCGGGCTGCACTTTCGAAAAAACTCGGTCATCCGTACCTATTGACGAAGTTTCTGAGTATTTCCTGCGGCGCCGTGACCCGGGCCGCGCGGCACATCGAGATCAGGCGCGTCGCGTCTTGGGGCCGGAAATAGCCCCGATCGCGATAGATGCGGATGCGCAATTCAAACTCGGCTGCGTCGGCCTCGGGGTGAAATTGGGTGGCATAGACGTTGTCGCCGAACCGGATCATCTGATACGGGCAGGCCAGCGAGGCCACCAGATGCACGCAACCGGGCGGCAGGTCCTGTGCTGCTTCTTTATGACCGACAAATGCGTCGAAGCGCGGCGGTAACCGATGCAGTATCGGGTCGTCCAGCCCTTCGGGTGTCAGGCGACATGGCGATGTGCCAACCGCTTCGCTGTAAGCTTGTTTCGAAACGGTTCCGCCAAGATGGTGCGCCAATATGCCGATGCCGTAGCAGCAGCCCAGAAACGGACGATCCTCGGCCGTAATACGCGGCATCAAGCCCATCATTGCAGCTTCGATCCGCGCCTCGGTCGGGGTTTTTATTTCGGGCGGGTCGCTAATACAGCCCGGCCCGCCGCCAACGATGACCCCGGCAAAATCGTCGAGGTCCAAAGCATCGGGCAGCGGGCAGCGATCCAGGCGGATACGATGTGCCCGTTCGCGTGGGATACCGCCCTTTTCGAGAATCGCCGCGAATTCGCTGTCGGCGGCTTCATCTTCGGGGCGCAATTGCAGGATCAGAAAGGGTTTCATTGCTGCCTGATATTTCGCTTGCAGGCTCAGGTCCAGCGGTTGCAGCGTCCGGCGCAGCCGATAAAGTTGCCGCAAAGGCCAGGGCACCGACGCCGTCGTGATCGCGCCGCCCGCGTTCTCGGTTCAAATTGATAGAATTACGGGGCGTTAACTGTCGATCGTGCATGCTGAGCAATACGCAAAGGCAAAACTGCAAGGCTGAAATTCCTTTGGCAAATCCCGCGGCAAGTGACCCCCCGGCAAACCGATCACCTGAATGGCCAGGGGCGGGTGATGACCTTCGTCCGATCTCGGCAATATTCCCGGCTGACGCGCTGTCCCGACTGTCCCCGAAAGGTGAAATTCTTTGGGCAAATAACGTATTTTGGGCGTTTTTTGACCGGCAGCCCATGGCCCGAAAGCGCCTAAAACTTGCCGCCCTGATCGGGCGGACCGGTGCGCAGCAAATGCTGGCCGGGTTGGGAGCAATTGGCGGCAGACCAGATCGGGTGACAACTGCCAGCACCGCCCGAGATGGAACATCGCTGGTGCTGATCTGGGAATTTATCGACGACGGACAGGGCGACGGCCTGTTGGCACGGGTTCGCGAAGATTCGCGAACAGCGCCCGATGCGCGGCTTTTGCACGGGCTTTCGCGCGTCGTTGTTGAATCGCGCCCCGGCGTTCTGATCGTCGCGATAGACGGAACATTCCAATGGCTGAACCCGGCATTTACCGAAATGACCGGTTATTGCGAAGACGACGCGATTGGAAAATTTCCGGCCGACCTTCTGAATCACGCCGGATCCGACCCCGAAACCCTGAGGGCGATATCGAATGCGATCGAGCGCGGCGTCGCGATCAACTGTGATGTTAAGAACCGCTGCAAGGACGGGCGCCCGGTTTGGTTCGATCTGCAAATATCGCCGCTTTATGACGCCTTGGGAAAACTATCGGGGTATTTCTCGGTTCAATCGGATGTGACGCATCACCTGAAACGCCAACGTGACCTGGAAGAGGCCAACGAGGCGGCCGATCAGGCCCGCGCGCAGCTGGTCAGCGCGGTCAATGCGCTGCCGGACGGGTTTGTCATTTTCGATGCCGAGGAACGTCTGGTTTTGTGCAACGATCGCTATCGCGACTTCTTTGCCGAAGCAGGGCCAATGCTGACCCCCGGCCAATCGGTCGAGCAGATATTCAGCCATGTCGCACGGCAATCGCCCGCTATCGTCGGACCCGACGCCGAGGCCGCGTGGGTCAAAGACCGGATTAATGCCTTTCGCAAGAGCACCGACACAAGCCATGTTCGGGCAGTTGGCGACCGCTGGTTCAGGTCGATCAACTGCCGCACGCCGGACGGGGGCAGTGTTGGGCTGCGAATTGATGTCACCGAGCTGAAAGAAAACGAAGCGGCGCTGGAAGCGGCGCGGGCCGATGTTGCCGCCGCGAATGCGCGCCTTGTAACCGCTGTGGAGGCCCTGCCTGACGGATTTGTCCTTTTTGACGCCGACGACAGGCTGGTGCTGTGCAACCAACGCTACCTGGACTTTTACGCCAAAAGCGCGGTGGCGATGGCCGCCGGCGAATCTTTTGAGGCGATCCTCCGATACGGCCTGCGCCACGGGCAATATCCCGAGGCCAAGGGGCGCGAGGACGAATGGCGAGTGGCCCGCATGGCCGCGCATCAAGGTGCCGACACGATCGTGGAACAACAGTTAGACGGCGGGCGCTGGTTGCGCATCATCGAAAGGCTGACCCCGGACGGCGGACGCGTAGGATTGCGCATAGACATCACCGAGCTTAAGGAACAGCAGGCCAACCTTAGCAGGACCAATGACGAATTGATGGCTGCGGCGGCGGATCGCGATGTGGCGCGGCAAAGGTTTTCAGACGTTGCCGAGGTCAGTCGCGACTGGTTTTGGGAAGTCGATAAGGGCGGGCGGATCACCTATCTGTCAAGCGGGCTCGAGCGGTCGCTTGGTGTCTGTGCCGAGGGTTTGCTGGGCCACAATTTTTCCAATATTGCGCAGCGATCCGGGAACGTTGTGGCCGAAGATTGGGATCGGTTCCGCAGTGTTTTTGCGGCCCGCAAAAATTTTGGGGATATTGTTCTGCGCCTGACCGACAGCGAGGGTCAGGCGCGGTGGGTGCGGATCAGCGGCGCGCCGTTCTTCGACGATTCTGGAGAATTTTCGGGGTTTCGCGGGGCCGGCAGCGACGTGACCCAGCTTTACGAAACGCTGATCGCCGCGCAGCAGGCAAACACCGCCAAATCCGAATTTCTGGCGACCGTGAGCCATGAGATCAGAACGCCCCTGAACGGCATTCTGGGGCTGGCGCAGGAACTGGGGCTGCGGCTTGAGAAATCGAAAAACCGGCTTCTGACCGACGCCATACAGGAATCGGGGGAAGTTCTGCTGAGCGTTATCAACGACATTCTGGATTTTTCCAAGATCGAGGCTGGCAAGCTCTCGTTAGAGAAAGTGCCGTTTGCCTTCGCCGACCTGATGCGCAAGGTCGATGCCGTGCATGGCCGCGTGGCCGCGCAGAAGTCGCTGGAACTAGTGTTGAAGACCGACAAAACCTTGCCCCGTCGGCACCTGGGCGACCCGCATCGCCTGCTGCAGATCTATCATAATCTGGTGTCAAATGCATTGAAGTTTACCCAAAAGGGATCAGTTCACGTGGCCCTGCGGCTGGCCAGCGACGGGCAGGTCGAGATTAAGGTCACCGACACAGGTATCGGGATGTCGACCGATCAGGCAGCACGAATTTTTGACGACTTCAATCAGGCCGATCAATCGACCGCGCGCCGTTTTGGCGGCAGCGGACTGGGGCTTGCAATCACCCGCAAGCTGGCCGAGGCCATGGGTGGCTCGGTCACCCTGAAATCAAAACTGGGCAAAGGGACGGCGGTGACGGTACGCTTGCCCTTGGCCGAGGCAAAGGGCGAACCCGATGACGCGCCGCGGGTCAGGAAAAAGCCGACCGGTCGGAGCTGCGTCGGGTTGCGATTGCTGGTGGCTGACGACACGCCGACGAACCGGCTTTTGATGAAACTGATGATCGACCGGATGGGTGCCAAAGCGGTTATCGTCGAAGACGGCGAAAGTGCGGTGGAAACTGCCCGAAAGGGTCGGTTTGACGCGCTTTTGCTGGACATCTCGATGCCGGGGATGGACGGGATCGAATGTATGAACGAAATTCACGCAGCCGAGAAAAAGGCAGGATTGCCGATGACCCCTGCCATTGCCGTGACGGCGAACGCGATGGAGCATCAGGTTGCAGCATACCTTGGCCACGGGTTTGCCGCACATGTGGCCAAGCCGATTGATCGTGCGACGCTGGAAGACACGATTGCCCGCTGCGTCGGCCGCGCGGACTAGGCTTCACCCCTGCGACGGCATGCTGCACGCGGCGTATCCTTGGGCCAAGTTCATGATCAAGGCGGGATACGAGCTTTCGGTTGCGCCAAGCGGGTCGAGAACAATTAACCG
This sequence comes from Brevirhabdus sp., assembly GCA_047518005.1. Lineage (GTDB taxonomy): Bacteria > Pseudomonadota > Alphaproteobacteria > Rhodobacterales > Rhodobacteraceae > JAKZRT01. The sequence goes on from JAKZRT010000034.1 coordinate 10,055, forward strand.
GTCCAGATTCAGCGTTTGCGCAAGCTTCGCTTGGGTCCCGGGGGAACCGATAAGGCAATCCGCGCCTTCGGCCAACCTTCTGAAACGCGCCATCCGCCGGGGTCCGGGGCGCGACCCTTCGGCGTCGCGGAGCGCCGCGCGCGGCGTCAGCCCGAAGTGGACCTCAAAATATTGAAACGCGTCATGTTCCAGCACGAAGTTGACCGTTTTTGCGTTCAACCGGGTCCGGGCCCAGGCACTGGCTGCCGCAATCTCGGCCGCCGCGGCTTCGGCATTGGCCGCGAAACGCTGTGCGTTAGAGGGGTCGATCCGGGCCAGAACCTTGGCGATCGCACGGCTCCACAAAACCGCGTTGGTCGGGTCGAGCCAGGCGTGCAGGTCGCGCGTTCCGGGCACCGGTTCAAGCGCCGCACCCTGTCTTTTTCCGTGCAGTCGCGTTTCAGGTATATCCAGCATATACAAGGTGATACGTGGCGATATTGAGGGCAACCAGGGGGTAAGTTCAGGGCCGATTTGTACCACCAGATCAGCGTTTTGCAACGCCCGCATATCCGACGGCCGCAGCGCGTGGTCATGGGGCTCCCCGCCGGGCGGCACCAACACGGTTATGGTGACGTCGGTCGCTTCGGCCACCCGCGCCACAAGGGCCCCGAGCGGGGCGATATCGACAGCCACTTTCAACGCATCAGCAGTGACCGGCTGAGCATTACCCAGCAGCACCAGGATCGAAATTTTGGCGAATTTGGCGATTTGGGCTTTCATCGGCGCGGGCCTCGGGCTATCACGCGGGACGCGAATATCTGTAATATTATCACAATGCAACCCCGATGCCGATGACAGCAGCAGCCGCCCACGACCACGACCACGACGCCTGTATCGACCGGACGCTGAGCCGTGCGGCCGATCTGGCCGCGGCGCGCGGGCTTCGGCTGACGCGCGCGCGGCAACGGGCGCTGGAGATTTTGCTGGAAAGTCACATTGCGCTTGGAGCCTACGATCTGTTGGACCGGTTCAGGGCCGAGGGCCTGGGCGAACGCCCGGTGATCGCTTATCGGGCGCTGGCGTTTTTGCAAAAACACGGGCTGGTTCACCGCATCGAGGGCCTGAACGCCTTTGTCGCCTGCACGCATCCTGATCCGTCGCATCGCCCGGCTTTCATCGTCTGCCGGTCGTGCCGGATGGTGACCGAGGCGCATATTGATCTGGGCAGCGGCGTTCTGGCGCAATCGGCGGCAAAGGTCGGCATCGCGGTCGAGCGAACAGTCGTCGAAGTCATGGGGCTGTGCGAAGGCTGTCGCGAGGGCCAAGACCATGTTGATTGAAACCAAAGGTATGATCCTGCGACTGGGCGGCAGGGACATTCTGCGCGATGTTGACTTTCGCATTTCCCGCGGCGAGATCGTGACCATCGTCGGCCCGAATGGGTCAGGAAAATCAACCCTGGTCCGCGCCATGGTTGGCGCTCTGAAACCCTCGGGCGGGTCGATCAATAGGATGCCCGGTCTGAAAATTGGTTATGTACCCCAGACACTTAGGTTAGAGACGACAATGCCGATGACTGTGGCACGCCTTTTGGGACTGCCCGGCCGCAGAGCCGCAGGCGATGCAGCCCAGGCACTGGCGCAGGTCGGCCTTGGCGATGTTGGCCAGATGCAAATCACAACGCTTTCCGGGGGCCAGTTGCAACGCGTCATGTTGGCCCGCGCATTGCGGGGCGCGCCGGATATCCTTGTGCTTGACGAACCCACAAACGGGCTCGACCACCCAGGCACCGCGGCATTTTACCGGCTGATCGAAGAGGTCAGACAAACCACCGGTGCGGCGGTGGTCATGGTCAGCCACGACCTGCACGTGGTGATGGCGGCGTCCGACCGGGTGATTTGTCTGAACGGACACATCTGCTGTGAAGGGCGGCCCGAGGTGGTGGCATCGGCACCCGAGTATCGCGCGCTTTTCGGACATGGGACCGGGGGCATGCTGGCGCTTTATCGTCACGACCACGACCATTCGCACGATGACCATAAGGCGCACGCGCATGGTTGAGCCGTTTCTGGTCATGGCGGCGCTTGCCGGGCTCGGCGTCGCGGCGGTCGCGGGTCCGCTTGGCAGTTTCGTGATCTGGCACCGCATGGCCTATTTTGGCGACGCGACGGCACATGCGGCAGTTCTGGGCGTCGCGCTTGCCATTGTCACCGACCTTCCGGTGACGCTCGGCGTTCTGATAGTCGCGGCGGCGATGGCGGCTTTGGTGTCACGGCTGTCCGAGAGCGGAGCGCCAATCGACACCGCTCTGGGCGTCGCCTCGCATGGCGCGTTGGCCTTCGGGCTGGTGGCGCTTTCGGTGTCGGGCGGGCCGAGACGCGATCTGATGGGCCTTCTGTTCGGAGACATTCTGACCGTCACGCTGGTTGATCTGGCGATAATCTGGGGGGGTGCGGCCGTGGTTCTGGCGGTCCTGATCTGGCGTTGGCCGGGTTTGCTGATCGCGACGCTCAGCCCGGAGCTGGCGCTGGCAGGTGGCGGACGCCCGGCGCGCGAGCGGTTGATACTCGGCCTTTTGGTGGCGCTGGTGGTGGCAGTGGCCTTGAAGGTCGTCGGCGCGCTGTTGATCGGCGCAATGCTGATCATACCAGCCGCCACCGCGCGCCCGCTGGCGCGCACACCCGAAGCCATGGCGATGTTAGCGGCAATTGTCGCCGGGGTCGCCGTTTTGATCGGTCTGGGGCTGTCGGTGGCGCTGGACAGCCCGACCGGCCCGACAATTGTGGCCACAGCCGCCGGACTGTTCGCATTGGCAAACATCGCACCGGCGAACGCGGTCTAGGAAACTGCCCGGGATGGCCTTCGTTGGCGAAACCGGCAATTTCCCACTCAAAATCGGTAACCCTGGCACAGGATTGAGCAATATCGTGCCGATTTGCCGGAAGCATGGACCGAAATTCAGAAATCGGTTCACTGACGGTACAGAATCCGGATAATGGGCGGGTATGTCGCCTGAATACTAGAAGAGTATGGTTTGCGCTGAACAAGATAACAAAAAACTGACGCGATTTGTCGAAACGCTCCGAGGCAGACTGTCGTCGGATGCTGTTTACGTCAGCAGAGTTTCAGCATCCGAACAAATTTTTTTGATCAGTACCGAAAATTCTCCGGTATTTCCCACAGGCACGACAATCGACCTGGACCGATCAATTTGCAAACACGTCGCGTCGATGAATTTTCCGCTTGTCGTAGACGATACCCAGTCGCACCCGCTGATAAAAGACAACCCGACGGTTCAAGACCAGATGGTTGCTGCCTACGCCGGGTATCCGGTCCGCGACCCCAATCGCCGCGTGCTTGCCGTCGTCAGCGCGGTTTTTGAGGGGATGCACCGCTGGTCGCAGTCCGAGCTAGAAATTCTGGCCGATGCCGCCGATGATGCGGCCCAATACCTGGTGAGCTGACGCTGGTCGTGGGTTGGCCTCATCACGAATTTCGCCGGGCGGACGCGCGGAACACCAGCGCGCCGAAAATGCCCACCAAGGCAACCCGCACCAGATGGTGCGTCGCCACAAACGCGGTGTCGATCCCGAGGGCAATGGCGATGATCCCCATCTCGGTAAAGCCGCCCGGCGAGAAGGAAAGAAGAACCGTCACCGGGGCGATATCGGCCAGGGCGCTGAGTGCAACGGCAAACACCCCGGTTATCACCAGCAATATCGCCACCGATCCGGCTATTCCGGGGATCACGGCCAGGATATCGCGGGCGCGAGACCCAAAAAACCGAACCCCCAGCGAAGTGCCCATCACCACCTGCGCGACAATTACCAGCTCGCTTGGAATGACGAAATCGGACCAGCCGACGATATGGATCAACGCGCTGACCAGCATCGGTCCAAACAGGTGGCCGGCCGGCAGATAAATCACCCGCGCCAGCGCCATGCCCGCGACAAGGCTGATCGGGAACCAGAGATAGAAATCCAACCCCATCTGGGCAAGGGTCGGTCGACCCGATGGCGCTGTAGCGAGATCGGCGCCGGTCATCGCCGTCACGATCAGCGGGATGGCAAAAACGATCAGCAGGATGCGCAGCGAATGGGCCAGCATGACGCGGCGCACGTCGGCACCAAATTCCTCGGCCAGGGCCACCATTTCGATCAACCCGCCCGGCATGCCGGCGAAATAGGCGGTTTTGGCGTCGTAGCCTGCAACCCAGCGAAAAAACCCGACCGAGCCGAGTGCCGCGCAGCCTGTAAACAGGATCAGTGCTGTCAGCGTCGGCCACCAACCTGGCATGGTCTGGACCAGCTCGGCGCTGAATGCCGAGCCCAGCATCGCGCCGATAACAGCAGAAAAGACCGGGCGGATTTTTTTGGGCGCGGAAATGTGCAACCCGGCCACGGCGGCGATCATCGTGAAAACCAACGGACCCAGCATGAATGGCAACGGCAGACCCAGTTGTCGGAAAACGAACGCCCCAACCGAGCCGATCGCCAGCGCCAAGGCAAATCGTCCAATGTCGGTCGGGCTGATCGGAGATTGCATGAGAATTGGCGTCCTTTGGCGACTGGGTAGGCGGCTGGGGTGCGGGATTCCAGCCCGAAAGCGCCAGTGACCGCCTCCCACCCGGGCCCGGATCGGGGTAAAGAGCGTTCGATAGGGAATCGCGCGGCGACCTGAAGGGGAAAATTGGAATGGCAAAGATTGTTCTTGTCGGGGCTGGCAGCCTTCAATTCGGCACCGGCATGCTGGGCGATATATTCCAATCTGCGGTACTTGCCGGATCGACTGTCGCGTTGAACGATATCAACATGGACGCGGCTGAACGGACGCTCAAAGTGGCAAAGGCCCATATCGCGGCGCGTGGGCTGACCCACAATGTCAGCACCGAGCCCGACCTGCGCTCGGCACTTGCAGGGGCCGATTTCGTTGTCATTTCGATTGAGGTCGGCGACCGGTTCGCCTTGTGGGACCAGGACTGGAAAATCCCGCAGCAATACGGCATCACGCAGGTTTTCGGCGAAAATGGCGGCGCGGGCGGCCTTTTTCATGCGCTGCGCATCATCCCGCCAATTCTGGAAATTTGTCGGCATGTGACCGAGGTTGCACCCCAAGCAACGGTGTTCAATTTTTCGAACCCGATGAGCCGGATCTGCACGACCGTTCATCGAAAGTATCCTGATCTGAATTTCATCGGCATGTGCCACGAAATTGCCAGCCTCGAGCGCCACCTGCCGCCGCTGCTGGGGGTCGACCGGGGCGACATTCACTATCGCGCCGGCGGGTTGAACCATTTCTCGGTTCTGACGGATGTGGTCTATACCAAAACCGGCAAATCGGCTTACGGCGATGTGCGGGCCAAGGCACCGGGATATTTTGCGCGACTGCCGGGCTATTCAGAGATTTTGGCCGCCGGTCGCGTGACCGGTGCAGCGCTGGAAACCGAAGGCTGGATGGACGTTGATCTGAGCCACATCAGCGACATTCGCAAGTGGTCCGACCGCTGGCTGTTCCGCGATATTCTGGAACGCTTTGGGGCCCTGCCGATCACCACCGACAGCCACTTTGGCGAGTACATCGGGTGGGCTCATGATCGCGCGGATCATCGCGGGATCGAGGATTTCTACACCTGCTATCGCACCCATCTGAGCCGCGTGACGCCCGAGATAAAAGACCAGACAAACGAACGCATCGTGCCGATCATCGAGGCGATGATCACCGGCAAGGCCCATGAAGAGGCGGCGGTCAATATTCCCAACCGGGGCCTTATTGCCGACCTGCCTGACTGGATTGCGGTCGAGGTTCCGGCGATGATAGACGCGGACGGTGTGCATGGCGTTGACGTCGACGTGCCGCCGGGCATCCGCGGGCTTTTGACCAATCAGATCGGCATTCACGATCTGACTGCGCGCGCGGTTCTTGACGGCAGTCGCGACCTGGCGGTGCAGGCGCTGTTGGTCGATCCGGTGGTAACCGTCGGCCAAAACATTCCGGCTCTGGTCGATCACATGATTGCTGAACAGGCGCCCTGGCTGGACTATCTGACCTAAAAGCCGGCAAACACCGGGCCGCGCGCCCTTTCCGACCAGCGCCTTTGACGCTATCGACGGGTGCGGCGGTTGTCGGAGGCTCTGGTTTGGCCGATATTGCACAAGAGACCTTGCTCGAGCGGCGCGCGCGGCTCTTGGGGCCGAATGTCACCACATTTTATGATGATCCGGTGCATCTGGTAAAAGGCGACGGGGTCTGGCTTTGGGATGCCGGCGGGCGCAAATATCTGGATTGTTACAACAACGTGCCGCATGTCGGCCATGGCAACCCCCGTGTTGTCGCCGCGATTGCCGACCAAGCGGCAAGGCTGAACACACACACGCGGTATCTGCATGAGGGCATTCTTGACTATGTCGAGCGCCTGACCGGCACCATGGACGCCCCCCTTGAGACCGCGATCATGACCTGCACCGGGTCCGAGGCCAACGACATTGCCATGCGCATGGCCGAGGCTGTCACCGGAAAACGCGGCATCATCGCCACCGATTTCACCTATCACGGCAACACCGCGCTGGTCAGTCAGCTGTCGCAATCGAACCGGCCTGGGGTGGGCGGCGCATTTGCCGACATGGTGGGCTTTGTGCCTGCGCCCGACAGTTTTCGCCCGCTTGGCGGCGAACCGGGCGCGGCCCACGCGCAGGCATTTGCCGAAGCAATTGAGCAGGCGATTGACGCGCTGGAGGCCAGCGGCCATGGCTTTGCCGGGCTTCTGATCGATCCGTTTTTCGTGAACGAAGGATTTCCCGATTTGGCACCGAGATGGCTGGCCCCTGCGGTTGACGCGGTGCACCGCGCTGGGGGACTGCTGATCGCTGACGAAGTTCAGCCGGGGTTCGGGCGGCTGGGCAGCCACATGTGGGGGCATCAATATCAAGGCGTCACGCCCGACATTGTGACCATGGGCAAACCGATGGCCAACGGGCACCCGGTTGGCGCGGTGGTGACCTCGCGCGCGACCATGACGGCGTTTCGGGGCGCATTCCGGTATTTCAACACCTTCGGCGGCAACCCGGTCAGTTGCGCCGCAGCGTTGGCGGTTCTGGACGAACTGGAAGACAGGGATCTGATGGCCAACGCGGCGGCGGTCGGGGCCTATGCCAAGCAACGTCTGAGCGAACTTGCCGCGCGCCATGCGGCTATCGGCGACGTGCGCGGGCGCGGTTTGATTTTGGGCGCGGAACTGGTGGACGACCACGCCACGAAAGCCCCGGCGACGGGTCTGGCGCACCAGGTTGTGAACGCGATGCGGGACCGTGGGATATTGCTCAGCGCGCTCGGGCGGCACCGCAATACCCTGAAAATCCGGCCGCCGATGGTGTTTTCGCAGGACGATGTCGACCAGCTGATCGAAGTTTTGGACGGCGTTCTGAGCGACCTGGCGACGCGCGTATGAAAGAAGTGGTCGCGCAGGCCCTGGCGCGTTGGCAGATGGCTGACGCGCGGGTCGCGCTGGCCGCGCATCGCGAAAATATGGTGTTTCGGGTGGCCCATGCAGGTCGCACATTTGCCCTGCGGCTGCACCGGAAGGGCTATCGGTCGGATATCGAACTGGCCTCGGAACTTGACTGGATGGCCGCGGCGGCCAAGGGCGGCATTCACGTGCCCTGCCCCATTGCGTCGGCGTCGGGCCGTTTCCTCGAGCATGTGGCGGGCTGGCAGGTCGATGTGCTGACCTGGCTATCGGGCGAGACCCTGGCCACGGCCATGATCGGTGCCACACCGCGCCGGCGGGCCGAAATTTTTTCGGACCTGGGCCGCGAAATGGCCCGATTTCACCAGGTTTGCGACGCCTGGTCGCCACCGGATGGGTTCGACCGCGCCGCCTGGGATCGGGGCGGTCTGGCGGGGCGGAACCCGGTCTGGGGGCGATTTTGGGAAAACCCTGCGCTGACGCCCGCCGATGCGGCGCTTTTTGCCGGTTTCCGTGCCCGAGCCGAGCTTGAATTGGGGGCGATCGAGGGGAAATTGGATTATGGCCTGATCCACGCCGATCTGCTGGGCGAAAACGTTTTGGTGGACGGCGCCACCATCAAGCTGATCGACTTTGACGACGGTGGCCCTGGGTTTCGGGTGTTCGACCTGGTGACCGCGCTGATCAAGCTGATCGACGATCCCGACTATGGCACCCTGAAAGATGCGCTTTGGGATGGCTACCGGGCTGTTCGACCCCTGGACACCGCCGGGTTCGATCTGATGATGGCGCTGCGCGCGACAACCTATGTGGGCTGGATCGCCGACCGGACCGACTTGCCCGACGCCGCCACCCGCCAGCGCATCAACGCGACCCGTGCGCGGCGACTGATCAATCGCTATCTCGGGTCAGGCTGACCTCGGCCAAGAGCGCCAGCAGGTCGCGCTTTTCCATACCGGCGCAGGTCGATAATTCGAAGGCCAACCTCAAGCTGGCGGGATGGTTCGTGGGTCAGGTGATGAAGGCGACGGTCGGCAAGGCCAACCCGAAGGCGGTGAATGAGATTGTGGCAACGAATCTGAAATTATAGTAAGGCCTTCGCCCACAAGAAAACGGCGGCATAAATGCCGCCGCCTTTATCTCTGTGTTGCGAACTCGCCTAGACCAATTTCTTGCGGCGACCAAACGCTACAAGCGCGCCAAGACCGCCTAGAAGTAGGAAGCTTGCCGCAGGAACAGGAATTGCAGTCGCAAAGACGTTAAAGTCGATCTCGGGCATGGCACTTCCAGACGCATAGGCCTGACCCCAGCTCCAATCGAAGAACGCCAAGCCGCCAGCCGCAATGTTAAAGTTCAGGTTGATGATGCCGCCGACGCCCTGGGCAAGATTCCAGGTCGCAAAGTGGTTAGTTCCCGAAGACAAGCTTGTGCCTCCGAGAAAGCCCCAAAACGATCCGCCCTGGTTCACGGTCGCAACGGCGATGGTGACTGCGATGGCGCTGGCCGACGAGTTATTCAAGTCAAATAAGCAAGTCCCGCCCGCATCGCCATTACTGAACGTCGCATTCCACGACGCGCCGCCAAACACGTCAATCTGCCCGACACCGCCAGCAATCGCAACATCGCAACCACCGACAACGCCAGACGATGTCACGGTCGCAGCGCTTGACATAAACGGCGAAAACGCCACGGCCAAAGCCGCAATTAGTCCTCTAATTTTCATAATATTACCCCCATTTGGTACACCATACTCCCCGCCACAATAGGCTGATTGGCAAAGATTACACCCGCATTTCCCAAGTATCGTCGATATTCAGTGCGGCGAGAAGGCGATTCTGCTATAAGAATCATGAAGTTGTAGCATACATGGAGCGGCGGATATGGCACACCCGATGGGTGAATCGAAACCGGGGTGCCTTCGGGTCGTTTT
>JAKZRT010000035.1:0-10798 GCA_047518005.1 Brevirhabdus sp.
AACCTCCTCGAACTTCATCAATCTCAGTCCCTGTACCTGCTCCGTCCGACGCATCGCCTCCCTCCATGGCTTGGAGGCGTTCTAAAACCGGACAGATCATCTGGTACATAAACCGGACATATCGCGTGTTACCGACATTGCCTGGGTCGGCAGCTTGGACGAATGGAAGATTGTGGTTACGATGCCAATGTCCCCAAGACCCAGTCTCACGCCTTCGAGAACGCCTTTGGGCTTTACGATGGATCCGCCATAACTTTCCTGCCAGTCCATTTGGTAGTTGCCGGTTTCGGCCAGAATATTGTCCACCTCTGGGTTAAAAAAGTTGGAGAATTCCTTTACCCAAAGCGCGCGCGCGGGGTAGCCGTCGATCACCACAGCGCGAATGGTTTCCGCGGCCACGACGGGCACCGCAATCAGTCCTGTCATCAAAGCGGCCAGCGCCGGTCCCTTCCACAGAACGTTCATCGTCATCTCATTTGTTTTTGCTGGTTTAACGAAGCGCCTGATCCTTGACCCAGGTCACTTCGACTTCGGTTCCCGCCGACCTGAACAGCTTTGACAACGGACAGTATTTTTCGGTTTCAACGCCGACGCGGGTCAACGCCTCCTGAACTGCCGAACCATTGGCGCGAACGGTCACCGCGACAGACCGGTAAGGCACGTCAATCTCGCTTTCCAAAATGACACCGCGCCGATCGAACTGGCATTCTGCGTCAATCATCAACTGACCGATATCGACGCCCAGTGCCGACGCGCATTTGTGGCCGATGACATTGATGCACCCGGCAAGCGCTGAAAGTGCTGTTTCTGTCGGCGAAGGCCCCATGTTGGTGCCGCCTCGGGCCGCAATCATAAAATATGCGCACTGCAATGTCCCGTTGCGAAACGCAGTGATTTCAGAGTGTTCTGGCTTGTTCTCAAAGTGCGTACGTCGGTCTTCATGCGGGAAGAGGAACGGGAGTTCTTTCCAGAACTCGAGATCAAAGGCGATGATCACGGTTGCCGGAGCCGACATCATTTTGTCGATGTTCTTGTCTTTGAGCGATTTTGCCAGGCGCGCCTTGCCGTCGGCGCATCTTGGATACCAGCAAGATCTTGAAAGGAATGGCGTTCTGGTTCTCGCCGGGCCGTTGTCGGACCCGAGCGGCGAGGTCATGGCGGGTGCCGGTCTGATCAATTACCGCGCCGGCTCGATGGATGAGGCCAGGAAAATAGCGGATAACGACCCGATGCATAAGGCTGGTGCGCGAACCTATACGTTGCGCAAATGGCTGGTGAACGAAGGCAATATATCCCTGAACATCGGGCTTTCCACGCGGACGGTCGACTTATCCTAAAGGGGCCTCGGACCCTGGCTAGGTCGAGCACGTTGGGCGAGTTGCTGGCGACATTGTTTGACCGACGACCCTTTGGCAGAAAGGTCAGCGACGGCTGGGAAATCTAGTTGACTGGTGCGGTTCTGCCGGATCGCTGGTCGGGTTGACAACAGGTTATTGTGCATCGCCACTGAATTTGCCTTCCTGCAACCTACCAGTTGGTAAAGCTGTCGCGTGCCGCGCGCCAGGCCATCCAATCCTCGGGCGTGTCCAGATCGGTCGTCGCGTGCCGGTCGGGCAACGACACGTCCAGCGAAAGTTCCCCGTGCAGTACGCCCTTGGCGCCAATGTCCCCGCGCAGGCGCTGCAAGTCGGGAAAAAGCCGTGCGGGAAATATGACCGGATGCCCTGGTTTGCCGTCAACATCAACTGCCCGCACGATCCGTGCCGGGTTGGCCTGCGCCACATCGATCAGGGTGGTGAAATCTTGCCGGGTGATCTCGGGCATATCGGCCGGAACGATGGCCAGCGCATCGCAGGTGACGAAATGATCAACACCGCGACGCACCGACGCGGCCATGTCTTTGTCGGTGTCGGTGACGGTAAGTCGGGCAAGATCTTTGAGGTCATCAAGCACCGCGCGGCGCGCCTGGCCAAGCGGACCTTCGGGCAGGGTCACGCCGACAAGGTTGCAAGCCCCAAGTGCATTCATCGACATCCGGCGCAGCAACGGGACGCCGCGAATGTCTTCCAAAAGCTTGTCGGTCCCCCGCATCCGCGTCGATGTACCGGCGGCAAGGATGACTATTGCGATCCGCATGGGCCAGATATTACCACATTGCCGGTCAGTGGAATATCCGCAATCAGTCGCGCATGCGGCTGAATTCCGGGTCGAAAAGCGGTTGCGTAATCACCCGCGCTGCACGCAGGTCGCCCAGGATCTCGATCTGCGCCTCGGTCCCCTCAACGGCCCGCTCGCGGGGCAGAAACCCCAAAGCAACCGATTTCTGCGCCCAGTGCGAATAGCCGCCCGAGGTGCAGAACCCTTGGACTTTTCCGTCCAGCCAGATCGGCTCGTAGGCCACAACATCGGCGTCGTCGGCGTCAACCACAAAGGCCACCAGTTTGCGGGCAGGCGGCGCGGCGCGTTCGGCCTCGGCCGCCGCGCGTCCGATGAAATCAACGTTCTTCTTGAACGAGATGAATCGGTCCAGCCCGGTCTCGGCAGCGGTGTAATCGGGCGAGAACTCGCGCTGCCACGACCCGAAAAACCGATCCAGCCGCAGGCTCATCATCGCGCGCATGCCGAAGGGTCGCAGCCCAAGGTCGCGGCCCGCCTCCCAAAGCGCCCGGAACACTGCCCGCTGCGATGTGGGCTCGCAGAATATTTCGTACCCCAGATCTCCGGTGTAGCTCACGCGCTGCACCAGCGCGCCCGTCATACCGACCGTCATCATCCGCGCATCGAGAAACTTCAGAGCATCGGGTCCCACGTCGGCCTTGGCAACACGCGACAGAAGCGCGCGCGCTTGGAGTCCCGCGATTTGAAAACCGGTCCAGCGATCCGAGATGTTTTCGACCCGCACATCGCCCTCAAGATGGGCCTCGAACCAGCGCAGATGATAGTCCTGCGCAGTGTACGACGCGGTCAGGTTAAACTCGGTCTCGCCAAGGCAGGTCACAGTGAAGTCACCCACCAGCCTGCCGGACGGGGCCAGCATCGGGGTCAGCGTCAGCCGGCCGGGCCGCGGGATACGCCCGGCCATGACCCGGTCCAGCCAGGCGCGCGCATCAGCACCGGTTACTTTGAACTTTCCAAAATTATGGACCTCGTTGATGCCGACGCCGCTGCGCACTGCGCGCACCTCTTGGCCCGTTGCCTCCCAGGCGTTCGAACGGCGGAAACTGGGCGTCTCGTACCGTGGCTCGCCTTTGAGGGCAAAATAATTGGGCATCTCAAGCCCATAAGTTTCGCCCCAGACCGCCCCCATGCGATCCCAGATGTCGTACATCTGAGTGGTGCGAAACGGTCGCGCGGCTGGCAGTTCCTCGTTTGGAAATGTGATCGAAAAGCGCTTTTGATAATTCTCGATCACCTTTGGCACCGTGTAGCCCGGCGTGGTCCAGCGCCCGTACCGCGCGACATCCATGGCGCGCGGGTCGCGCTCGGTCTCGCCATTGATCATCCACTGCGCCAGGCTCAGCCCGACGCCGCCGCCCTGGCTGAACCCGGCCATCACCGCGCAGGCGCACCAGTAATTGCGCAATCCCGGCACCGGTCCGACCAGCGGATTGCCATCAGGCGCAAAAGTGAAAGGACCGTGGATGACACGCTTTACACCCGCGGTCTGAAGGACCGGAAAGCGCTCGTAGGCGAAGGCCACCGAGTCTTCGATTTTCTCGAGCTGGTCATTCAATAACTCGTGCCCGAAATCCCACGGCGTACCCTCGACGGACCAAGGTTCGCAGTTCTGTTCGTAGAACCCTATGCAGAGCCCGCGTCCCTCTTGCCGCAGATAGCTTTCGCCACCGGGGTCGATGACATGGGGGATTTCCACTTCGCGCTCGTGGATCGACGCGATATCGTCGGTCACCAGATACTGGTGCGCCATCGGTAAGAGCGGCAGAGAGACCCCCGCCATGGCCCCCACTTCGCGCGCCCACAGCCCGCCCGCGTTGACAACATGTTCGGCGTGGATCGTACCCTTTTCGGTCACCAAGTCCCAGCTTCCGTCGCCGCGTGGGTTAAGCTCTAGAACCCGGTTGTGGGTCACAATATCGGCCCCGCCCATCCGCGCCGCTTTGGCATAGGCGTGGGTGGTGCCCGATGGGTCAAGGTGCCCGTCGAGCGGGTCGTAAAGTGCGCCCAGAACCCCTTTGGTGTTGACGAAGTCGGCGCGCGCGGCGATCTCGGCGGGCGACCAGATTTCGGTATGCAACCCCATGTATCGGTGCTTGGCGCGCTCGGCCTTCAGCATGTCCAACCGCTCGGGCGTGTCGGCCAGCGTCAGGCCGCCCACATGGTGCAGCCCGCAGGACATGCCGGTGATCTCTTCCAGTTCGTTGTATAGCCCGATGGTATAGCCCTGAAGCGCGGCCATATTGGTGTCGCCGTTCAGCGTGTGAAACCCGCCCGCCGCGTGCCAGGTGCTGCCGCTGGTCAGTTCGGACCGTTCGATCAGCATCACGTCGGACCAGCCCAACTTGGTCAGATGGTAGGCCACCGAAGCGCCGACGACGCCGCCGCCGATGATCGCGGCGCGGGTGGTGGTTTTCATCGACGGCTCCCTTCGGACAGACACCGGGCAAACTTTGGATAAATTGCGCGCCGTACTGCCGCCTGAATCCGACGCCTTCGGTCGCAACGAAGAAATTTTTCGAAATTCCTTGCGCCCAAAATATTTGCGAAGATTCTTCTCAGCGCTCGGGGATTAGGCCGCGCGGACTGAACCTGAGGACCAGAAGCAATATCAGCCCCATGGTCAGCAGACGCATATGTGCCGCGCTGTCGATCAGGTGGTTGCGCAGGGCGTTGTCTTCGGCCAGTCCCGAGGTCAACACATCGATTAGCCAGAGGCCAATCGGTTCGACCTCGATCCAGAAAAACCAGATCACAAACGCGCCCAGCACCGATCCCCAGTTGTTGCCGGATCCGCCAACGATGACCATCACCCAGATCAGAAACGTAAAGCGCAGCGGCTGATAGGTGCCCGGCGTCAAAAGCCCGTCAAGCGAGGTCATCATCGCCCCGGCAATCCCGCAGACCGCCGAACCAATGATGAAGACTTGCAAATGCCGCGCGGTCACATCCTTGCCCATGGCCTCGGCCGCGACTTCGTTGTCGCGAATGGCGCGCATCATCCGGCCCCACGGCGACTTCAGCGAGCGTTGCGCGAGCCAGAGCAAGATCAACAACACCACGGCAAAAAGAATGCCATAGCTGGCTTTCACGTAAAGCGTCGAAGCAGTCACTGGGTTTAGCCCGAGCGACGCTGCGGCTTCGACGAAACCAGGATCGCTTTGCAGGTCGATCTCGTAGGCAACGGGGCGCGGAATACCGTTCACGTTTTTCACGCCCCGGCTCAGCCATTCTTCGTTTTTCAAGACTGCAATGACAATCTCGGCGATCCCAAGGGTCGCGATCGCCAGATAATCCGACCGCAAACCCAAAGCCGTTTTGCCGATAATCCAGGCCGCGCCAGCGGCCAGAACGCCACCCACGGGCCAGGCAAAGAGAATTGGCAGCCCGGCACCGCCCAGATAACCGGTTCCGGCCGGGTTGACCTTTTCAACGGCTGCAACCCCGGCGTCAAAAACGCCGCGAAAAATAAAGAACCCGGCAATCAGAAAGGCAAGCATTGCGACGCTGCGCACCCGACCAGGCTCCATCTGTCGCCACAGATAAATTGCACCCACAATCGTTGCGGCCCCAAGCAAAAGCCCCAGAATAACTTGCAGGCCCCCGGCCGCCCAGGCGTCGGCCGTAGGCGGCATACCGACAATCACCGCCGCCAGACCGCCGAGGGCAACAAACCCCATGATCCCGATGTTGAAAAGCCCGGCATAGCCCCATTGCAGGTTCACGCCCAAAGCCATGATCGCGGAAATGAGCCCCATGTTTATCAGCAACAGAGCTGTGTTAGTCCCCTGGACGATGCCAGCCCCGGCGATCAGCGCCGCGACAAGGGCAAACATAAGCGGGGTTCTGACGCGATTGCTCATGCGGTTTGCCCCTTAAAAAGGCCCGTGGGTTTGAAAAGCAGGACGATTACCAGGATCGCAAACGACACCGCGAATTTATAGTCAGTACTCAAAAGCTGGGCCAAGCCGGAAATTTCCCAGGTTTCCGGCAGCAGGTAATTGGCAACCTTCTTCCAGGCGTAGGTGACCGTTACTTCGGAGAACGCTATGACAAATCCGCCGGCAATGGCCCCGAGCGGGCTTCCCAGCCCACCTACGATCGCGCTGGCGAAAATTGGCAGCAATAACTGGAAATAGGTGAACGGTTTGAACGATTTATCGAGCCCATAGAGCACCCCCGCAATCGTCGCCAGGGTCGCCACGAGCAGCCAAGTCACCAAAACCACGCGCTCGGGGTTGATGCCCGACAACAGCGCCAGATCGCGGTTGTCGGAATAGGCGCGCATCGACTTGCCCGTGCGCGTCCGGTTGAGAAACCAGAACAATGCAACGACCACGATCACCGCCGTTACAATCGTCAGCCCTTGTGTGGTTTTGAACGCCAGCCCCTCGCTCAGGCCCTTCATCTCTTTGAACTCGCGGGCCGAGATAATGAATCTCACCCCATCGGCAAATCGCTGGTCACCCGGTCCGATCACAAACCGGACCAGACCGTTGGTGATGAACATGACCCCCATGGACACGATCACCAGAATGACCGGTGCGGCGCGCTGTGCGCGATAAAACCGATAGACAACACGGTCGGTAAACAAAAGCAGCAGCGCCGTCGCCGCGATCCCGACCGGCAATGCCAAAAGCGCTGTGGGCAGGGGGCCCAGGCTGACCCCCAGACTTTGCAGCCACCAGGTGACCAGAATGGTGATCATCGCCCCAAAGGCCATGGTGTCGCCGTGGGCAAAATTGGAGAACCGCAGGATGCCGTAGATCAGCGTCACACCAAGCGCGCCCAAAGCCAGTTGCGCGCCATAGGCCGTGGCCGGGATAATGACAAAGTTCAGAAGCGCAACAATCGCGTTCAGCGCGTCCATGCCGGGCCCCCCGATGGTTGGATCAGTAGTTTTGCACCCGTTCCATTAGTGCCTGATGGTCGCGGCAGGTGCCGCGCCGGGTGACCTGTGGGTTGGGGCCGGTTTCCTGGCGCAAATCCTGAATAGTCAGCGCCGCCGTGCCGTCTGAATGCAGCGCAATCGTATAATAGACGCGATCGATGGGTGATCCCGCGATCATTATCGTGCTCTGATCTGGCGTTCCAATATACTGTGCGCGTGCCGGCAGGCGAGCCCCAGAGTTCAGAACTATTTGCACGCCGACAGTCCCTGGAATGTTGTAGATGTCCTGGCTGATCGCGATCTTGGCATGAATTGCCGGTTCGTCCGTTCGAACGGACGGAAATCCACATTCCATCGCCGCTGCGCCGACCGGCGGCGCGGCATCCAGCGCCGCCAATATCAGTACCGAGACCGCCCCCATGCGCGCGCCCACCCAATTGCACTTTGGCTGGTCTGCTCAGAAACCCCGCAGACAGCCCGGCACCAACAGCCCATAGTGCCGAATTACAAAGTAGAGCAGTATCGCCCGAAGACCAGAAAATGCGCGGCAACAATCTGTTTTCGACTTTGGGGGTAATTGGCGGTTCCATCGCGTTCAGCCCCCCAAAAAGCTTTTGCGGACATCGGGGTCGTTCAACAGCGCCCTGCCGGTGTCGGTATAGCGGTTTCGCCCCTGCACCATAACGTATCCTTTGTCAGCAATCTCAAGCGCTTGTCTGGCGTTCTGTTCCACCATCAGAATGGAAATACCGGTCCGGGCCACTTCGATAATCCGGTCAAATAGCTCGTCCATCACAATCGGGCTGACGCCCGCGGTCGGTTCGTCCAGCATCAACACCTTGGGCTGCGTCATCAGCGCTCGGCCGACGGCCACTTGTTGCCGTTGCCCGCCGCTAAGCTCGCCCGCGGCCTGTCGCCGCTTGTCTTTCAGGATGGGAAACAGCTCGAATACCTGCTCCATGGTGGCCCAAATGTCGTCGCGCCGCAGGAACGCGCCCATTTCCAGGTTCTCTTCGACGGTCATCGAAGTAAAGATGTTCTGGTTCTGCGGCACGAATGCCATGCCCTTGGCGACCCGGTCCTGGGGGCTCAGGGCGCTGATATCCTCGCCGCCCAGGCGCACCGCACCACCGCGCAAGTCCAGCATTCCGAACACCGCCTTCATTGCCGTCGATTTCCCGGCGCCATTAGGACCGACGATCACCGCGATCTCGCCTTCGTCGACCGCCACCGTGCAGTCGTGCAGAATATCGGCACCGGTCCCGTAGCCGCCGGTCATAAAATCGCCGATCAGGAACGGGGCGCTCATTCCACGCCCTCCGCCGCTTTGGCTTTGTTTTTCAGGCCGGTACCAAGATAGGCCTCGATAACTTGTTCGTTGGCTTTGATTTCGGCAATTGTCCCTTCGGCCAGAACGTGCCCTTCGGCCATGCAGATGACCGGGTCGCACAGACGCCCGATAAAGTCCATGTCATGTTCGATCACGCAAAAAGTGTAACCTCTTTCAGCGTTTAGCCGGAGGATTGCATCTCCGATCGTGTTCAAAAGCGTCCGGTTCACGCCTGCGCCAACTTCGTCCAGGAACACGATCCGGGCATCGACCATCATGGTCCGGCCCAGCTCCAATAGCTTTTTCTGGCCACCCGAAAGGTTGCCGGCCTTTTCATCTTTCAAATGATCTATGGTAAGAAATTCAAGGACTTCGTCGGCTTTCCTCAACAGAGTTTCTTCTTCGGTCTCGATCTTTGCTCGTTGAAACCAGGCGTTCCACAGCGTTTCGCCAGATTGGCCCGAGGGCACCATCATCAGGTTTTCGCGAACGCTCATGGTGCCGAATTCATGGGCAATCTGAAATGTCCTGAGCAGCCCCTTGCGAAAGAGCTCGTGCGGCGGCAGGCCGGTGATGTCTTCGCCGCTCATGAAAACGCGGCCCGATGTTGGCTTAAGAACGCCGGCGATCACATTGAAAAGTGTAGTTTTTCCCGCGCCATTGGGTCCGATCAAACCGGTGATCGACCCTTCGGCGATAGTCAGGCTGGACCCGTCGACCGCGCGAAAGCCACCAAAGTGTCTGTGCAGGTCCTGAACCTCGATCATGACGCGCGCCCCCGTAGACAGACAGCCCGGAGTTTGCCCGGGCTGTCCGATGTGTTTTGGGTCAGATCAGCGGTACTGAACCGTCGTGATTACGCCGCCCTTGAATTCGATCTGGCGGTAGTTCCCGGCGCTTTCGCCCGGTCCGATCAATTCAACCGCCGTGGCGCCGACATAATCTATCTCGCCGCCATCGGCGAGGATCTGCAAGCCTTTGGCCAGTTCACCCGGGAAGATCAATTCGCCCGGTGCGTTGGCCACGTCCATGACGCTGGATTTGAAATCGCCGGATTCAGCCGACCCAGCCGCCTGCATCGCCAGCATGATCAACGCCGCCGCATCGTAGGATTCGGGCGTGAACGGAGACGTCGCATCAAACGCATCTCCGACCATTTCGGTGAACATCGAGGCGCCATCGCTGTCGGTGCCCGGGTGCTGACCGGTCGATCCGTCAATTTCGGAACCGAAGTTTTCTTCAAGCTTGGCGCCAATCATCCCGTCGGGGAAGTGGAACAAGTCGAACGCGCCTGAATCAAGCGCTGCGCGAACGATGCCCGAACCGCCCTGATCGACGTATCCGGCAACCACCAGACGTTGGCCACCGGCCGAAGCCAATGCCGCGATTTCAGCCGAATAATCGGCTTTGCCATCTTCGTGTGACGTGCTGATTGTCACGGTTCCGCCCGCGCCCTCAAAAGCTGCCTGGAAGGCGTCTGCAAGGCCCTTGCCATAGTCGTTGTTGGTATAGGTGACTGCAACTTCGTTGACGCCGTTTTCCATCAGAACTTCGGTCATCACCACGCCCTGACGCGCATCGGACGGTGATGTACGGAAGAACAAACCATTGTCATCGGCAGTTGAAAGCGCCGGTGACGTGGCTGAAGGCGAGATCATCACTATGCCATTTGGCAAGGCAACGTTCTGCAGGATCGCGCCGGTAACGCCCGAGCAGTCTGCGCCCACAACCGCCTTTACACCGTCACCAGTGATCAGACGTTCGGCGGCGGCTTGGGCAGCACCAGAATCGATACACGTCGAATCTGCCCTGACGGAAGTCACTGACGCGCCTCCCAGCAGAAGCCCGCTATCGGTGACTTCTTTCATGGCCAATTCTGCCCCATCCGCCATTGATGGTGTCAAGGATTCAATCGGACCGGTGAAGCCTAAGATAACACCGATCTTAATCTCTGAATGCGCGCCCGCAAATGCGGTGCCCGTCATCAGTGCCAATGCGGCGGTTGCCGCCAAAAGCTTTTTCATCATTCTCTCCCTTGTTGGATCTAAGTGTCCTTCAGACAGGCTAATGTGCCGCGAAGCGTTTGAAAAGCCCGCATTTGTTGCACGGCGTAACCGACGTTGAGGCAACCGTAGTGGCAAGCGCCTTGAATCAGCATTACCATGGCCACGCTGTGCAGCGCTGAATCGGGTGCCGAGATGATTATTCGAGCGATGGCGATCCCTATCGGGATTTGCCTGTCTGCGACGACGATTGCGGCTATGGAAAGCAGCCAAGGACGGCTTTCTGTGACGACCATGGCCACTGGGTTGGATGAACCTTGGGGGCTTGGGTTCTTGACTGGCGGCGGATTTCTGGTGACCGAACGCGCCGGGCGGCTTTGGCTTTTCAAAAATGGCGAG
>JAKZRT010000036.1:0-6158 GCA_047518005.1 Brevirhabdus sp.
TGCATAGCGTCCCGAATGCCGTTCATATCGGGCGCGAGTGGTTTCAGTCCAGGCCATTGTGATCTCCCTCGAATCTTATCAATCCGATTGAATCACAACTCGCTGAAATCACTCAATTAGTTTTGGATCAGACACTCAGACCCCGACGCTCCAAGGAATTGATGCCGATGCAGATTGTTTTCCGCCTGATCACCCTCTCGATGGCGGCACTTGCGCCGCTGGCGTTGTCCCAGCCCGCGCGGGCCGGCGAAATTACCACATTCGGCCTTGAAAATGGGCTCGAGGTGGTGGTGATCGAAGACCACCGCGCGCCGGTGGTGGTGCACATGCTGTGGTACCGCGCCGGTGCAGCCGATGAACCGCCCGGCACCTCGGGCATCGCCCATTTTCTGGAACATCTGCTTTTCAAGGCCACCGACAAAATCCCCTCGGGCGAATTCTCGCGTATCGTTGAAAGGAACGGCGGCACCGACAACGCCTTTACCGCCTATGATTATACCGCCTACTTTCAACGCGTTGCGGCCGACCGGCTGGACCTGATGATGTCGCTGGAAGCCGACCGGATGCGCAACCTGCGCCTGACCGACGAGGACATCGTCACCGAACGCGATGTGATCCTGGAAGAACGCAACCAACGCACCGAAAACAACCCTGGCGCTTTGTTCGGCGAACAGCGGCAGGCGGCGCAGTATCTCAACCATCCCTATGCCATTCCGATCATCGGCTGGAAGCACGAGATGCAGGCGCTGTCGCTCGACGACGCGCTGGTGTTTTACCGCACCCATTACGCGCCCAACAACGCGATCCTGATCGTGGCGGGTGACGTTTTGCCGGGTGATGTGCGCGCCATGGCCGAAAAACATTACGGACCGCTGGCACCGACGATCGATCTGCCGGTGCGCGCCCGCCCGCAGGAACCGCCGCAGACCTCGCCGCGCCGCCTGACCATGGAAGACGCGCGCGTCGGCCAGCCTTATGTCATCCGCACCTATCTGGCCCCCGAACGCGACAGCGGCGATCAGCGGCCCGCAGCGGCCTTGGTGCTGTTGGCCGAGCTGCTGGGCGGTTCGGGCGTGACCTCGTTCATGGGCAAACGCCTGCAATTCGACACCCAAAACGCCGTTTACACCGGCGCATTCTATCGCGGTCTTTCGTTTGACGACACCACCTTTGGCCTGATTATCGTGCCGTCCGAAGGCCGCAGCCTGATGCAAGCCGAGGCCGATCTTGACGAGGTGCTGGCGGCGTTCATGGTCGAAGGCGTCGACCAAGACCAACTGGCGCGCATCAAGATGCAGATCCGCGCCTCGGTAATTTATGCCGATGACAGCACCCAGGCGCTGGCGCGCCGCTATGGCGCGGCCCTGACGGCGGGGTTGACCGTTGACGACATCCAAGCCTGGCCCGAGGTTCTGCAATCGGTCACGCCGTCCGAGATCATGGACGCCGCGCGCGGCGTTTTCGACATGCGCAACTCGGTCACCGGCTGGCTGATGAAGCCCGAGGAAGAGGAGGGCGAATGATGTCCCGCCATCTCAGCGCGATTGTTCTGGGCCTTTGGTCGCTTGCCACACCCCTCTGGGCCGAGGTCGCGATCCAGCAACTCACCTCGCCCGGCGGTATCAACGCCTGGCTGGTTGAAGAGCACTCGATCCCCTTCACCGCGCTCGAGATTCGGTTTCGCGGCGGCACCAGCCTGGATGCGCCCGGCAAGCGCGGCGCCACCAACCTGATGATGGGGCTTCTGGAAGAGGGCGCCGGCGACATGGACGCTCGCGCATTCGCCGAAGCCGTCGAAGGCCTGGCCGCGAATTTTTCATTCGACTCCCATTCCGATGCTGTCACCATATCGGCCGAGTTTCTAAGTGAAAACCGTGACGAGGCCATCGAATTGCTGCGCCTCGCCCTGCAGGAACCGACATTTGCCGAGGCTGACCTTGAACGGGTGCGCGCTCAGGTCCTGTCAAACATCCAGTCGAACCTGACCGATCCCGATCGCATCGCATCGGACAGATTTTACGCCCTGGCCTACGGCGATCATCCCTATGGCTCGTCGGGTGACGGGACGCAGGACAGCGTCGGCGCATTGACCCGCGACGACGTGCTGGCCGCGCACCGGGCGGTGCTGGCCCGCGACCGGCTTTATGTGGGCGCGGTTGGTGACATCACCGCCGACGACCTCACCACGCTTTTGGACCGGCTCTTTGGGGCCTTGCCCGCGACCGGCGACGCGATGCCCAGGCGCGTTGAAAACGCGCTGACCGGCGGGGTCACCGTGGTCGATTTTGAAACGCCCCAGTCGGTGGCGCTGTTTGGCCACGATGGGCTGAAACGCGATGATCCGGACTTTTTTACGGCCTATGTGATGAACCACATCCTGGGCGGCAGCAACTTCGGGTCGCGCCTGACCATCGAGGTGCGCGAAAAGCGCGGCCTGACTTACGGCGTTTCCAGCTTTCTGGTGCCCCGCGATCTGTCCGAACTGATGATCGGCCAGGTCTCGTCGGCCAATGACCGGATCGCTCAGGCGATCGACGTGGTGCGCGTCGAATGGGCGCGACTGGCAACCGATGGCGTGACCGAAGACGAGCTGAGCCAGGCCAAGACCTTCCTGACCGGCGCCTACCCCCTGCGCTTTGACGGCAATTCGCGGATTGCCGGCATTCTGGTCGGCATGCAGATGATCGACCTGACGCCCGACTACATCACCTCGCGCAATGCCCGCATCGAGGCGGTCACCGCCGACGACGTCGCCCGCGTTGCCGCGCGCCTGCTGGACGCCGACGGTCTGCATTTCGTGGTTGTGGGCCAGCCCGAGGGGTTGGAAAGCTCGAACTAGGCCTGCCTACCAGTAAGTGCGCCGCCAGCCGTGCTTTCCCCATCTCAAAGGAAGGAGGGAAGCGCCACGCCCAAACCTGGTGGCTCGCTCTCCGTCCCGCAAGGGCGGTGGGGGAACGGCGATAGATCATTACGAGCCAGCCCCGATTTTCGTCACTTTACCCCGTCCTTCCGCTGGTCGAATCGCCCTGCGTTATGCTAAACCTAGTGTCATGCCCGACGGTGACCCCAAGATAAGCCCCCAGACCATCCGCTTCCTGGATGAGGCCGCAATCGACCGCATCGCCGCTGGCGAAGTGGTGGAACGCCCCGCATCGGCCCTCAAAGAGCTGGTCGAAAACGCGCTCGACGCAGGCGCTGACCGCATCGACGTCACCCAGTCCGCGGGCGGGAAAACCCTTCTGCGCGTCACCGACAACGGCAACGGCATCCCGGCCGACGAACTGCCCCTGGCGCTGGCCCGCCACGCGATGTCGAAAATCGACGGCTCGGACCTCTTGAATATCCGCAGTTTCGGCTTCCGGGGCGAGGCGCTGGCCGCTCTGGCCGCTGCCGGACGGATAACGATCACCAGCCGACATGGGGCCGAGGCCGCGACCATCGACGCCGCCAAAGGCCAGATGTCGCGCCCGCGTCCCGCCGCTCTCGGGCAGGGGACAATGGTCGAACTGCGCGACCTATTTTCCGGCACCCCTGCGCGGCTGAAGTTCCTGCGCAGCGACCGGGCCGAGGCGGGCGCGCTGGGCGATACCCTCAAACGACTGGCCCTGGCCCAGCCTCACACCAGCTTTACCCTGCGCGATGTCACCCAAGGCGGCACCGGACGGCTGGTGTTTCGCGCTGACGCCGAGACGGGGGATATGTTCGACGCGCTTCTGGCCCGCACCGCCCGCGTGATGGGCCCCGACTTTGCCGCCAACGCCTTGAAAATCGACGCCACCCGCGACGGCGTCCGCCTGACCGGTTACGCCGCTCTGCCGACGTATTCGCGCGGTGCCGCGGTGCACCAGCACCTTTTCGTCAACGGCCGTCCGGTGCGCGACAAGCTGCTGACCGGGGCCTTGCGCGCCGCCTATATGGACGTCCTCGCACGGGGCCGACACCCGGCGGCCGCCCTTTTTGTCAGCTGCGCGCCCGACCTTGTCGACGTCAACGTCCACCCCGCCAAGACCGAGGTTCGGTTCCGCGACCCCGGTCTGGTGCGCGGGCTGATCATCTCGTCGCTGCGCCACGCGCTGGCCGGGGCCGGACACCGCGCCTCGACCACCGTGGCCGGGGCGGCCTTGGGCGCCTTGCGCGCCGAAACCCCGCAAGCGCCGATCTATCAAATGGACCTTGCACGCGGCACCTCGATCCCCGGACCGGGCTTTGCCGGAACCGCCGCTCTGTCGGCCCGGGTCGAGACGCCCACGCAAGCCGGTGACGAGGCCACCGATCGCCCTCTGGGCGCGGCGCGTGCGCAACTACACGCGACCTATATCGTGGCCCAGACCGCTGATGGCATTGTCATTGTCGACCAGCACGCCGCCCACGAACGACTGGTCTATGAACGGCTCAAGGAACAAGCCGCCGAAAAGGGCATTGCCGCGCAGGCGCTGCTGATCCCCGAGGTGGTCACGCTCGCGCCCGACGACCGCGCGCGCCTTCTGGCCGCCGCGGACGACCTTGCCGGGCTTGGCCTGACCGTCGAGCCGTTCGGGCTTGAGGCCGTGGCCATCCGTGAAACCCCCGCCGTTCTGGGCGAGGTATGTGGCGAAGCGCTGATCGCCGACATCCTCGACGAACTGGCTGACCTCGGCGGCTCGCAAACCCTGCGCAGCCGCATCGACGCGGTGCTTTCCCGGATGTCGTGCCACGGCTCGATCCGCTCGGGGCGCACCCTGCGCGCCGACGAGATGAACGCGCTATTGCGGGCGATGGAGGCCACGCCGCTTTCAGGCCAGTGCAACCACGGTCGACCCACCTATGTCGAACTCAAGCTCGCCGACATCGAGCGACTTTTCGGGCGGTCGTGATGGAAATTGGCGGTCGCACATATGATCTGAGCGATCCGCTGGTGATTGCGCTGATCGTCGGGGCGGGGGCCCTCGCGCTTGTGCTGATCCTCATCCTGCGCGCCGCGTCCCGGTCGGCCCGTGTAGCCGAGCCCCTGGCCTGGCAACTGGGCGAGCTTGGCAAGCGCGTGGGTGATCTTAGCGACGGCCAGGAACGTCTGGCGGGCGGGCTGAAACATGTTTCCGAAGCCCAGGCCGCCGCCCAGACCCAGGCCCTGAAACTGATGGAGGCGCGTCTGGCCGATGTTCAGGGCGCGATGACCGAAAACCTGCAAGGTTCGGCGCGGCGCACGGCGCAGTCGCTGGGTGAACTTCAGGAACGGCTGAAAACTATCGACAAGGCGCAGGAAAACATCACCAAGCTATCGGGCGATGTGCTGGGTCTGCAGGATATCCTGTCGAACAAACAGACCCGAGGCCTGTTCGGCGAAATTCAGTTGCAAGAGATTGTGTCAAAGGCCCTGCCGCCGGACAGTTTCACCTGGCAGGCCACGCTCTCGAACGGCAAACGCGCCGATTGCCTGATCCACCTGCCCAATCCGCCGGGTCCGATCGTGATCGATTCGAAGTTTCCGCTCGAGGCCTACGAAGCGCTGCGTGCGGCGAAATCGGAGGCCGATCAAAAGACCGCGATCCGCGCGTTTCGCACCTCTGTTCGCGAACATATCAAGGCGATATCCCAGAAATATCTGATCGAAGGCGAAACCGCCGACGGCGCGCTGATGTTCCTGCCGTCCGAAGCGGTCTATGCCGAACTTCACGCCAATTTCCCGGACCTGGTGCGCGACGGCTTTGCGGCGCGGGTCTGGATCGTGTCGCCGACCACTTGCATGGCAACGCTGATTACGATGCGCGCTATCCTCAAAGACGCGCGCATGCGCGAACAGGCGGGCGCGATCCGCAAGGCGCTGCGGCTCTTGCACCGCGATGTTGAACTTGTCGTGGATCGGGTCGGCAAACTCGACACCCACTTTCGTCAGGCCCGCGACGACCTCGAAGGCATCGGCGTCGCGGCCGAACGCGCCGGCAAGCTTGACAACTTCGACTTCGAAGAAATTGCCCCCGAAGACGCGCCCGTACCGCTTCCCGAAGCCCGGCCCGAACCGACACCCGGCGAATAACCGTCCTTATACCAACGGCCCCCAGATTTGACTCAAGGGGATTCCCACGAGCGGCGTGATCTGATTCAGTGGCATCAAGGCAAGGGAGGCTTTGATGGCAGTAAGGATTACGCGCAAAGACAAGTCCGCAGGCGAGCTTCGCCAG
>JAKZRT010000037.1:0-7391 GCA_047518005.1 Brevirhabdus sp.
GCGCCCCACATCGATCCACGGAGGCCCGGAGCCTCTTCCGCGGGGCTACCGGCGCCAAACCGCCGGACTACGTGGGATCGCGGCAAATCATGGTGACCCAAACCTCCATCCCCGCCACCCAGAGTTTTCACACGGTCTGGAACGTGAAGCCGACGTCGCCATCCGGCAGACCAACAAACCGCTGGAAACCTTGATCGGCACGCGCCTGACAACTGTGGCTTCGGCCGTCTATGGGTCGCGCGATTACTGCGCGGCGGTCAAATCCGGGCAAACTGCGGAAAAATGGATTGGGGTTGATTGCTGCGAGTATCACAGAACCTGGACCAGGCAGGCCTGGCCCCAAGCCGAACACGAGTTTTACGTCGACGAAACCTCGCTTACGCTTGCGGCGTTGAAAGAAGGGCTCGGTGTCGGTTTTTTGCCTTGCTTTCTGGGCGACAGCGACCCCGATCTGGCAAGATTTCACGAACCTGAAAAGCAACATGAACTTGGGCTTTGGCTGCTTTATCACCGCGATCTGCGCAACACCAAACGTGTAGCCCTGTTTCGCGAGCATATGCAGCGCGAGATCAAACAAGCCGCCGCGCTGTTTGAGGGCGCAGTGCCAACGTTGAAGTAGTCAGGCGTGGAATCCGCAAGTTATTATTGGCCCTGTATGTGAAAACTTTCGTTCGTTTATCGGGCGATGTCCGCTCGCAAGACGCCCGCCAATCTCGTCGCACCCCAAGCTCGTGACTACGTCCCACCCTCCGGACCGGTGGCCCGACGAGGCCTCAGGAAATAGTGCAGTCGCAGCGAACGTCTGTATTCCTGCCGATTCTGCGCGCGCAACACGTTGTTTTGCAACGGAATCGGCAATTTGACGCATTTAGGGATTAGTCAAGCGCGAAGCAATCGAGACCGATCATAGATGCGGTATCTCTTGACCAGCGAGCGCGGCATCGCCGTCCATGAATTGCACGATGCCGTATGCAATCTTCTGCCTTCAGATACCTCGCAAGGGTCGCTTTTGTTGGGTCGCCTCCTGGCACCATCACTTTTGGGGCACCCCAAATTGGGGTTTCCCAGAATGATAGGCCTCGCGCCGACCAGCCATGAAGTCTGCGAATTTGTCCGAGTGAAAATCGCTGCGGTGGTCCGGACCAACCACAAAATCTGCGATCAATTCTGCCGACTTTCTCGGGTCCGCCGCCATCAATTCGAAACACACGTGTAAACTGGGCGCGGCGGATTCAGCGATCAGAGCGCGCATTCTCTGGGCTGATGCCATGGAATTGTCCAGACCTTCCAGAATATCCCGGCCAATCGCGATCTCGTTTCTGAGACTGATCGCAAACAGATCACGATGCACGAAAATGTAATGCAGATTGCGAAATAGGTGCTCAAGTTCACCGGCCACATTGGTCATATTGGGGCGCTTGTAGGCCCAGATATCGTGCCGATTGTTGTAGTCGGAAATGATCGCCTCGACTTCGCGGTAGTCATGGCTTTCGATTGCAATCGAAAGCCGGTCGTCCTCAAGATTTCGATAGTTCAGCTCGGACCCAAGGAAGATCCCCAGATAGTCCAGGATTGAGCTGACGAACGTAGTACCGCTGCGACCCAGACCAATGACGATATAGGTTCGCTGTTGGGGCGGCTTTCCCTTGCGAACATTCATCAAACGATATTTCGGGTTTTCCATGTCCTGTCCTGCGCAATCTCAATGCCGTATGACGCGCCTTTACGAGGCGGCGCGTGCCAAAGTGCTCTGCGGAACACAACTTAGCGCACTGGCCTGCGTTGGATTTGCAACCAACCCGCAGCGACCGTCCGCGGTTGCCAGTAACAGCCAGGCGATGCCATTGTCGGGCAGGCTGATCCTGAAACCGGATTCAACCGCTGCCGAGTTTTCAGGGTATGCCTCGAAGACGTCTTAGCGAAGTACGCGTTCATATTCAGACGCATGCACCTGTTCGCCTGACAGGGCATAGATTTCGGCTGGCGGTGCCATAAGGTCGAAATCCAGACACCATCCGGTTGCCCATCGCTTGCCGTTTTGATCGTGCTCGATGGTTTCTATGTTTCCATGAAAGCTCTCGCTTGTCTGGCGCAGCGTTTTCCCGCTTGCGTTCAGGATGATAGTGCCATTTTGGAGGGTGACTTTTTTTGCCGGGGATTGCTTCTTTGGCTGCGGTATATTGGCGGGTTCTGAACGGGCCTTTGGCTTTTGCGGCGCCTTCGCCCCTTGGATCGCAGACAGACCTTTGACCGGCCTCTGCAGCAGATACCAGCCTGCGAAGTCCAGTTTCTCGGGTGCCTTCTTTCGGTTTTTCGACGCTGCAGCCCGAAGCCGGTGAAAAAGATAGTCCGTATTTTGAACGATCTCCAGCGGCACGAATTCACGGCTCAGATAGGCCGAGACCAGACGGTCAACGACCGCTCCGTGGTTTCGCGGCGTGCCCGCCTCGGCCATTTCCACGTTGTCATTCAACCATCCGCCTGCGTCATAAATGGCCTCACCGAAAAGCACGGCGGGAACCCCCTGCATCATGGATTCAAAGCCGACCGAGCTGTTGATCGTCATCGTGTAACTTGCGTTGCCCATCGCATAGATCGAAAGGGCAGACGATGCGTTGCGTGACAATATCACCGCCTCCGGCCACTTGTCGGAAACATATTCCAGGGCATCGACTTCGCGGCGCAAGTTGTAGGGTCTTGTGACAGACCCAGGATGGCCTTTTATGACTGCCCGGTAGCCCATTTCACTGGTCCGTTCGAGCGCCTCTGTCAGAAATTCTTTGGGCGATCTGAACTCGGAATGCAGGAGGGTGTTCAAGTCGTCAGCCAACTGCAGGGGTATGTAAACATAGGGCGCGTCGGGAAGATCGCAGGCCGACTTGGGCTGGAAAGTCGTGCACATGTCCAACAAGGACGCCTTGGTCGTAGGATGTTCGTTTGCGCGGTCGCTTGCAACCAGCCACGACGCGGCAGTGTGCACCGGTTGGTCAGACGCCTTGTCTAACCGCGCCCGAACCTTGTCGCGCAGCAGTGCGTTGCCGTTGGTGCCAACTGTGTCGAAATATAGTGTGGGCGAAAACGGTTGCCGCGTCGGGCCAAGTTCGCCGTGCAGAACCGCGATGTCATGGTCTCGGGCAAAACGGCGCACCGCACCGTTTTCCGACCAGACCAGGATCACGTCAATCGGCGAGGCGGCATGCACCCGGTCCAGAATTCCCACGAAAAAGTCGGTCAGCGATCCCTGACCGCGCACCAGGTCGGTCCATTGTTCGATGGCGCGGTCGTCCCAACGTCCAAACCGGGACCTCAATTCGGCTTCTTCGGCGGCCGTGGGCTCGATCAGCGCCGCGCCGTAGTCGTGATTTTCCTTGCGAATGACGTGCGCTGCGTGGCCGTTGCACAGAATCCGCAAATCGATCTGGTCGTCGCAGTGCAGGCGGTACAGGATCGGCCCGAGCGTCCGGGTCACTTGCACATGCTCGACAAAGGTGTTTCGCATCGGATGCAGTTCGGAATAAAAAAGAACCCTCAGCGGGCGATTCCCATCACGCGGCATTGCGGAATTCCTTCATGAAGGTGCTTTGGAATATTGTCATTTGCTGGTCCAGCGCGACCAACCGGGCAATCTCGCGCGCCGCCCGTACCCGCGCGGCGGGTTTCA
The DNA here is from genome assembly GCA_047518005.1 of Brevirhabdus sp. Lineage (GTDB taxonomy): Bacteria > Pseudomonadota > Alphaproteobacteria > Rhodobacterales > Rhodobacteraceae > JAKZRT01. The sequence goes on from JAKZRT010000037.1 coordinate 3,662, forward strand.
GTGGCGGTGCCCTGAACGCGCTGGCCCAATCGTCCGGCGTGCGGCATTTCAACAGCAGCGGGTTGTCAAAACGGTCGATGTCAGGGATCGGCGTCGCCGCCACCGGCGTCCCCAATACAGCACTTTCAAAGAACTTGAGCCCGCTCTTGCACTCGGTGAACCGGTTGCGCACCAAGGGGCCAAGGGCCAGTCGGCAGCGGATCAAAAGCTCGGGCAGCACATGAAACGGCCTTATCGGCAGCCGGTCGATCCGATCGCTTTTGCCCTTCAGGTCTTGCGGGATCGCGACCGGACCAACAAGCAACAGGCGCGCGTCACTGCGTTCGTCCAGATAATCGGCGATCACAGCCGAAATTGTCGCAAGGTCGGTATTGTGCGACGCAGTCCCCGAAAAATAGGCCAGATCATACTCCGGTTCGCGCGCATCGCGAAGGCCCAGAAGCATGCGCGCCGCGTCGAGGTAAACCGGATCAAGCGCGTTGCGCAATAATGTGGTCTTCCCGCCCATGACCTTGGTCACGGCCTTGGCCAGGGGGACCGTCGAGACCGATTTCATATCGAACATGCTGCCGATTTCGGCGTTCGAGGCCAGCGACCGCGCGACCTGCGCCAGAGGTTCGCCGCGATCAAGGACCGCCGGTGTTTCGGGCACCGCGGAAACGTCGAAGATAAGGTCGTCATAATCGGCAATCAGCGGCTGTCGCCTGGCGTTGCGTGTCACGTATCGCAACATTGCCTCGGTCGCATTGGGCCGGTGAAAGACGATCGCCCCGGACCCTGCCAGGTCGTCGGAATATCGCTCGAACGTCGCCTGCGCCATAAGCGTGACCCGCAGGCCTTGCCGGCGAAGATATTCTGCCGGGTTGAACGCCCGGTAGCGCACCGAGGGGTCGTAATACGGTCGTTCGACCCTGCCGGTGTTTGAGACAAAAACTACATCGAATTGCAATATTCACTTCCTCTGCTGAATCAAATTGGGCTGCCCACGCAAGCGCTCGCCATCCAACAACTCCACGCCCGTCGCAGTGAAACAGACCATGCTGTTCTCTGGCGACAACCAGAATTTCAACAATTTTATCGAGCAATCATCCAAGATTTTATTAACGCGGAAATACCTGCTGACGGCTCGCGGCCCCGGACGCAATTTACGCCAAAGAAAGTCCACGAACCACCCAATCGGAGCGGCGGTTTAACAGGATCGAAGGAATCCGCGCTGGGGCAACGCACGGTCGGAGAATTCCGCACGGCGACTACCGGACAACACTCCAAATCCATTGCGCGGCGTTTGCCCGGACCCTTGATGGAGGGTCACAACACCTACCTGTCTCTGGTCGACGGCAACTGACCAAATTCACCGCAAATGCCGCACTTCACGCGGTGAAGGGCTTGTTGCGCGGCTGGACAAAGACGAGAATAGCGCGCTGAGCATTAGCGAGCTGAAGGACAGCAAACCGGGACGGCGCATGAGCGTGGATCGTTTTGCACGCATTGACGCGAACCAAGATGGACGGCTGGATGCCGGCGAGATTGATGCGCGCAATCGACGTGCGTATGGTCCGCGGCACCAACAATATCCCAGCCCGATGGGGAATGTCATCAACATGCAATTTGCCGATTATCTGGCCGAATAGGTCGAAACAGCGCCCGATCCAGACGGTGTTGCAGCACATCTGATTGAAAAACTCGACGCCGATTCCGGCGGCGGCCTGAATTCCGAATAGAAGGCATTAGAATAATCCTGCGGTGCCAACGACGGTGCGTGTGTAGGTCGCGGGGGCGGCCTATTGGGTGGATCAAATCAGTTAATATTATGATAAAGAGCTGTAATTAAACAATTTATTCTAAATTAGTGGTGCCCAGGAGAGGACTCGAACCTCCACATCCTTGCGAATACTAGCACCTGAAGCTAGCGCGTCTACCAATTCCGCCACCTGGGCAGGTGTCGTGACGTGGCGCTTTAAGGGGGGAAAGATTGGCTGTCAACGGGATTCAGTTGGAGCCCACAACGCGTCGTACCGGGAGACAGCGGCTTTGTTGATTTTCTTCAGTGAACGTCCGGTCGTGCCGGGTTTCAAGACGCGCTGCGGGTGTCCGGATTGCCGGGTCTGTCCCGGCCGCTCTGATCGGGTGGATCTGCATTCATGCCGATGCCCTCCTGAGTCGCAGCCTAGCCGAATTTCGCGACCGGCGCCACAGTTCGTCGAGCCTGCATGCGGTCTTCCGGGGCGCGCTGATTTGCGCCTTGTCTGAGCGATGTCAGCCCGGTAGACCGCAGGCAAGCAGTGCTGACGGGAATATGCGATGTCCAGACTTGTGACGATTTTCGGTGGTTCCGGATTTGTCGGTCGCTACATTGCGCGCAGGCTGGCGGCAGAGGGATGGCGGGTTCGGGTTGCGGTACGGCGACCGAACGAGGCGATTTTTGTCAAACCCTATGGTTCGGTCGGTCAGGTCGAGCCGGTGCTGGCCAATATCCGCGATGATGCCAGCGTCCGATCGGCCCTGATCGGGGCCGATGCGGTGGTCAATTGTGTCGGCACATTCGACGCACGCGGGGCGAATAATTTCGAGGCGGTTCAGACCGAGGGCGCGGGCCGGATTGCCCGGTTAGCTGCCGAAGAAGGGGTGAGCCGGATGGTTCACATCTCGGCCATCGGGGCCGATGCGGCCTCAGGCAGCATCTATCAGCAGACCAAGGCGCGCGGCGAGGCGCTGGTTCAGAAATTCATGCCCCAAGCGATGATCCTGCGACCGTCGGTCGTGTTTGGCACCGAAGATGATTTTTTCAACCGCTTTGCGGCAATGACGCGGTTCGGGCCGATCTTGCCGATCGCCGGTGGGGCCACCCGGTTTCAGCCGGTCTATGTTGACGACGTGGCGCAGGCGGCGGCCTTGGGGGTCACCGGCAATGCCGGCGGCGGGATCTATGAACTTGGCGGGCCCGACGTGGCCTCGTTGTCCGAACTGATGCAGCGCATGCTGGGCGTCATCCACAGGCGGCGACTGGTGGCGAACCTTCCCCGGTGGGTCGCGTGGCTGAGCGCACTTGGCCTTGACCTGCTGCAGGCCGTCACCCTGGGCCTGGTTCGAAACCGGATTTTGACCCGCGACCAGCTGCGCGCGCTTTATCACGACAATGTTGTCGGCGACGGGGCACTGAGTTTTTCCGATCTGGGGATCACGCCGACCGCCGCCGAAACGGTTCTGCCCGATTATCTGTGGCGGTTCCGCCCCTCGGGGCAATACGACGCGATCAAGGCTTCGGCGCGTAACCTGAAGGCCTGAGATCGGATTATCGGGTCTTCTCGGAAAAATTGAGCGCCAGAGGCGCAAGATATGTAGTGCGCCTGACTTCGGCAGTCGCGCTGCGAACCTTTGGCCGAGATTTCTAGACCAACAAAAGACTAAGGCGTCGCGCCCTTTATATTATCATCCTTCCACAAATACTCTGGGGAGCGCGAGGGGCAGCGCCCCTCGCTACGCGGGCGACGCGCGGCTCACTACTTTGCAGAGGCCTGTGAATGCGGGCGGGTCAAACGACGGGTTCGCGCGCCCCGTGTGTCGGCCAACGTGCTGACCCAGTGGGCATCACTTATACCAACGGCATCAATTTCTGACTCTGTGGGGATTCCCAAATCGGTTTTGATCTGATTCAAGGTTGGCAAAGGAGGATCGCCATGCCAGCCAGTGTTCCGCTTCGTCGCGACTTTGATGCCCGCCACCTTCGTAA
>JAKZRT010000038.1:0-4996 GCA_047518005.1 Brevirhabdus sp.
AACCTCCTCGAACTTCATCAATCTCAGTCCCTGTACCTGCTCCGTCCGACGCATCGCCTCCCTCCATGGCTTGGAGGCGTTCTAAAACCGGACAGATCATCTGGTACATAAACCGGACATATCGCGTGTTACCGACATCACCAACCCAAGAACTGGTGGATGAACATGTCTTGCGGTATATTCCTAGCATAGAGGCAGATATTGCGAAATCTGATGCATTTAGAAACAAAGTTTTCGCGGCTCTGCAAAACGTCGAATCCTTGCCACCAATTTCGCATGATTGGAGCGCGACGGTTGATGTGTACAATTCCGGCAGAGAACCAACAACGCTTGCACCAACTTCAGTTTTGATGTCTACCAATGGTAGCGGTGAAAAAATTTCACTTCCACTACGAACCAAATCAAAAAGCATATCGGGAATCGTAGTGCCACCGTCAGAGGTTGTGTCAGTGGAATTTATTTCGCTTGGCGGTTTTTTGAGCGATCAAGAAGTCTCAACGATGGCTAGTAATTTTATCGCTAGGCGTGAGCGGTATGTTATTGTTATGAGAAACGCCGCAGATGATAGCTTGATTATCAGCAATTCGAGCGTGTTTGGAGCGGGATTGAGCGAAAAGGCAATTCAGGAGCTGCGTGATAGGGCGAGCCAACTCGAAATTGACTGAGTGCGGAAGCAAGCCGTAGGGTGCGTGCTTGCAAGCACCGCTCCAACAAAAACATCCACTTCGACGGTGCGTGAAATCACGTCCCGGGGGTCCGCCCGTTCGGCGCTGAAACCGGTCCACTGGACCGATTTCCGGGCGCTCCTCACTCCCAAAACCTTGGCTGCCACAAACCGACCTCACCCTTGCGCTGTTGGGCGGGGTTCACCCCGCTGTTCGCGCGGCCAACCGGTTTCGCCGGCATGAATCCCGCCCTACCGCATGATATTGAAAACCGCACTTTGATCGCGCCCCACCGAGTCGAAAAATCGGCGTCCCCCGCGGGCAACGTCCACACGCAATCCAGATGATCGGGCAAAATCACCCAGGCGTCGACTGCGAATGGCCGTTCGCTACGCGTCACCCGCACCGCTTCGCGCAATCGCCCGATCTCATCCACCAACTACGACGACCCGCGCCGGGCCAGATTGAGGGTGAAAAACACGGCGGCCCCGGTAACGTTCGGACGGCGGTAATTCGGCATGTCCCAAACTTTGCGCCATCATGGTTAACGGCGCGTGAAATCACGCGCCCGACCATAAACACCACCACCGCCGCTTCCGCTCGGGTGGCGGCGCAGGCTCGGTCGGCGTCTCCACCGGTTCGGCCGTCTGTTCGGCCTGGGCAACCGCGCCCTTCAGCCCCGCCAGATGCGCCTCAAGACGAGCAACATCCTGGGCATCCAACCCGTCCTTGCCCGACGCCAGGCGGCGCTTCACTGCCGGCAGGGTCTTGGCCAAAAGCCCCGCCTCGCGTGTCCGTTCCTCGCGGGTCTTCGCGCGTGCGACCAGCCCGTCTTCGTAGCGGGCAAATCGGTTGGGCTGGGTGAACCACCCTTCGGTCACGTCCATCGCGTCGGAGTATTTCTCGTAATCCGCCATCGACAGCAAAACCGCCACCGGCCGCCCGTGCCGTTCGATCAGCAGACGGGTGTCGTGCTGGACGGCGGACAAAGCTTCGCCCATGCGTTTGCGCAGGTCGGATGAGGTGATTTTTATCATCAAATGGCCGGGGTCGAAATGTACAAACCCCGCGCAGGCGCGGGGTCAAAAGGTGCAAAGTTGGCCCCAGCCTGGGGTCAAAACGTAAAGATTTCCGGTGTGGAGCGCCCGCGCGCCCCTCAGAACAGCCCGTCGCCGCCTTGCCGATCTTCGATGACCTCGTCGACCACCACAACGCCCGCCGTACCAACCGCCAGGGCGACGCAGCCGGCAAGGGGCAGGGTCAGGCAGCTCAGTCCCAGGATAAGGAAAAATGGTTTGGTCATGCTCGGCCCTCCGGTTTTGCTTGGCTTGGCACGAGACCGGCAGCGGGATAAATCCGGTCTTGCCCGCGCGCCCTGCGAAATGCCGATGCCAGCACCCGAAACTTTCCGTCAATTGTGAAAAAGCCGGCGCACGCGGGGGTAGGGACGGCGAGAATTCTCCATACAAACCATGCGTTGCGTAGAATTTGAGGTAATCCACAAAACCGCCATATTGGCCGGTTACATCTCGGGCCGAGTACCAGTAGCAAGGACAGTAAAATGCGCCGGATTATTTTCGCTTTGAGCCTCGTCGTGGCCGGTTTTGCCGGCTTTACGCTGTGGCAGGACCCCACCACAGGACCCTATTTGCAAGCACTGATGCCCGAAGGCGGCCTGCCGAGCTTTTCGCGCACGCCCACGACCTCGGGGACCAAAAGCACCAATCTGGGCGGTATGACGGCCGCAAACCGGGTTGCGGATTCGGTTGTCAGCGCGGTTCGGAACTAGGCCGCAAACGCGCCCCTCGCCGCGCGCCAAGCGGTATTAATTCCAAATAATATCAAGCCATAACGTGACAGAACCGACTTTTGCGCGACGCATTCAGGCGTCCAGAAAAACCGCTACGGCAGCCACGAATTCGCGCGGCTTTTCGGCGTGCAGCCAATGCCCGGCGCCGGGAATTTTGGCAAACCGCGCCCGCGGGAAAGGCGACCGTATCCGGTCGCGGTGCTCGGGCAGAACATAGGTGCTGTCGGCCCCGGTCAGAAAGAGTGCCGGACCGGGGAATTCGCCGCTAACATCCGGAAATCCAAGAATGTTCTTCATCTCGCCGGCAAGTACGTCCAGGTTCAGCCGCCAGCGTTTTTCACCCAGGTCCAGCGATTGCAGCAAAAAGGCGCGCACCGGAGCCTGGGGAATTCGCCCGGCCAGCGCCAGATCGGCCTGGCGCCGCGTGGTCACCGCACCCAGGTCAAGCCCGCGCATCGCGTCAATCAGAGCAAGTTGTTGATCTATATGCGAATAGGCAACCGGTGCGATGTCCGCAACGATCACCCTTCGAACCCGATCGGGGGCCGAAAGGGCAGCCACCATCGCTGCCTTGCCGCCCATGGAATGGCCCAATAGATCGCCGCCAGGTGCCAATTCATCCAACAGGTCGTCGGCCAGATCGTGGTAAGAATGGCTGTCGAGCCACGGGCTGGCCCCGTGATTTCGCATGTCCACTGCCGCCACCGGCCCGCGCGCCGACAGCCGGTTTGCACTCGCCCCCCAGTTCCGCGCCGATCCAAACAGCCCATGCGCGATCAGCAGGGCAGGCGCGGTGCCGTCGCTGGAAATGTCGGTTCTGGCAAGCGCCATGCCCGTCACATATCGACGTGAAGCGCGACCCGCCGACACTGCGCGACGTCGAGAATTCTGGTGAAGTCGGTCATGCGAGCGTCCGAGTTTATAGGCCGCTTTGGGTCAGCTGCTGGGGTTGTCTACCTTATGGACTTTACGTCTGAAAGGGTCGAAAGCGACGCAGGACCGGCAACAAACGCCGGTCGGACCCTTGTCTTTTGCGCCAAGGGGCGCAATCTGGCGGCACGGAAAATGTCAGGAAAGACCCTTGCCGAACATTGCATTTCTGGCCAGCGATAGCGACGAGGCGCAGGCCGCGCAGGCTGCCCTTTCGGCCGCCTATGGGCAGGTTGCGGCGGATCAGGCGCAAGTCATCGTGGCGCTCGGCGGCGACGGTTTCATGCTGCAAACCTTGCACGAAACCTGCAATCTGAACGTGCCGGTCTACGGCATGAACTGCGGGACCGTCGGGTTTTTGATGAACGAATTCGTCCTTGAAGCGCTGGAAGATAGGCTGGCGCAGGCGGAAGAGACGATCATCAACCCACTGGCCATGACCGCGGTCTGTGCCGATGGCGCGAACCGGCACGATCTTGCGATCAACGAAGTTTCCATTTTGCGGGCCGGACCCCAGGCGGCCAAGCTCAGGATCTGGGTCGATGGCCGGATGCGTCTGGACGCATTGTCGTGCGACGGCGCGTTGTTGTCGACACCAGCGGGATCGACCGCCTACAATTATTCCGCCCACGGGCCCATCTTGCCGATCGGCTCGGATGTTCTGGCGCTGACCGCAGTTGCGGCTTTTAGGCCACGCCGCTGGCGCGGCGCGCTGCTGCCAAAGTCGGCCCGGGTCAGATTCGAAGTGCTCGAACCTGAAAAGCGCCCGGCCATGGCTGAGGCGGATTCGCGGTCGGTCGGCAAGGTGCTGAGCGTCAAAGTTGCCTCGGACCCGGGCGTGGCGCACCGCATTCTATTTGACCCCGGCCACGGGTTGGAAGAGCGGCTGATCCGCGAACAGTTCGTCTGATTTCTCGGATGGCCACGCGGGGCGAGGCCGGCCTCTCGCCGCCCCTTCACCGGTGTATTTCTGGGAATATGATGCGGGAAAGCCCTCTAGCGAAACGCCACCACCGCCAGAACGAGCGCAAGTACAGCGCAGAGCCCCGCGATCTGACCCAGGCGCGCCATGGTCGCAGCAGGTGGCGGACCACCGGCGCGCGCGGCTCGGAACACGTGCCACTGCAACAACAGCGACGCCACGGTCAAGACGACCACCACCGCGATTTTGACCCAGAACACTATGGGCATTGCCGCCGCCCCACCGGCCAGGTTCATCATCCAGCCGCCGGTAACCCAGAGCAGGATCAGCGCCAGAAAGGACAGGCGCCCAACCCGTTTTTGAACTGTTCCAAGATGCGGCAATGCCTCGGGCGGTGCCGATTTCAATTGTATTGCGGCGATCATGTTTGCCACGCCGCCGCCGATTGCCACGGCAAACGAAAGCATATGGAGTATGATAAGAACCGATCCCATTTTCGCTGCCCCCTTTTGGCCGACCCTAGGCGATGCGGACGACCTGCGGCAAGCCTGTTGGCTCAGCCCCCGGCGAATCCCAGCCTGCGCAGCGCCGCAGCGATTTCATCCAATATCGCCGGGTCATCGATGGTTGGGGGCGTCTTATAGTCTTCGCCATCGGCGATCTTGACCA
>JAKZRT010000039.1:0-5459 GCA_047518005.1 Brevirhabdus sp.
TGACGCGGGCGTCTTTTACGCCGCGATCACGCTTTTGAACCTGCGCGCTTTGTATGATGGCCAACTGCCTCTTGGCGAGGTGACCGACGGTCCGCGCTTTGCATGGCGCGGCCAGCACCTGGATTGCGCGCGCCATTACTACCAGCCCGACACCCTGATGCGGCTGATCGATCTGATGGCATTCTTGAAACTGAATCGGTTCCATTGGCATTTTTCCGATGACGAAGCGTTTCGGCTTGAACTCGATTGCCTGCCCGAGCTTTGGCACGAGACCGCGATGCGCGGCGATGGCCACCCGATCCCCGGCGTTTTCGGCGGCGGCGTTGCGAGCGGCGGCACTTATTCCAAGGGCTTTGCAGCCGAACTGATCGCGCATGCGAAAGCCCTGTACATCGAGATCATGCCCGAGATCGAGGTGCCGGCGCACGCGCTTGCTTTGAATACCGCAATCCCCGGATTGCGCGACCCCGAGGACACCAGCGGTGAGGTCAGCGTGCAAGGATATGAACGCAACACCATCAACCCGGCGATGCCGCGGGGTTGGGAAGTGGTCGAGGCGCTGATCGATGAAATTGCCGAGATATTTCCGTTCGAGCGCATTCATCTGGGTTGCGATGAACCGCCGGAAAACATGTGGTCGGGCTCGCCCGCCGCAGACAGTTTGAAAGCACGCGAAGGGCTGGTGACCACCGATGATCTGCAAGGTTGGATGATGGAACGGCTGGCGCGCGGGTTAAACGCGCGGGGCAAGAAACCCGCCGCCTGGGAAGAAGCCGCGCGTGGGAACAACGGCGGGATCGGCAATGATGCGCTGTTGTTCAGCTGGTCGGGTCAGGCACCGGGGATCGCGGCCGCCAAGGCGGGATACGATATTGTCATGTGCCCGGCCCAGCACTTGTACCTGGACATGGCCCAAACGGATCGGGCCGATGATTGGGGGGCGGCCTGGGCGGCCTTTGTTCCACTGTCCGAGACGGTCAACTGGAACCCGGTTCCGGGTGCGCTTGGCGATGCCGCTGACCGGATTGTCGGCGTGCAGGGCGAGTTTTGGTCCGAGTTCACGACAAGCGATCACGAGATTATCGACATGCTCTGGCCCCGAATTCTGGGAGTTTGCACAATGGCGTGGGCACTGGACAGGGGACATGGTCCGGATGACTTTCTTCAGCGCGCCCGCCTCTATGGCGAGGCGCTGTCAGAGTGGCGGTTGCGGACTTTAGATGCCCTGCAATCCGGGCCGACAATCTGAACCCGTCTGGTGGGCAATAATCGGACCGGTTGGCGCGATTATTTCCAACACCGCCAGTTTTGTCCGCTTGCTGATCCCGCTCGGCGTCGTGGTCATGGCTCTCACCCTGATGGCGCAGGACCGAATTCTGCAACGACGCCACCCCTGATACCCCGACCGCGATCGTCGGTAGTGTGACGCGCGTCACTCGCTTTCGCATTTTTTGGCCCTACACATTTCGGAAATCGGTTAACGTCGCATCATTCGAGGGGGAAAATATGACCAAGGATATTCTGAACGCGGCGCATCGGCTGACCGTCGAGACGATCAAGAGCCTACCACCCGCCGGGACACCCGCACCGACCGCGTGGTTTTTGGGGCCCAAGGCCGAGAACCGGGCGTTTCTTGCCAAACTGGTGCAACAGGCGGTCGCCGCGCATTCGGATTTTCGCGTGGATTACGCCCCGAAAGATCCGCCCTTTGCCACCAAGGAAGCGATGGAGGGCAGCGCTCACAAGGCGACCTGCGCGCAGACCGAAAAGGCGCTGGGCGATATCTTGCGGTCACTTTCGGGGTCGACGCCGCTGGCGTCCTATCGCAACCAAAGCCATATGTATTGGGATGTCACCCTGCCCGGTGCGGTCGGATATTTCGCCGGGATGCTGTTTAATCAAAACAATGTCGCCGCCGAGGCGTCGCCGGTCACCACGGCGATGGAGATCGAGGTGGCGCGGCAATTGTGCCGGATGCTGGGCTATGACCTGGATGGCGATATTCCGCCCTGGGGCCATATCACCTGCGACGGGTCGGTGGCGAATGCCGAAGCGATGTGGGCTGCCCGAAATCTGGCATATCACGCAGTTTCAATTTCGGCAGCGCTTGAGGATGACGCGCGGCTGGCGAACGGCAGGGACGTCACGGTGCGAACCGGCGGGGGTCGGCGGATACGGCTTTTGGATCTGACCCGGTGGGAACAGATGAACCTTCCAATCGCCGAGCGTCTGTCGTTGACCGCGCGGATCATCGAAACCTCGGGCCTTGACGAAGATGTGCTGTCGGACGCGCTGAGCGAACGGACGATCCAGAGCCTCGGGATTTTGGTGTTTCACCGCCGCTATTTGTCCACCGTGCGCGATACGCCGGTGGTCTTCGCCCCTGCCACCGCGCATTATTCCTGGGTCAAGGCCGCCGGTCTGTTGGGGCTGGGCATGGCCGAGGTTCGCGCGGTGCCCATTGACGCGGACGGCCGGATGCAGCTGCCCGCGCTGCGGCGTGGTTTGGAAGAGGCGCTGACAAGCCACCGACCGGTGGCGCAGGTGGTCGCCGTGACCGGTACCACCGGCGAGGGCGCGGTTGACCCGCTAGACGATATCGCGGCGATCCGACGCGAATACAGCGAACGCGGGCTGACCTTCGCGATCCACGCTGATGCAGCCTGGGGCGGATATTTTGCGTCGATGCTGCGCCCGCCCAGAACCAACGCCCCCGACGACCCCAGCCAGACCTTCGGCTTTGATCCGGCCCCGCAAGAGGCGCTCGGCGATCACGCCGCCCGGCATCTGGGTGCGATGGCGCGCGCCGACACGATCACGGTCGATCCGCACAAGGCGGGGTTCATACCCTATCCCGCCGGCTGCCTAAGTTATCGCGACCATCGCCTGCCCGATCTGATCTCGGTCAAATCGCCGGTCGTCTATCACGACGGCGCGGCCCCGACCGTGGGTGTCTATGGCATCGAAGGCTCGAGACCCGGCGCGGCGGCGGTGGCCGTGCTGTTGTCGCATACGGTGATCCCGCCCGATGCATCGGGCTATGGGCGGTTGCTGGGGCGCTGCGTTTTCGGGGCCAAGCGGTTCTATGCCGCGACCGTTACACTTGGCGATGCCAAGACGCCCTATACGATCACCCCGCTGATCCGGTTGCCTGCCGAGGTGGACGGTAAGACAGCGATCGAGGTGGACGCCCAACGGCGTCTGATCCGCGACAAACTGGTGCCACCCGAAAACGACCGACTGATGGCGCTTTTCCGCGAAGAGCCCGATCTGAAAACCCTTTTTCGGCGGCTTGGCCCCGATCTGACGGTTTTCGCCTATGCCGCCAACTTTCGAACTGGATCGGGGACCAACACAGACATCGGGCTGATGAACGAGCTTAACGATCTGATCTATCACCGCCTGTCGCTGGAAAGCGACGAGGGCAAGCGCCCGCCCGACCGCCCAATGTTCGTCACCGCGTCGGCCTATGATCCATGCGTCACCGGGCAGGATTTTGTCGACGCCTTCGCGCAGCGGGCTGGGCTGAAGGCCGCGCCGGGTGTGCCGCTGCGGTTCCTGATCTCGACCATGCAGAACCCTTGGATCACCGCGACCTCGCAAGGCAGCATGATCCCCGAACTGATGCGCGTGCTAGATAGAACTCTGCGAGAAGCGGTTGCCGAAGTGATCGACCGCCACGGCCTTTGACACCCTTAGGACAGGATTAATTCGATGGTACATTTGAACGCCCACCACGGCGAGACCCACAAAATCACCAACCCGCCGCATCAGCACGCGTTTACAATCGCGGGCGACACAACGCTTTTTGGGGTCCACATGACCCAGTATCACTGCGAAATCCACAAGTACCAGTTGGTTTACCAGTTTGAACTGAAAGATAGAAAGCACCACGACCGGCTGTCAGATCTGCGCCGCACCTATCCCGACGACAGCTTTGTTCTGTGTAACGCCGAAGAAGATAAATCGCGTGGCATCACCCTGATGACCGTGCCTGATCTGGCCTCTGGTGCGCGGCCGACATTTCTTGGCAACATCTATCAGGGGTTGCGGCCGATCCGCGAGGAAGAGCTGGCCGATCACAACTTTTTCCCCTGGGCCTCGACCCGGTGCCAACCGGCGATTGAAGAGGTCGAAGTCGAGATCAAGCGCGTCGTTCTGTTCCGCCCGTTTTCGCACGGGGACACGCGACCGGATCATCCGTCGTTCATGATCTGGGGCAAGGGCGACGAGTTCCACATGACCAACATCCAAACCGCCGAACGCGCCACCGGGGCCACGGATGCGCCCGCCTGGGGCCCCGATTTCGATTGCGTTCTCAGCCTCGCCGAAACGCCCGATTGGGTCGATATTGCGCTGCTCGAGGCGGGCATTCGCGCCTCGGCGGCAGACATCGACATGTACGACCCGGAAAGCTGGCAAAAGGGACCGATGTTTGACAAGGGCGCGCCGGTTCGGATGCTCTATCGCGGACAGGGCGACGCGCACACGGTTATCGCCGGTCCTACGTACCTGGCGGCCACAGCGGTGTGCAATTCGCCAGAAACTGATCCACATCACGGCCAAAACCTGTATATAACTGAAATGCCGAGGAAATACTGGACATCACCGAAATGAGCGAAGCCTATACTCAGGAAGACGGAAATGCCGAGCTTTGGAATACAATTTTTGCCGACGGGCATCCGGATCTGATGAAACAACATAAATTGCACCGGGTGGTTCCCAGCCCGCCGCGCTGTCGGCTCTGTCTGGTTCCGTTCAAGGGTATCGGCGGTTGGTGGTTCGGGCGCAGGGGCAAAGCGCCGTCCAGCCGAAACCACCATTATTGCGCGGCCTGCGACGGGTTTCTGAGCACATTCCCGGGCGGGGCCGAGGTCGATATGGCCATCTTGTTCGTGGACATCCGCAACTCGACCGCCTTCGCCGAGGGGGCCACGCCGCAGCAGGTGTCGGAAAGAGTGACGGCGTTTCTGGACGCGGCGATCGAGATCATCACCGACAATGACGGGTTCATCATGGCGTTCTACGGCGATTGCGTGGTTGCGGTCTGGCCGCCGGGGTTTGTCGGGGTCAACTTCGCGCAAAAAGCGCTGGCGGCGGCGAAAGCGTTGATTGCGATGAAGGTTGCGACCGGCGACGGACTACCGCTGGAGGTGGGCGTCGGCCTGCATCGCGGCGCGATCTACATCAGTACTGTTGAAGCCGCAAAGGGCCTGTTCCGCGATGTGTCGGTTTTTGGCCGCAACGTCATAACCGCCGCCCGCCTCGCTGGCGCCGCGCCCGCCGGTCGAGCCCTGGTGTCAACCGCCATCCCAACCGGGTGTCGGTAACACGCGATATGTCCGGTTTATGTACCAGATGATCTGTCCGGTTTTAGAACGCCTCCAAGCCATGGAGGGAGGCGATGCGTCGGACGGAGCAGGTACAGGGACTGAGATTGATGAAGTTCGAGGAGGTTT
>JAKZRT010000040.1:0-6365 GCA_047518005.1 Brevirhabdus sp.
CGTGTTCGAAGACTACAATGCCATCGTCGATGCTGGATGCGAAGCTTGGAACAAGCTCGTCGCACAGCCCGAAACCATCACATCAATCGGAATGCGAAAATGGGCCCATATCGGTCAATGTTAAATGCCGTTGGTATTACCGACAATAATTACGCCGAAATTTGACCATCTTGGCCGGATTGAGGCATAAATGAGGCTCTGTTGGGTTCACAACAAAGGGCCACCGTGTGTTTTGGTGGATGGGGCTATGAAAACATTTACGATAAACGAGACGATTCTGGCGTTTGCCGGATTATTGATCATTTCGCTCGCCACTGCGTTTTCGGCGCAGTCGCAGGCGTTGCTGGTCGAGGCCGAAGAGACCTACGACAAGTTCACGGTTTCACCGGAGGAAGTTCTGTCGGACGCCAATGCCTCGCTCGAGGAGGTTCTCGAGCAGGTCTGCAGCATAGCGGAAATTCCGGCGGAGATTATGGTGCTGCTGCGCGAGCGCGACGATTTCGGCGAGATACTGGCGTGGATTGTTGAGAATTGTCCTGACGTGACCGGGTCAACTTGTATCGGGCCGAATTGCGAACCGTGTACCGGACCTGGTTGCAATGAATGCACCGGACCGAATTGTGGGCCATGCGAAGGCGAAGAATGCCCATGCAAAGGTGAAGAATGCCCGTGCGAGGGTGAAGAATGCCCGCAGCCGACTGAGGGCGGCAACCCTGGCAACAAGAAACCGGTTGGCAAAGCAACCGAGAATCCGACCGGTACCGACAAGCACCACGGTGTGAGCGGTTCGACCGAGCCAGGTTCGACTGGTGCCTCGTCGACAAGCCAGGAACGTGGCCCGGCGCAGGAACAGCCTGCCAATCCAAAGACCTTCAAGGTCAAGGGCAAGCCCTGATCGGGCACTAGAATTGGCCGCTGGCGCGTGTTCGACATCCGCCGGTGGCCGCAGAGTTACGGCAGCTACAACGCCGTTGCCCGGGGAAACCGGGGCAAGACCCAGATGGGGGGCTCTGGGAGGGTCGCCACCAAGTGACCCAGACAGAACCGGCAACCCGTTATAGGTGGCCGATTAGGGTGGGGGCCCTGCGGCGTGCGACCTAGGTCGCACGCCGCATGTCATTTTGGGATCAGTTTCTCGCAACCGCAGTGGGTTCGGCGCGGTTTGGCTTGATCATTAATCCGCCGGCCAGAATCGCATCCCAGCTGCCGGGGCGGCTGGGGCTCTGCATTTTCATGAATGTATAGCCGGTCTTTAGCCAGGGTTTGACGCGGCTCGTCAGATTGTCCAGCACCATGTCGCCGCGATGAGTGCGCACCACCAGCACCGCGTGGCCGCGCATGCGGCGGTCAAGAACGGTCGCGATCAACAGCCGCTCGGCCGGGATGCCGGCGCGGATCAGTCGGTACTTTTTCAAGAGCGCGAAGTCTTCGCAATCGCCGCCGCGCCGGGTTGGCAGGGCCCAGTGTTCGGGGCGGGCGTATTGCCGCTGATCGGCAATCTGACGGGTGCGGCGGTTGACGGCTGAATTGATCCGGCGCACGCGTGTCAGGTCTTTATTATCAAAGCCATCGTACTGGCCGCCAGCGCGGGTGCTGCTGGTTGCACAGGCCCAATTATAGCGTTCGCAAAGGCCTGCCGCACCGGTAGGCTGGGTGATGGGGCGCTTTCCAACCAGATAGGATCCGACCTCGGTGTAGGCTGGCACCGTGCCGAGAAAGGTGGTCATAAAGCTGATCCAGGTGAACCGTCTCAGAATCCGCCGCAGCTTGCGCATCATCGTGCATCCCCTACTGGCCCCGGGCGGACCATGACCGGTGAAACGGGCAGTTTTGCGGCGGCTCTGGGGCGATAACTGGCAAGAAATGGGCAGAATTGCGGCGCGTCACATCCAAGCTCTCGACTCGACTCCGGTCGGCACCGCGCGCTAATCCAAGATATGAGTCTGCCACCCGGATTTCTCGATGAACTGCGCACCCGCACCTCGCTGGCTCAGGTGGTGGGTCGCAAAGTGATCTGGGACGCGCGCAAATCGAACCAGGGTAAGGGCGACATGTGGGCGCCGTGCCCGTTCCACCAGGAAAAGACCGCCAGCTTTCACGTCGATGACCGCAAGGGGTTTTATTACTGCTTTGGCTGTCACGCGAAGGGCGACGCGATCAATTTCGTGCGCGAGACCGAAAACCTCGATTTTATGGACACCATCCGCCTTCTGGCCCAGGAGGCCGGAATGGAGGTGCCCCGCGCCGACCCCAAGGAAGCCGCGCGCGCCGACCGGCGCAGTCAGTTGGCCGAGGTCATGGAAGCGGCTGTCCGGTTCTATCGGCTGCAACTGAAAACCGCGGCGGCGGCCCCGGCGCGCGACTATCTGGCGGGCCGGGGATTTGACGACGCGGCGCTTGATCGGTTCGAGATTGGCTTTGCCGCCGACGCGCGGCAGGGGCTGTTCACCCACCTGACCGGCAAGGGCGTGTCCCCCGAGTTGATCATTGATGCAGGTCTTTGCGCGCAACCCGACGACGGCGGCGCGCCGTACGACCGGTTCCGGGGGCGGATATTGTTCCCGATCCGCGACGGACGCGGGCGGGCGATTGCGCTGGGTGGCCGGGCGATGGACCCCAACGCGCGCGCCAAATATCTGAATTCGCCGGAAACGGACCTTTTTGACAAAGGCCGCACGCTTTTCAACCTCGGACCCGCACGGGTGGCGACCGGGAAAGGCCAGCCGCTGATCGTCGCCGAAGGCTATATGGACGTGATCGCCCTGGTGCGGGCTGGGTTCGAGGCTGCGGTGGCACCGCTCGGCACCGCGATCACCGACGACCAGCTGCGCCTGATGTGGCGTATCCACCCCGAGCCGGTGATCGCACTTGATGGCGACACGGCGGGGCAGCGGGCCGCCGAAAGGCTGATCGACTTGGCGCTGCCGCACCTGGCTCCGGAACGGGCGCTGCGCTTTGTCATCCTGACCGAAGGCAAGGACCCCGACGATATTATTCGCACCGGGGGTCGCGCCGCTATGGCGCAGGCGATTGACGGGGCAAGGCCGCTTTTGTCGGTGCTCTGGCAACGCGAAACCGAAGCGCGCGTTCTGGACAGCCCAGAACGCCGCGCCGGCCTGGACAAACGATTGCGCGAGGTGCTCCGGCAGATCCAGGACCCGTCGGTTCGCAACCACTATGCGGCCGAGATCAAGCGTCTCAGGGGGCTGCTTTTGGGAACTGCGCGCCCGGGCCAGACGCCACGGAATTGGCGCCCCCAAAAGCCCGCCGCCCAGCCTACGCAGGGCGCGCGCGCGTCAATGCTGGCGCAGGCCACCGATGCCGAAGACCGGCTGCACGAGGCGGTCATTCTGGCGACGCTGATCACCCAACCAAAGCTGATCGCCGAATTTGAGGCCGATCTTGAAACGGTCGAATTTCACTTGCCCGAATACCGTGCATGCGCGGCTGAAATCCTGCGTCTCGGGCCGCTTGCGGAAATCCGCGAGAAAATAACCGAAACCCAGGGTCCGGCGACCCTTGAAAACCTCTTTTCGCTTCGCCATGTGCAGATCGCGCCGGGCATCAGGCACGCCGATGACCCGGAAATGGGTCGGATGTGTTTGGCCGAGGAGTTTGCCAAGATCGAAGCGCGCCGCGGGCGCCGCAAAGAGATGCTGGAGGCCGAGGAAGACATCACCCGCGACGCCGACGAAGGGCTGACCTGGCGGCTTGGTCAAGCGGCCGAGGCGCATAATCGCGCGCAACGCAGCCAGAGCCGCGACAAGACCGAATACGATATTGCACCCTCGGGTGCGCGCATGGACCGGGAAGAACGAAAACTTGCCCACGACCTCTTTGACAGCATCGCCTTCGGCAAAGGGCCGGGCGGACGCCAAAAGTGATCTTTTGGTGACGGAAGTCTAAACAAAATCGCATAAACGGGTGGGCGAATCAGTGATTCGCCCTTAATGATTCGCAACAATCAGCGCCCGAATCACCTCCTCCAGGAGCATGGCATGGCCCCCAAAGATACCGACGACCGCAAAGACGACACCGAAAACGAGCCGATGGTCGACATGAGCCAGGCCGCGGTCAAGAAGATGATCGCCGAGGCGCGCGAGCGTGGCTACATCACCTATGAACAGCTCAACCAGGTTTTGCCGCCCGAGCAGGTCAGTTCCGAGCAAATCGAAGATGTGATGTCGATGCTCTCTGAGATGGGCATCAATATTATCGAAGAAGATGACGAGGCCGACGAGCCTGGCGGGGCCTCAACCGCCGTGGTCGAGGCGTCGTCTTCGCGCGAAGTGGCGATTTCGGCGACCGAGACCGAAAAGCTCGACCGCACCGACGATCCGGTGCGCATGTATCTGCGCGAAATGGGAACCGTCGAACTTTTGAGCCGCGAAGGCGAGATTGCCATCGCCAAGCGCATCGAGGCCGGCCGAAACACCATGATCGCGGGACTTTGCGAAAGCCCGCTGACCTTCCAGGCCATCACTATCTGGCGCGACGAACTTTTGAACGAAGACATTTTGTTGCGCGATGTCATTGACCTGGAGGCGACATTTGGCAGTGGCATGGACGACGAACCGGAAGACGCGCCGGTGGTCGAGGGCCTGAACACCGAGGCCGCCAAACCCGCCACGGAAGACGCCGAGCCCGAGCAGGATGCCGACGGCAACCCGATTGAAAAAACCGAAGACGAAGACGACGACGACGAGGACGAACAGGTCAACATGTCGCTTGCGGCAATGGAAGCGGCGCTGAAACCGCGGGTGCTTGAAACCCTCGGCCGGATCGCGGCCGATTATGCGATGCTTTCCGACATGCAGGACCTGCGCATCTCGGCGACGCTGAACGAAGACGCGTCGTTTTCGCCCAGGGAAGAGACCAAATACCAGAAACTGCGCGCCGAGATCGTCGAACTGGTCAACGAATTGCACCTGCACAACAACCGGATCGAGGCGCTGATCGACCAGCTTTACGGGATCAACCGCCGGATTATGTCGATCGACGGTTCGATGGTAAAACTGGCCGATCAGGCCCGGATCAACCGGCGCGAGTTTATCAACGAATATCGCGGTTACGAACTTGACCCGACGTGGCTCGACCGGATGACCGAAAAAGCCGGGCGCGGCTGGCAGGCGTTTATCGAACGCTCGACCGCCAAGGTCGAAGACCTGCGCACGGAAATGGCTCAGGTGGGCCAATATGTGGGCCTCGATATCCCCGAGTTTCGACGCATCGTGAGCCAGGTCCAGAAGGGCGAGAAAGAGGCGCGCCAGGCCAAAAAGGAAATGGTCGAAGCCAACCTGCGTCTGGTGATTTCCATCGCCAAAAAATACACCAACCGCGGCCTGCAATTCCTTGATCTTATTCAGGAAGGTAACATCGGCCTGATGAAGGCCGTGGACAAGTTCGAATACCGGCGGGGCTATAAATTTTCGACCTATGCGACCTGGTGGATCCGCCAGGCGATCACCCGCTCGATCGCCGATCAGGCGCGCACCATTCGCATTCCTGTGCATATGATTGAAACGATCAACAAACTGGTGCGAACCGGGCGCCAGATGCTGCACGAGATCGGCCGCGAGCCGACGCCCGAGGAATTGGCCGAGAAACTCCAGATGCCTTTGGAGAAGGTCCGCAAGGTGATGAAAATCGCCAAGGAGCCGATCAGCCTGGAAACCCCGATCGGCGACGAGGAAGACAGCCAGTTGGGTGATTTCATCGAAGACAAGAACGCGGTGCTGCCCTTGGAATCGGCCATTCAGGAGAACCTGAAAGAGACCACGACGCGGGTGCTGGCGTCGCTGACCCCGCGCGAGGAACGGGTTTTGCGGATGCGCTTCGGCATCGGCATGAACACCGATCATACGCTTGAGGAAGTGGGCCAGCAGTTTTCGGTGACCCGCGAGCGGATCCGGCAGATCGAGGCGAAGGCGCTGCGGAAGCTGAAGCATCCGAGCCGGTCGCGGAAGCTGCGGAGTTTCTTGGATCAGTGAGCCGATGGATCGACTTGAGAGAGCGACAGAGAGCTACTTAAGAACACTTTTTTCTGGTTTTGTTTACGAACCGAATGGTGTTGCAACTGCCCCAGATTTCTCTCTTGAAAACCGGATCGGCGTGGAAGTGACTCACTTAGTCAAGGTCACCCAAGTCGGAGGGCAAAAGATCAATGCGTCTCAAAGACACCCCAGTACTATTCAGTCGCTAGAAAATGCGATTGTGGTCGTTCAAATTCCAGATTTTTCCCGATCATATTTTGTCAATATGAGAATTAGAGAACCGGTTGATGTGAGACCGGCAGTGCGGCGACTAAAAGAATTTCTCCACGATTTCTACTTCCGGGACGAAGGAAGCTGCGAAAATGTATCTAT